>JAJYBG010000057.1 GCA_021779075.1 Actinomycetes bacterium | reverse complement strand
GAGGCACCGGCACCGGGGGTCCCGGGTGGCGGCGAGCTCGCGCGCGGGACGCGGGCCGGGGTGTCGGTCATAGGGTCACGGCAGACCGGGCACCAGAATCGGGCCATGGCTTCGCGCGGATCGACGACACCCCGCAGTCTGGCGGCGCTTCGTCTTGTCGCCATGGCTGCCGCGGGCGTCGCCGTGGCGCTCATCGTGGGCTTCACGGCGTCGTGGCTCTACGCCACCGTCGCGGGCTGGTGCGCGGCATCCCTCGTCTTCATCACCACGGTGTGGGTGAGCATCGGGCGCCTTGACGCCACGGACACCCGCACGCATGCGACACGTGAGGATCCGGGCCGCGTCGTCAGCGATGTGGTCATCGTCGGTGCGGCGCTCGCCTCGATCGTGGCCCTGGTCCTGCTCGTTCTGGACGCCCGCCACGAGACCGGTGCGGCCAAGCTCATCGCGGCGGCGCTCGCCTTCGCGAGCGTCGCCCTGTCCTGGACGCTGATCCACACCCTCTACACGCTGCGCTATGCGCGGCTCTACTACGCGGCGGGGATCGGCGGGCAGACGGGCGCACGATCCGGAGCCGGTATCAACTTCAACACCGACGAGCCGCCGCGCTACACCGATTTCGCATACCTCGCCTTCGACCTCGGCATGACCTACCAGGTCTCTGACACCTCGCTGCGCACCTCCGCGCTGCGGGCGGTGGTGCTTCGGCACACGCTGTTGTCGTATGCCTTCGGAACCCTGGTGCTCGCCTCCACGGTGAATCTGGTCCTCGGCCTCTAGCTCCGCGAATCCCGCCAGTCGGGCGTGTCCGGGGCGCTCACAAAGGGGAAGCGGCGGGATTCGCACGCGGACTCTAGGCGCGGCGGCGCACGATGAGCAGGGCGACGGCACGCCAGCCCAGGAGGAAGACCGCGAGCGTCACGGCGGCGACGATGACGAAAGCGGCGGCGATGCCCTGGCCGGATGCCAGGCGCAGCAGCATCCCGATCACCACGGTCGCCGCCCACACGCCGAGCCCCGTCCGCACGATCGACAACGGCCCGCGCCAGCCGACAGTGGCCAGCCAGCCGACGACGGTGCCGACGAGGAACGGCCACGCGGTCTGGACGACGCCGGCGACGCCGAGATCCTCACGGTGCGAGGTGCGGCCGATGACCGCGAAGAGGATCACCAGCACGAAGTCGAGGATGACGGCGAGGGCGAGGTAGCGCTGGGGGTCTTTCACGCCTCCATCCTAGGAAGCGGCGAACCCCAGGAATCCCGTGAAGACGAGTTCGCGGACCCAGCCGCTCGAGTTCACGTGATCAGCCTGCCGACGACCGGCTACCCGGCCCTCTCGAGGATGAGTTCGCGAACGCGCGCGGCGTCCGCCGACCCGCCCATGGCCCTCATGACCGCGCCGATGACGGCGCCGGCGGCCTGCACTTTGCCGTCGCGGATCTTCGCCAGCACGTCGGGCTGCGCCGCGAGCGCCTGGTCGATCGCGGCGATGAGCGCGCCGTCGTCGGAGACGACCCGCAGGCCGCGCCTCTCGATCACCTCGGCAGGCGATCCCTCGCCCGCGATGACGCCCTCGAGCACCTGGCGGGCGAGGCGGTCGGTGAGGTCGCCGGATGCCACGAGCGCCGCGACCTCGGCGACCTGCCCCGGCGTCACGAGCTCCGAGGCCTCGACGCCCTGGACGTTCGCGATGCGGGTGAGCTCGCCGGTCCACCATTTGCGGGCGTCGGCCGGCGCGGCGCCGGCGGCGACGGTCGCCTCGACCGCGTCGAGCAGGTCGCCGTTGACGACGTCCTGGAACTCGAGAGCGGTGAATCCCCAGGCCGCGCGCAGCCGCTTGCGACGCGAGGCCGGCAGTTCGGGCAGCGTCCCGGCGAGCTCGGCGACCCACTCGCGGGAGGGAGCCACCGGCACGAGATCGGGCTCGGGGAAGTAGCGGTAGTCGTCGGCGTCGCTCTTGGGCCGCCCCGGCGAGGTCGTGCCGGAATCCTCGTGCCAGTGGCGGGTCTCCTGCGTGATCGTGCCGCCGGATTCCAGCACAGCCGCCTGCCGCTGGATCTCGTAGCGCACCGCGCGCTCGATCGAGCGCAGCGAGTTGACGTTCTTGGTCTCGGTGCGCGTGCCGAGCGTGCCGGAACCGCGCGGGCGCAGCGACACGTTCGCGTCGCAGCGCACGTTGCCCTCCTCCATGCGCGCGTTCGAGATGCCGAGCGCCTTGACGAGGTCGCGGACGGCGCCGACATAGGCACGACCGACTTCGGGGGCGTCCGCCTCGGCGCCGTCGATGATCCGGGTGACGATCTCGATGAGCGGGACGCCGCCGCGGTTGAAGTCGACGAGCGAGTGGTCGGCGCCCTGGATGCGGCCGGTCGCACCGCCCACGTGGGTGAGCTTGCCGGCGTCCTCCTCCATGTGCGCCCGCTCGATGAGGATCTCGATCTCGCGGCCCGACTCGAGCTCGACGACGACGGCCCCGTCGTGGGCGATCGGCTCGTCGTACTGCGAGGTCTGGAAGTTCTTCGCGAGGTCGGGGTAGAAGTAGTTCTTCCGGGCGAAGCGGCAGTTCTCGGCGATCTCGCACCCCAGCGCGAGGCCGAGCCGGATGGCCGACTCGATGGCCTTCCCGTTGACCTGGGGCAGACCGCCGGGCAGACCGAGGCAGGTCGGGCAGGTGTTGGTGTTCGCGCCCTGGCCGAAAGCGTTCGCGCAGCCGCAGAACATCTTCGTCCTGGTGTTGAGCTCGACGTGGACCTCGAAGCCGATGACCGGCTCGTAGAGCTTGATCGCGGTGTCGTAGTCGAGCAGGGCGTCCTTCGCCATCACGCCTCCTTCGCGGTGTTCAGCGCCGGCGCCTGGGCCAGCAGCGGGCCCCCCCAGCGGTCTTCGAGCAGGGTCTCGATCGCGGCCCCCACCTCGTAGAGGCGGGCGTCCGCTCGCGCCGGCGCGAGCAGCTGCAGGCCGACGGGCAGCCCGTCCTCGGGCGCGAGGCCGATGGGGATGCTCGCGCCGGGGATCCCGGCGAGGTTCGCGGGGATCGTGGTGATGTCGTTGAGGTACATCGCCAGCGGGTCGTCGACGAGGGAGCCGAGCTGGAACGCGGTCGTCGGCGACGAGGGGCTCAGCAGCACGTCGACGACGCCGAAGGCGGCGGCGAAATCGCGCTGGATGAGGGTGCGGACCTTCTGGGCGCTGCCGTAGTAGGCGTCGTAGTAGCCGGCGCTGAGGGCGTAGGTGCCGAGGATGATGCGGCGCTTGACCTCGGCGCCGAAGCCCGCGCCGCGGGTCGCGCTCATGGCGCGCTCGACCGTCATCGGGCCGTCCGAGGGCTGGACGCGCAGTCCGAAGCGCACCGAGTCCATGCGGGCGAGGTTGCTCGACGCCTCAGCCGGAAGGATCAGGTAGTAGGCGGCGACCGCGTACTCGAAGCTCGGCGCGCTCACCTCGATGATCTCGGCCCCGTTCGCCGCGAGGATGCCGATCGACTGCTCGAACAGGGTGCGCACGCCCGCCTGGAAGCCTGCGCCGGTGCCGGCGATCTCGCGCACGACGCCGACCTTGAGGCCGCTGAGGATGCCGCCCTCGGCGCCGCGGCGCGCGGCATCCGCCATCGACGGCCAGGATTCCGCGAGCGAGGTCGAGTCGAGCGGGTCGTGCCCGCCGATGACATCGTGCAGCAGGCCCGCATCGAGCATCGTGCGCGTCACCGGGCCGACCTGGTCGAGCGAGCTGGCCAGCGCGATGGCGCCGTAGCGGCTCACGGCGCCGTAGGTGGGCTTGACGCCGACCGTGCCGGTGACGGAGGCCGGCTGGCGGATGGAGCCGCCAGTGTCGGAGCCGAGGGCGAGGGGCGCCTGGAAGGAGGCGAGCGCCGCCGCCGAGCCACCGCCCGAGCCGCCGGGGGTGCGGGCGAGATCCCACGGGTTGTGCGTCGGGCCGTAGGCCGAGTGCTCCGTCGAGGAGCCCATGGCGAACTCGTCCATATTGGTCTTGCCGAGCGGGATGAGGCCGGCCGCGCGCAGCTTCGCGACGACGGTGGCGTCGTAGGGCGGAATCCAGCCCTCGAGAATCCTCGAGCCCGCGGTCGACGGCATGTCGTACGTGCAGAGCACGTCCTTGATGGCGATCGGCACCCCCGCGAGCGGGCCGAGCGGCTCGCCGCCGGCGCGCTGCGCGTCGATCCCTGCGGCGGCGGCGAGGGCGGCGTCGGAGGCGACGTGGAGGAACGCGTGGACATCGCCGTCGACCGCGGCGATGCGGTCGAGGTGCGCCTGGACGGCCTCGACGGCCGAGACCTCGCGTGCGGCGAGGGCGGCGGCGAGGGCGGCGGCCGACAGCCGGGTGAGGTCGCCCATCACACCTCCTCGTCGAGGATGGCGGCGACGGTGAACCGGTCGCCGTCGCGCGCGGGCGCGCCGGAGAGCGCCTGCTCGACCGTGAGCGAGGGGCGCACCTCGTCGTCGCGGAACACGTTGAGGAGCGGCAGCGGATGGCTCGTCGCGGGCACGTCAGGGGTGGCGACCTCGACGACCTTGGCGACGGAGTCGACGATGACGGCGAGCTCGCTCGTGAGGCTGGCCACCTCCGCGTCGCTGAGGTCGATGCGAGCGAGCCCGGCGAGGTGCCGCACGAGGTCGGCGTTGATTTCAGACATCGCCTTCAATCCTAGGAGCGGCCCGGGCTCCAGCGCGCTCGCGGGGTGCCCGCTCAGCCGTCCAGCGCGTTGGGCCCCCGAGTCACGAGGGTGCGGAACTGCGCGGCGTCGAGGACGGGGATGCCGAGCTCCTCCGCCTTGGCGAGCTTCGAGCCGGCGCCGGGGCCGGCCGCGACGTAGTCGGTCTTCTTCGACACACTGGACGACGACTTGCCGCCGGCGGCGATGATCGCCTCATCGGCGCTCTCGCGCGTGTAGCCCTCGAGGGTTCCGGTGACGACCACGGTGAGACCGGACAGCACGCCCGCGGCACCGGCCGCCGCGCCCGGGCCGGGATGGCCGGGCGTGGCGAACTGCACGCCGGCCGCCGCCCAGCGCGCGAGGATCTCGCGGTGCCAGTCGACCGCGAACCACTCGAGGAGCGACTCGGCGATGATGGCGCCGACGCCCTCGACCTCGCCGAGCTGCTCGGCGGACGCCGCGCGGATCGCGTCGAGCGAGCCGAACCAGTCGGCCAGGGCGCGCGCCGCGACCGGGCCGACGTGCCGGATGTTGAGCGAGACGAGGATGCGCCAGAGCGGCTTCGTCTTCGCCGCCGCGATGTTCGCGACGAGCTCTTCCGCGGCCTTGGACGGGCCGTACTCGCGATGCTCGACCTTGTCGAGGGTCCAGCGCCTCACGATGCGCTGGAACGGCCGGTCGCGCTCGGGATTGCCCGCCGAATCGAGCACCGGAAGGCCGGTCTCGAGATCGGTCACCGTGATCTCGATGCCCTCGAGCGTCGCCGGGTCGACGATGTCGAACAACCCCGCCTCGGTCGGCAGCAGCGGCGCCGGCGGCTGGGTGAGCGCCGCTGCGGCGCGCTCGCCGAGGCCTTCGATGTCGAGGCCGCCGCGCGACCCGATGTGCTCGACGCGCCCGCGCACCTGGGCCGGGCAGCCCTTGGCGTTGGGGCAGCGCAGATCGACGTCGCCCTCCTTCATCGGCTGGAGCACCGCGCCGCACTCCGGGCAGCGCTCGGGCATGACGAAGTCGCGCTCGGTCCCGTCGCGCAGCTCGACGACGGCGCCGAGCACCTCGGGGATGACGTCGCCCGCTTTGCGCAGCACGACGGTGTCGCCGATCTTCACGCCCTTCTCGCGCACGACGTCCTGGTTGTGGAGCGTCGCCCGCTCGACGACCGAGCCGGCGACCCGCACCGGTTCCATCACCGCGTACGGGGTGGCGCGGCCGGTGCGGCCGATGCCGACGAGGATCTCGAGCAGCTTCGTGTTGACCTGCTCGGGCGGGTACTTGTAGGCGATCGCCCAGCGCGGCGCGCGGCTCGTCGCCCCGAGCTCGTCATGCAGTGCGAGGTCGTCGACCTTGACGACGATGCCGTCGATCTCGTGCTCGACCTCGTGCCGGTGCTCCCCGTAGTAGCGCACGTACTCCTGAACCGCCGAGATCGAGTCGACGACGCGGAGGTGCGTGCTCGTGGGCAGCCCCCACGCCGCGAGCAGCCCGTAGACCTCGGACTGCGTCGCCACGGGCGGCTCGGCCCACGCCCCGATGCCGTGGACGAGCATGCTCAGTCGGCTCAGCCGGTCGCGCATGAGCGCGAGCGCGGCCGGCGTCTTGCCCTCGGCCTTCTGCCTCAGCGAGCCGGAGGCGGCGTTGCGCGGGTTCGCGAACTGCTTCTCGCCCGCCGCCGACTGCCTGGCGTTGAGCGCGTCGAAGTCGGCAACCTTGAAGAACACCTCGCCGCGCACCTCGACGAGCGGCGGATGGCCCGAGCCGGCGAGCTGCCCCGGGATCGCCGCGATGGCGCGGACGTTCTCGGTGACGTCCTCGCCGACCCGGCCGTCGCCGCGCGTCGCCGCCGAGACGAGCCGGCCGTGCTCGTAGCGCAGCGAGATGGCGAGGCCGTC
Source organism: Actinomycetes bacterium (assembly GCA_021779075.1). Lineage (GTDB taxonomy): Bacteria > Actinomycetota > Actinomycetes > Actinomycetales > Microbacteriaceae > Gryllotalpicola. The sequence goes on along the minus strand of JAJYBG010000057.1, from coordinate 2,260 downwards.
GATCTTGAGCTCGCACAGCCAGCGCACCGCGGTGCCTGCGGATTCCGCTGTTTTGACCGCCCAGTCGGCGAGCTCGCCGGCCGAGAAGACGTTGTCGAGGCTGAGCATGGGCTCGGCGTGCGCGACGGGGGCGAACAGGGTGGTGTCGCCGCGCCCGCCGACGCGCAGGGTCGGGGAATCCTGGGACTGCAGCTCGGGCCAGAGCCGCTCGAGCTCGCGCAGCCGGGCCATGAGGCCGTCGTACTCGGCATCGGACATGAGGAGCGTGTCGCGCTCGTAGTACGCGTCGGCCGCATCGTTGATGCGGCGCGTCAGGTCGGCGACCTCGACGTGCGCCTCGTCGAGGGTCGGGTCGGACGCAGCGGTGGCCACGGGGAAAGACTAAGGCGAACCTCCGACGTCGGCCCCTACGCCGTGATGCCGTCGAGCAGGACCTGGAGGAAGCGCTCCCTGAGCGCCGGGGCGAGGTCGGCCTGCAGGCCGACCTGGGTGATCGCGAACATCGCCGTGATGATGATGTCGTAGCTGATGTCGGGCTTGATGACGCCGGCGGCGGCCGCCTCCGCGATGCGCGCGCCGAACAGCGAGCGCACCTGCCCGGAGAGCTCGGTGAGGCGGCTCGGCGGTGGATCCCGCTCGATCATGAGGTCGATGAGGCTCACGTCCGGTGCGACGGCGATCCAGCGCACGAAGGCCTCGATGACGAGCCACGAGTCGGGCTCGGCCTCGAGCCCGGCAAGCAGTGCGACGGCCTCCTCCAGCCTGCGCTCCAGGATGGCGGCGTGCAGCGTCGCGGAGTTCGGGAAGTGGCGGTACAGCGTCGCGTTGCCGACGCCGGCGCGCTGCGCGATCGTGTCGAAGGGCGCGGAAGCGCCCTGCTCGGCGAAGACGGCACGCGCGGCGGCGACGATCTTGTCGCGGTTCGCGAGTGCGTCGGAACGCATCTTGCGCTCGGCCACGAGTGACACCTCCTCAGTGCTCCTCGGCGAGGCTACAGGGGTCTACTGGGGATGGCTTCCCCGTATTCGGGAAACACCCAGAGTGCCGGGTCCACCCCCCGGAGGGGTCAGGCGGCCGGTACGGCGCTGCGCGTGCGCGCGATGGTGAGCTGCCCGAGGACCCGGGTGCCGGAATACAGCACGGCGGTCTGGCCGGGCGCGACGCCGCTGATCGGGGAATCCGGGCGCACCACCAGCTCGCCGTCGACGAGCGCCGCGGCCGCGGGCACCGGATCGGCGTGCGCGCGCACCTGCACCTCGCAGCCGAACCCGGCGGCGGGATGCCGCGGGGCGAGGCCGGCCCAGCTGAAGCGCTCCCCCGCGAGTTCGACGATGTCGAGGGCCTCCCTGGGGCCGACGACGACGGTGTTGTCCGCCGGACGCACCTCGAGCACGAAGCGCGGCCGACCGTCCGGCGCGGGAACCCCGAGGCTGAGCCCACGGCGCTGGCCGACCGTGTAGGCGTGGGCGCCGAGGTGCTCGCCGACCTTCGCGCCGGCGCGGTCGACGATGTCGCCGGGCGCGACACCGACGTGCTCGCCCAGCCACCCGCGGGTGTCGCCATCGGGGATGAAGCAGATGTCGTGCGAGTCGGGCTTCGCCGCGACCGAGAAGCCGCGCGCCTCCGCCTCGGCGCGCACCTCGGCCTTCGACGGCGTGGCGCCGAGCGGGAACATCGCGTGCGCGAGCTGTTCGGCGGTGAGCACGCCGAGGACATAGGACTGGTCCTTGGCCCAGGCGGCGGCGCGGTGCAGCTCGCGGTTGCCGGCGGCATCCGCCACCACCGTCGCGTAGTGGCCCGTGCACACCGCGTCGAAGCCGAGCGCGAGCGCCTTGTCGAGCAGGGCCGCGAACTTGATCCGCTCGTTGCAGCGCATGCACGGGTTCGGGGTGCGGCCGGCGCGGTACTCGGCGATGAAGTCGTCGACGACGTCCTCGGTGAAGCGCTCCGAGAAGTCCCAGACGTAGAAGGGGATGCCGATGAGGTCGGCCACGCGTCGGGCGTCGAGGGCGTCCTCGACGGTGCAGCACCCGCGCGCGCCGGTGCGCAGCGTGCCCGGCGTGCGGCTGAGGGCAAGGTGCACGCCGACCACGTCGTGGCCGGCGTCCTTCGCGCGCGCGGCCGCGACGGCGGAATCCACCCCGCCGCTCATCGCCGCCAGCACCTTCACCCTTCGATTTTCGCACGCGACACGCCTCGAACGGGAGAGCGCACCTCAGCCGGTACAATCCAGCCGTGACTGCAACGACCGCAACCCCGC
>JAJYBG010000007.1 GCA_021779075.1 Actinomycetes bacterium | reverse complement strand
CGGTGCTGCGCGCCCAGATCGAGCAGCTGCAGGCCGAGATCGCCAAGCGCGCCGAGCGCGACCGCGCCGACACGGCGGACGAGAGCAAGGTGCTGCAGGCGCTGGCGCCCGTGAAGGACGCGCTCGACACGATGCAGAAGAAGGTCGGCGACCTCGAGGTGCAGCGCAGCGCCCAGCACGGCCGCCTGGAAGAACAGCTGCGCACCGCGATCGACTCCGATCGGCAGCTCACGTCGATCACCCAGAATCTCGCGAGCGCTCTGCGCAACACCAGCGTGCGCGGCGCCTGGGGCGAGGTGCAGCTCAAGAACCTCGTCGAGGCCTCGGGAATGCTCGACCACGTCGACTTCGACACGCAGGTGAGCATCTCGGTCGACGGCGTGCCGCGCCGCCCCGACCTCGTCATCCACCTGCCCGGCGGCAAGAGCGTCGCAGTCGACTCGAAGGTGCCGCTGGACGCCTACCTCAAGGCCACCGACATCGACCCCGCGGCGACCGGGGCCGAGGGCGCACAGCGTGCCGGGCTGCTCAAGGACCACGCCAAGGTGCTCCGCGAGCACGTCGCCGCGCTGGGCGCCAAGAACTACTGGTCGGGCCTGCCCGCCTCGCCCGAGCTCACCATCGCCTTCGTGCCCTACGAGTCGGCGATCGCCGCGGCGATGTCGACGGACCCCGCGCTCCTCCGCGACGGGTTCAGCAGGAACGTCGCGATCGCCTCCCCCGTGACGCTCTGGTCGGTCCTCAAGGCGCTGGCCTTCTCGTGGCAGCAGGCGACGCTCACCGACGAGGCGGCAAAGCTCTTCGACCTCACGAAAGACCTCTATGCCCGGCTCACCGCCATGGCCGCGCATGTGGAGAAACTTGGCAGAAGCATCCACAGCACGGTCAACAACTACAACTCGTTCGTCGGCAGCCTCGAGCGCAACGTGCTGCCCAAGGCACGCGGCATCGGCGCGTTCCGCAAGGCCGAGCTCATCGCCGAGCCCTCCCCCATCGAGGAACCGGTGCGCGAGCTCGCCGCGCCGGAACTCGTGGATGCCGCCAACGCCGCCGATCTCGCGGACGCGGCCGACCTGGCCGAGGCCTTCCGCCTGGCCGCTCCGGCGGCGCTCACCGCGGGCGAGGCCGAGAGCGTTTCCGATGCGGAAACAATTCCCGAAATTGCGCCGCCGCTCGGCGAGGACACCGCCCCGGCGGCCCTCTAGAGTGAAATCCGTCACGTCGCTTTCAACGAGGAGATAGCTGTGCCCGTCGCAACCCCGGATCAGTACGCCGAACTGCTCGACAAGGCCAAGAGGGGCGGGTTCGCCTACCCGGCGTTCAACGTCTCGTCCTCGCAGACGATCAACGCCGTGCTGCAAGGCCTCACCGAGGCGGGCTCGGACGGCATCATCCAGGTCACGACGGGCGGCGCCGACTACTTCGCCGGCCACACCGTCAAGGCCCGCGCGACCGGCGCGATCGCGTTCGCCAAGTACGCGACCGAGGTCGCCAAGAGCTATCCCGTCACCGTGGCGCTGCACACCGACCACTGCCCGAAGCCTGCGCTCGACGACTTCGTGCTGCCGCTCATCGCCGCCAGCGCGGACGAGATCAAGGCCGGCCGAGGCCCGCTTTTCCAGTCGCACATGTGGGACGGCTCGGCCGTGCCGCTCGACGAGAACATCGCCATCGCCGAGGACATGCTGAAGCGCACCAAGGCGATCAACGCCATCCTCGAGATCGAGGTCGGCGTCGTCGGCGGCGAGGAGGACGGCATCAAGGGCGACGGCGGCGACGCGCTCTACACCACCCTCGACGATGTCACCAAGGTCGTCGAGGCGCTCGGCCTCGGCGAGAAGGGCAGGTACATCGCCGCTCTCACCTTCGGCAACGTCCACGGCGTCTACAAGCCGGGCAACGTCAAACTGCGCCCCGAGCTGCTCGGCGAGATCCAGACCGGCATCGCCGCCACATTCGGCACCGCGGCCAAGCCGCTCGACCTCGTGTTCCACGGCGGCTCCGGCTCGAGCGCTGCCGAGATCGCCGAGGCGGTCGCCAACGGCGTCGTGAAGATGAACATCGACACCGACACCCAGTACGCCTTCACCCGCTCGATCGCCGGCTACATGCTGACCAACTACGACGGCGTCCTCAAGGTCGACGGCGAGGTCGGCGACAAGAAGCGCTACGACCCGCGGGCCTGGGGCAAGGTCGCGGAGACCGCGATGGCCAAGCGTGTCATCGAGGCGACGCAAGAACTCGGCTCGTACGGGAAGAGCGCCTCCTAGCCCTCGTCTCGATGCGCGCGCTTCGCCCGCCTTGGCGGCGACTGCGCCCGTTTCGCCCGCCTTTGGCGACGACCGCCGCGCGGCAATCCGCTGGGCCGCCGCCTCCTCAGCGGCAACCGCTCGATGAGCGGGGGTGCTCTAGACTCCGGTGCCGGTGACGCCGCCGGGCACGAGGTTCTGCAGCCCCGTGCTCGACGTCAGAACGATGAGCAGGTAGATCGCGGTCGCGACGCTCATCAGCGCGCCCCCGGCGAGCGGAATCCAGAAGCTGATGCGGTTCACGTGCACGCTCAGCCACGAGAGCCCCGCGACGATGAGCCAGAGCACCGAGCCGATGATCGCGACGACGAAGCCCGCCGCACCCGGCACGGCCTGCGGCGACACTGTGACGTTGAGGGTAGCGAGCGTCTCCGAGATCGCCTGCGCGTAGGCAGGCGCCGCGAGCCACGACTGGATGACGTCGACGAGGCCCACCCCGAGCAGGACGAACGTGAAGATCCTGTCGGCGAAACGCGGCCGCTGAGCAGCCGGCAGTGTCGAGCCCGGCAGCATCCCCTGTGGCAGCACGCGCGGTGCGGTCGGCGGCGGCGCGGTCGGCGGCGACGATGCGTCCGCAGGGGTGGCCTGGGCCTCCGGTGCGTCGAACTGCCCGGGCAGCGGCTGCCTGATGGCCGCCCGCTGCTCCTCAGGGGTGGCGTACTCGCCGAACTGCGGCTGCTCGCGCTTCTCGCTCATCGGCTGCGACCTCCCAGGGCGCGCTCGTCGCGGGCGCCGGATTCGTCTCGGCGCAGCTCCTTCGGCAGCGAGAAGACGAGGTCCTCCTCGGCGGTGCGGACTTCGGCGACATCGCCGTAGCCGGCATCCGCGAGCGCGGCGAGAACCTCCTCGACGAGCACCTCCGGCACGGAGGCCCCGCTCGTCACGCCGACCGTCGCCGCGCCGTCGAGCCACGCCTGCCGGACCTCGCTCGCGTAGTCGACCCGGTAGGCGGCCTTCGCCCCGGATTCGAGGGCGACCTCGACGAGGCGCACCGAATTCGAGGAATTCGCGCTGCCGACGACGATGACGACATCGGCCTCCTTCGCGACCTTCTTGATGGCGACCTGCCGGTTCTGGGTGGCGTAGCAGATGTCGTCGGACGGCGGATCCTGCAGGTTCGGGAAGCGCTCGCGCAGCCTGCGCACCGTATCCATCGTCTCGTCGACCGACAGGGTGGTCTGGGAGAGCCACACGACCCGGTCGGGATCGCGCACCACGACCGCGGCAGCGGCATCCGGCGAGCCGACCAGCGTGACGTTGCCCGGGGCCTCGCCCGCGGTGCCCTCGACCTCCTCGTGGCCGGCATGGCCGATGAGCAGGATCTCGAAATCGTCGCGGGCGAAGCGCACCGCCTCGCGGTGGACCTTCGTCACCAGCGGGCAGGTTGCGTCGATCGCCTTCAGGCCGCGGGATTCCGCGGCTGCGACGACGCTCGGCGCGACGCCGTGGGCGCTGAAGACGACGTGGGCGCCCTCGGGCACTTCGTCGACCTCGTCGACGAAGACGGCGCCCTGCGCCTCAAGGGTGGCGACGACGTGCTTGTTGTGGACGATCTGCTTGCGCACGTACACGGGCGCGCCGTAACGATCGAGCGCCTTCTCGACGGCCACGACCGCGCGGTCGACGCCGGCGCAGTAGCCGCGGGGCGAGGCGAGCAGCACCCGCTTCTGTCCGACCCCCGGGATATCCTTGAGTCTGCCCGTCGCGCCTGGCACGCGGGGCACTCCCAGGCTGATGGTCTCGCTCACGTGGCCATCCTAGGTCGGCGGGCATAAGAGCGGCCGAGAAGGGGGCGCGATGACCGACAGTGCTGACCCCGTATCCGCTGACCCCGTATCCGCTGACCCCGTATCCGCTGACCCCGTATCCGCTGAGACGGATGCGCGAACCGGGTCGGCCGCGCGGTCCGGCGCCGCCACCGCCGAGTCGCCGTGGCCGGTCGCACGCCTCGGCAACGAACTGCACAACTACATCGCCCGCCTCGGCGCGGTATGGGTCGAGGGCGAGCTTACGCAGTGGAACGACCGCCGCGGCAACGTCTACGCCAAGCTCAAGGACCTCGAGGCCGACGTCTACCTCGACCTCAAGGTGTGGTCGAGCACCGCCGCGAAGCTCGCCGACGAGTTCAAGGCCGGCGACCGCATCGTCGCCCTCGTCAAGCCCGATTACTGGGTCGCCGGCGGCCAACTGTCGATGATCGGCTACGAGCTGCGCCACGTCGGCCTCGGCGACCTCTTGGAGCGGCTGGAACGCCTCAGGCGCCAGCTCGCCGGCGAGGGCCTGTTCGACGCATCCCGCAGGAAGCGGCTGCCGTTCCTGCCGCATCTCATCGGGCTCGTCACCGGGCGCGACTCGGATGCCGAGAAGGACGTCAAGACGAACGCCCGGCTGCGCTGGCCCGAGGTCCAGTTCCGCACCGTGTACACCGCGGTGCAGGGCGAGCGCGCCGCCGCCGAGGTGACGGCCGCGATACGGCAGCTCGACGCCGACCCCGAGGTCGATGTCATCATCGTCGCCCGCGGCGGCGGCGACTTCCTCAACCTGCTGCCGTTCAGCGACGAGACCCTGGTGCGCGCCGCGGCGGCGCTCAGCACCCCGCTGGTCTCGGCGATCGGGCATGAGGCCGACCGGCCGCTGCTCGACGAGGTCGCCTCGCTGCGTGCCTCGACTCCGACGGATGCCGCGAAGCGCGTCGTCCCTGACGTCGAAGAGGAGCGGGCGCTCATCGCCGAGGCGCGCGCCCGCATGCACAAGCGGCTGCTCACCCTCGTCGCAACGGAAGCCGACCGCATCGCACAGCTGCGGTCGCGGCCAGCGCTTCAGACCACCGGCTGGATCGTCGACTCCCGCGCTGAGGACCTCGCGCGCTGGGTGGTACGCGGCTCCGAGCTCGCGAACCTCACCGTCGAGCGCGCCGAAGTCACGGTGCGCGAGCTCGCCGCGCGACTGCGCACCCTGAGCCCGAAGTCGACCCTCGAGCGCGGCTACGCCATCGTGCAGGCGGGCGACCGCGCGGTCCGCACGGTCGCCGATGCGCCAGCCGGCGCCGAGCTGAGCGTCACCGTCGCGGACGGCGCGTTCGCGGCGGAATCCCGCGGCCAGAGCGCTGTCGGAGCGCAGAAGTAGAATGATCGCCGTGGCAGCCCCCCAACCAGCCGACGTCGCCGGCCTCTCCTACGAAGAGGCGCGCGACGAGCTCGTCAAGATCGTCGCCGAGCTCGAGCAGGGCGCTGCGACCCTCGAGCACTCGCTTGCGCTGTGGGAGCGCGGCGAGGCGCTCGCCACGCGCTGCGAGGAGTGGCTGATCGGCGCCAAGGCGCGCCTCGACGCGGCTCGCGCCAGTGCGCAGCCAGGCGGGTCCGCCCAGTAGCCATGGCCGATCGCCCCATCGTCGCCGAGCTCGGCCGTCCCGAGACGCCCGCAGAAGAAGCCGCGCGCCGCGCCGAGTCGTCGCGCCTGCACCGCGACCGCCAGACGTTCTCCAACCTCGTCTATGCGCTCATCGCGACGCTCGCCGTCGTCGCGGTCATCGTCCTCATCGTGCCTCGCCCCACGTCTCCGCAGACTCCGGCCATCGACTGGCACCAACTCGTCCAGCAGGCCGGCGCGGTCGAGTCGGTGCCGCTCGCCGACCCGGTGCTGCCGACCGGCTGGTCGGCCAACGCCGCGACGTTCTCCCCCGCGTCGACCACGCCCGGCGCCCCAGCGACCGGTGTCGACGTCTGGCACCTCGGCTTCATCACGCCTGACCAGAAGTACGTGTCGGTCGACCAGGGGTTCCACGCCGACGACACCTGGGTGGCTGACACCCTCGACGACGTCATCGCAACCGGTACGGCGACGATCGGCGGGGCGCAATGGGTCGTCTACGACAATCGCGACGGCCAGACCCCCGGCAAGCGGACCAGCTACGGCCTCGTCTACCAGGGCCTCGGCAGCACTCTCGTCATCTCGGGCACCGCCGCCCCTGCGCAGATGACGACCGTCATCGACGGCATCCAGGGCACGCTGCGCGGGCTCGGCTCAAAGTGACCCACCCGTCTCCCTCCGCCGCGTGGGCGGCGCTCGAGGCGGGCAACGAGCGATTCGTGGCCGGGGTGCCCGAACACCCCCGGCAGGACGTCGAACGCCGCGGCGACCTCGTCGGCGGGCAATCCCCGTTCGTCGCGATCTTCGGCTGCAGCGACTCGCGCCTCGCCGCCGAGATCGTCTTCGACCTCGGGCTCGGCGACGCCTTCGTCGTGCGCAACGCCGGCCAGGTCGCCTCCGACTCGGTGCTCGGCTCGCTCGACTATGCCGTCGGCGTGCTCGGCGTCTCGCTCATCGTCGTGCTCGGCCACGACGAGTGCGGTGCGGTGCGCACGGCCATCGACTCGCAGTCCCCCGATGCCCCGCAGCTGAGCCCCAACGTCGACCACCTCATCCGTCCCATCGTCCCGGCGGTGCGCCGCGTTGCCGGTGCCGAGGGCTTCGGGCCGGTGGACGTCTCGCGCATCGACGCCCTCGCCGTCGGCCGCGAGCACCTGCGCGACACCGTCGACGACCTGCTCGCGGGCAGCGCGGTCATCCGCACGGCGGTGACCGATGGCACGCTCGGTCTCGTCGGCGCCAACTACCGCCTCAGCGAGGGCCGGGCGATCGCCGACGTGAAAATCGGGTTGGATTGATCGGGTCGGGTTGATCCGGTCGGATCGACCTCGAACCCCGCGCACCCACCCCAGAAACCAGCTATGCAAGAGGACACCGTGGCAACAGACGAATACCGCATCGAACACGACACCATGGGCGAGGTGAGGGTTCCGAAGGACGCCCTCTACGCCGCCCAGACCCAGCGCGCCGTCGAGAACTTCCCCATCTCGGGGCGCGGCCTCGAGTCGGCGCAGATCGCCGCGCTCGCCCGCATCAAGAAGGCCGCCGCGCTCGCCAACAAGGCGCTCGGCACTCTCGACGGCGCCATCGCCGACGCGATCGCTTGGGCGGCCGACGAGGTCATCACCGGCAAGTACGACGACGAGTTCCCCATCGACGTCTACCAGACGGGCTCGGGCACGTCGTCGAACATGAACATGAACGAGGTCCTCGCCAGCCTCGCCAGCGGCCGGCTCGGCAGCGCCGTGCACCCCAACGACCACGTCAACGCTTCGCAGTCGTCGAACGACGTCTTCCCGACGTCGGTGCACATCGCCGTCACTCAGGCCCTCCTCGAGACCCTCGTGCCGTCGCTCGCGCACCTCGCCGAGGCGCTTGCGGCGAAGGCATCCGAGTGGGCGGGCGTCGTGAAATCGGGCCGCACCCACCTCATGGACGCCACCCCCGTCACCCTCGGTCAGGAATTCGGCGGCTATGCCGCGCAGATCCGCTACGGCATCGAGCGCGTCCAGGCGGCGCTGCCGCGCGTCGCCGAGGTGCCGCTCGGCGGTACGGCCGTCGGCACCGGCATCAACACCCCGCTCGGCTTCCCCCAGCAGGTCATCAAGCTCATCGTCGACGAGACGGGGCTGCCGATCACCGAGGCCCGCGACCACTTCGAGGCGCAGGCGAACCGCGACGGCCTCGTCGAGGCATCCGGCGCGCTGCGCGTCATCGCCGTATCGCTCACCAAGATCAGCAACGACCTGCGGTGGATGGGCTCCGGCCCCAACACCGGCCTCGGCGAGATCCACATCCCCGACCTGCAGCCGGGCTCGTCGATCATGCCGGGCAAGGTCAACCCCGTCATCCCCGAGGCGACGATCATGGTGGCCGCGCGCGTCATCGGCAACGACCAGACCATCGCCTGGGCAGGTGCCACCGGCGCGTTCGAGCTCAACGTCGCCATCCCGGTGATGGGCAACGCGCTGCTCGAGTCGATCCGCCTGCTCGCGAACGTGTCGCGGGTGCTCGCCGACAAGACGATCTCGGGCCTCGAGGCGAACGTCGAGCGCGCCCGCTTCCTCGCCGAGGCGTCGCCGTCGATCGTCACCCCGCTCAACAAGATCATCGGCTACGAGGCGGCGGCCAAGATCGCGAAGTACTCGGTGAAGGAGGGCCTCACGATCCGCGAGGCCGTCATCGCCCTCGGCTACGTCGAGCGCGGCGAGATCACCGAGGCGCAGCTCGACGAGAAGCTCGACGTGCTGAGCATGACGCACCCGTAGGTCTGGTCGAAGCGCGGCAGCCACGCGCTACCCGCGCACATCGCGGCCCTTCGGGCTGAAATCCGGACGGGGAAGCGGCGCGTTGCGAATCGGCAACGGCGCGTCGCGCCGAATCTCAGCCCGAAGGCGCACGATCGCGTGCGGCTATTCGAGCATCTCCGTCACGAGGGCGGCGATCGCCGAGCGTTCCGAGCGGGTGAGCGTGATGTGGCCGAAGAGCGGGTGGCCCTTGAGGGTCTCGATGACCGAGGCGACGCCGTCATGCCGCCCGACGCGCAGGTTGTCGCGCTGGGCGACGTCGTGGGTGAGCACGACCCGCGAGTTCTGGCCGACGCGCGAGAGCACCGTGAGCAGCACGTTGCGCTCGAGCGACTGCGCCTCGTCGACGATCACGAACGCGTCGTGGAGCGAGCGGCCGCGGATGTGCGTCAGCGGCAGCACCTCGAGGATGCCGCGCTCCACGATCTCGTCCAACACGTTCTCGCTGACGAGCGCGCCGAGCGTGTCGTAGATCGCCTGGCCCCAGGGATTCATCTTCTCGGCCTGGTCGCCCGGGAGGTAGCCGAGTTCCTGGCCGCCGACCGCGTAGAGGGGGCGGAAGACCATGATCTTCTTGTGCTGCTGCCGCTCCAGGACCGCCTCGAGACCGGCGCAGAGCGCCAGAGCCGACTTGCCGGTGCCGGCGCGGCCGCCGAGCGACACGATGCCGACCTCGGGGTCGAGCAGCAGGTCGATGGCGAGGCGCTGCTCGGCCGAGCGGCCGTGCACGCCGAACACGTCGCGGTCGCCGCGCACGAGCTTGAACTCGCCTTCGGCGATGACGCGCCCGAGGGCGGAGCCGCGGTCCGAGTGCACCACCAGAGACGTGTTGACGGGCAATCCGGACACCGCCGACGACTTCAGCGACTCGCGATCGTAGAGCTTCGCCATCTCGCCCGACGAGAGGTCGATGTCGGCGGTACCGGTGTAGCCGGAGTCGACGGCGAGCTCGGCGCGATACTCTTCCGCGGGGAGGCCGATCGACGACGCCTTGACGCGCATCGGCAGGTCCTTGGAGACCACGGTGACGGCGAGGCCGTCGTTGTGCAGGTTCATCGCGACGGCGAGGATGCGCGCGTCGTTGTCGCCGAGCTGCATGCCGCTCGGCAGCACCGTCATGTTCGAGTGGTTGAGCTCGACGTGGAGCGATCCGCCGTCGCCGACCGGCACCGGAAAATCGAGTCGACCGTTCTCGACGCGCAGGTCGTCGAGGTAGCGCAGCGCCTGACGGGCGAAGTAGCCGATCTCGGGGTCGTTGCGCTTGCCCTCGAGCTCGCTGATCACCACCACGGGGATGACCACGGAATGCTCTGCGAAGCGGAACATCGCCTTGGGGTCAGACAGCAAGACCGAGGTGTCGAGCACATACGTGCGCTCAGCGACCTCGGTCGTTTCGATGTCCTCGTGGGCTGGTGTCCTGCGGGTTCCTCCTTCGGGTCGAGCTGCCGGCTTCTCCGTCGGTGCTGATGCCACAACCACTCCTGTTCGTGAGGCGGAATGCCTGTTGCGCACCAAAGTAGGACCGGCCAGGCAGCGGGATTGCTCCGACACGCGCTTTGCACGTTACGAGGACATGAAGTCCTGGAGCCCCCCGGACGAAAGAACGCCAGACGAAATTCATCCGCCGATCTCGCTCAGTGGCGCCACCATGGAAGCGCGGCACTCCGCAATGTGCTGTGCTGTCGTTAACCAACGGGCGACAGGCCCGGACAAAGGAGCCAGGTCATGGGTAAGAACTTCGATGGCAAGATCGCGCTGGTCACCGGCGGCGGCTCGGGAATCGGCGAGGCGGTCGCCCTGCAGCTCGCCGCCGAAGGGGCCAAGGTCGTCGTCAACGACCTCCGCGTCGACACCGCGCAGGCGGTCGTCGACCAGATCACGGCCGCAGACGGCACCGCGGCCGCCATCGGCGGCAACGTTGGTGACCCGAAGGATGTCAAGGCGGCGGTCGATTTCGCCGTGTCGACCTACGGCGCCCTGCACTACGCCTTCAACAACGCCGGCATCGGCGGCCCGCAGGGCCCGATCGGCGACTACGACGACTCCGACGGATTCGCCGCCTACAAGAACCTCACCGCGGTGAATCTCGACTCCGTGTTCTACGGGCTGCGCTACGAGATCCCGGAGATCCTCAAGGCCGGCGGCGGGGCGATCGTCAACAACTCCTCCATCCTCGGTCTCGTCGCCGAGCCGCTCGCCGCGGCGTACACGACTGCGAAGCACGGCATCGCCGGCCTGACGAAGGCCGCCGCGGCGACGTACGCGGCGCAGGGCGTCCGGGTCAACTCGGTGCATCCGGGCTACATCGACACCCCGCTGCTCGCCGGCACCCCGAAGGAGTTCTACGACCTCCTCGTCTCGAAGCACCCGATCGGCCGGCTCGGCCGTGCCGACGAGGTCGCGAACCTCGTCGTGTTCCTGCTCAGCGACAAGGCGAGCTTCATCACGGGGAGCCAGCTCGTCGTCGACGGCGGCTACACGGCGGTGTGAATCCGCGTCGCGCCTTGCCGGGCGCGGGTCTGCCTTCGGCTGACGGCTGACGGCGGCGACCCGCAGGGTCCGCCGTCGAGCGTCAGCCGCGCGATCCGGCGCGCCCGCCGCCGAATCGCCACGGCTGGGCGAGTGCGCGAATCGCCTGCACGACGAAACGCGGACCTCGTTTCGATTCAGCCGCCGTGGCGCCGCTCGCGACGCGTGTAGTCGCGCATCGCGCGGAGGAAGTCGACCTCGCGCAGGTCGGGGCCGAGAGCCTCGACGAAGTAGAACTCGCTGTGCGCGGCCTGCCACAGCATGAAGTCGCTGAGGCGCTGCTCGCCGGAGGTGCGGATGACGAGATCCGGGTCGGGTTGGCCGCCGGTGTAGAGGTGCGCGCCGATGAGCTCCGGCGTGAGCGTGTCGGCGAGGTCATCGAGGCTGCGGCCCTCCGCGCGGTGCGCGGCGACGATCGAGCGCATCGCGTCGACGATCTCCTTACGGCCGCCGTAGCCGACGGCGAGATTGATGTGCAGGCCGTGATGGGCGGCGGATTCCGCCTCGGCGGTCTCCAGCGCTGTGCAGAGCGCCTCGGGCAATCCCTCCGACCGGCCGACATGCTGCACGACCCAGTCGTCGTGGCGCGCGAACTCCAGCGCGAGCCCGGCGATGATGTCGGACAGTGCCGCGAGCTCCTCCGCCGAGCGGTTCGAGAGGTTGTCGCTCGAGAGCAGGTACAGCGTCACGGTGCCGATGCCGAGGTCGTCGCACCAGTCGACGAATTCGATCATCTTCGCAGCGCCCGCGCGGTGGCCGTGCTCGGCGCTCGAGAAGCCGACCTGCCGAGCCCAGCGGCGGTTGCCGTCGACGATCATCGCGACATGGCGCGGCAGCGCCTCCTTCGGCAGCGAGTGCAGCTGATGCCGCAGCCTGGTCTGGTAGGCGCCGTAGAGGATGCCGCGGCCGACATCAGCCATCGTGCTGGTCCGGGTCCTTCGGTTCGGGCGTCGCCGACGCGCTCGACGCAGGACCCCGGAACTCGGCCTCGCGCGCGGCGAGCTCCTCGGCGTCGAGCTTCGTCTTGACCTCGGCGCGGTAGCGCACGCGGCGCACCCGACGCGTCATGTCCCAGATGAGAAGGCCCGTCGCGATGCCGACGGCGGCGATGGCGATGAAGCCCCACGGGCCCGGTGTCACGGAATCCGGGTTGGGAACCGTCGCCGACGGCGACGGCACCGGGGTGTCGGCCAGGAGCGCGGCGAGATGCCAGAAGGCGCTCATGCGAGCGCCGCCACAGGGATGCCGGCGAACAGGTCGGTCTCGGGCACACTGGTCTCCACTTCGGAATCGACGAGCTGGTAGTCCTCCCACGGCCACGCCTTGCGCTGCACGTCGTTGGGCCAGAAGAAGAACGGACTGTCGGGCGGAACCTGGCTGGCATGGGCGCGCAGCGCCGCATCCCGCGTATCGAAATAGGCGTCGACCGCCACTTGGGTCGTGCCGAGGAACGAGGTGCCCTCGCCTCGGCGCCGGAAGCGCTCGAACTCGGCAAGCAGAGGATGCTCGGGCTCGGTCGCAGCGAGCGCGTCGTAGACCGCGCGGGTGCGCTTCGCGCTGTGGATGCGATCGTAGTAGAGCTTCGGGATGCGCCACGCCCGCCCGGCATCTGGGTACCGGCCGGGGTCGGCCGCGGCGTCGCGCGCGTACACCGCGACCTCGTGCGCGCGAATGTGGTCCGGGTGGGGATAGCCGCCGTTCTCGTCGTAGGCGATGAGCACGTGCGGGCGGAACTCGCGCATGAGCGTCACGAGCGGCGCCGCCGAGGATTCGAGCGGGATGGTCGCGAACGAGTTCGGCGGCAGGGGCTCGCCGTCGGCCGGCATCCCGCTGTCGTAGTAGCCGAGCCAGCGCTGGCCGACCCCGAGGATGCGCGCGGCCTCCGCCATCTCGAGGCGGCGGAGGCCCGCGAGGTCGCGGTGCGCGAGCGGGACGGCCTCGACAGCTGAGTTGAGGATGCTGCCGCGCTGGCCGCCCGTGCAGCTCACGATCATCACCTCGGCGCCGCCTGCGGCATAGTGGGCGTACGTCGCAGCCCCTTTGCTCGACTCGTCGTCAGGGTGCGCATGCACCGCCATGAGGCGTCTGGTCATATCGTTGACAAGACTAGACCGCCCATTTTGCAAGGAACCCGCGTGACTCTCGCCGGCCGTTACGGCAACACCCCCGCTCGGCTGTTCCGCACCCGTTGGCTGTTCATCGGCCTCGGCGCCTTCATCGCGGTCGTCATGATCGTCTGGGCGGTCTGGGTCGGTCTCGCACCCAGCGCGACGAGCCTCACCGGCGCGGTCGGCGGCACCCAGATCGTCAATGACCACGAGGTCTCGGTTTCGCTCACCGTGCACGCCCCCGCCGGAACCGAAGCCTCCTGCGGGATCGAGGCGCAGAACCTCGCCTTCACGGTCGTGGGCTACCAGGTCGTCGATGTGCCGATGGGCTCAGCCACGACGCAATCCGTCACGGTCGCGGTCACGACGTACGAGACGCCCGTCGCAGCGTCGCTCGACACGTGCTGGGCCAACTAGACTTTCTCGTTATGTCTGCCCCCGAAACCGGTGCCCACTTCTTCACGCAGGAGGCGTACGACCGACTCGCGAACGAGCTCGAGTACCTCAGCACCACCGGCCGCGAGGAGATCGCGAAGCGCATCGAGCTGGCGCGCTCCGAGGGCGACCTCAAGGAGAACGGCGGCTATCACGCGGCCAAGGACCAGCAGGCGGTCCAGGAGGGGCGCATCCTCACCCTCAAGAACCTGCTCAAGCACGCCCGCGTCGGCGTCGCGCCGCAGAGCACCGGCGTCGTCGAGCCCGGCACGCTCGTCACGGCGGTCATCGGCGGCGGCGAGGACACCTTCCTCATCGGGCACCGCGAGATCGCTCGGGATTCCGAGTACTCGGTCTACAGCGAGGCGAGCCCGCTCGGGGCGGCGATCCTGGGCCTCAAGATCGGCGAGACGACCTCCTACACCGCCCCGAACGGCCGCGAGATCGCGGTCGAGATCCTCAAGGTCGAGACCTGGACCGGGGCGTGACTTCGCCCGGAGCGGCGGTCCAGCGCACCGCGGTGCGCCCGCGCGCCGCCGAACGCGGTCGGCCCTGCGTCCTCAGTCGACGATGACGACTTTGGGGTCGTAGCCGACCTCGCGCAGATGGCGGATGACCGAGGCGCGATGCTCGGAGCCGCGCGTCTCGACCGAGATGTCGAGGGCGACCTGGCTGATCTGCAATCCGCTGTGGTGACGGGTGTGCATGACCTCGATGACGTTCGCGTTCGCCTCGGCGAGGGTGTCGGCGATCGTCGCGAGCTGGCCCGGCCGGTCAGGCAGCATGATGCGCAGGGTGAGGTAGCGGTCGGACGCCTCGAGACCGTGGGCGATGACGCGCTGCATGAGCAGCGGATCGATGTTGCCGCCCGAGACGATGGCGACCGTCGGCCCCGCGGGCGCGATCTTGCCGGCGAGGATCGCGGCGACGGAGGCCGCCCCCGCCGGCTCGGCGACGAGCTTGGCCCGCTCCAGCAGCACGAGCAGCGCACGGGCGAGATCGTCATCGGTGACCGTGACGACCTCGTCGACGTACGCCTGGATGATGGGGAAGGTGAGGTCCCCCGGCCGCGCGACCGCGATGCCGTCGGCGATGGTCGGCTCGAGGGGCTTCGTCACCGGCTCGCCGGCCGCGAGCGAGGGCGGGAACGACGCCGCGTTCTCGGCCTGGACGCCGATGATGCGGATGCTGCGCCCCTCGGCCTCGGCGCGGAGCTTGGCCGCGCGAGCGACACCGGAGGCGAGCCCGCCTCCGCCAATGGGCACGATGATGGTCTGCGCTGCCGGCAGCTGGTCGAGGATCTCCAGGCCGAGCGTCGCCTGGCCGGTGATGATGTCCTCGTGGTCGTACGGCGGGATGAAGACCGCCCCGGTCGCGGCGGCGAACTCGATCGCGCCCTCCAGCGTCTCGGTGAACGTGGGGCCGTGCAGCACGGCATCCGCCCCGTAGCCGCGCGTCGCCTGGAGCTTCGGCAGCGCCACGCCCCGCGGCATGAAGATCGTCGCAGCGATGCCGAGCTGCTGCGCGGCGAGCGCGACACCCTGGGCGTGGTTGCCGGCCGAGGCGGCCACGACGCCGCGCTCGCGCTCCTCGGGGCTGAGCCGCGACAGGCGGTAGTAGGCGCCGCGGATCTTGTAGGCGCCGGTGCGCTGCAGGTTCTCGGCCTTGAGGTAGACCGGCGCGCCGAGCACGTCGCCGAGGAATCCGGACACCTCGAGCGGCGTCACGTGGGCGACGGCGCCGACGACCTCGCGCGCCTGCTCGATCTCGTCGATACTGGGGCCGAGGTAGGTGTCCGTCACCTGCGAAAGTCTAGGGCGGCCGGTTACTGCCACGGCGCCTTGCGCGGCACCGTTCTCCAGATCTGGGAGAAGGAGGCTGCGGCGCGCGCCGCCGCCGCCTCCTCGCGCCAGGCACCGCTCGCGATGTACCGGATCACCACGTTGACCGTCGCCGCGATGGGAACAGCGAAGAGCGCCCCGGAGATGCCCCCCAGGTAGGAGCCGCCCGCGACGACGAGGACCACTGCGAGCGGATGGACCTTGACGGCGGTGCCCATGATGAGGGGCTGCAGCACGTGCGCCTCGATCTCCTGCACGAGCACTGTGACGGCCAGCATGATGATCGCGAACCAGAAGCCCTTGAACACGAGCGCGATGAACACGGCGACGGCGCCGGTGACGACAGCACCGACGATGGGGATGAATGACCCGAAGAACACGAGCACGCTGATCGGGATGACGAGCGGCAGGCCGAGGAAGAAGGCGCCGAGCCCGATTCCGAGGGCGTCGATGAAGGCGACGAGCACCTGCACGCGCGCGAAGCTCATGAGGGTGAGCCATCCGGCCTGGCCCGCACCATCGATCGCGGCGCGCGCCTTCTTCGGGAAGATGCGCACGATCCAGGCCCAGATGCCGGCGCCGTCGATGAGGATGAACAGGGTCGAGAACGAGGTGAGGAGCACGCCGGTGAGGACATGGCCCACGGTCGAACCCACGGTGAGCGCGCCGCTGAGCAGTGAGGCGTTGTCGAACTTGAACGACGCCGTGATCTTGTCGATGTAGCCCTCGATCTGCACGGAGGAGAAGTTGAACGGCGGGCCCTGCAGCCACACGGACAGCCCGGAGAGCGAGTCGCGGATCTGCGTGTCGAGGTGCGGCGCCTCAGCGCTGACGCGGTTGCTGAGCAGGAAGATGAGCCCGGTGACCACGACCAGCGCGGAGAGGAAGGCGAGGGCGACCGCGAGCCAGCGCGGCACACGGTGCCGCTGCATCCAGTTCGAATACGGGACGAGGAGACCCGAGATCAGCACTGCGATGATGAACGGGATCGCAATGTCCTTGACCTGGAGGATGAGCCAGATCAACCCCAGCGCGGCGGCGGCGATGAGCAGCAGGCGCCACGACCACGCACCAGCCACGATGACACCCTGCGGGATGCTCGAATCAGCGGTTCTCACCGGATCCACGCTGTGTGACGACCGGCCGAAGCGGGCGAGGAACGAGACGGCATCACGGGGACGGCGGGCCATGTCAGCGAGTCTAAGTAATGTCGGTGACGTGGCTGAGGGTTTGAGTGCGGCGCAGGCGCGTCGCGTCGCCCTGGCGGCGCAGGGCTTTTCGTCTGCGCGCTCCTCGCGCGCGCAGGGCTTTTCGTCTGCGCGCTCCTCGCGCGCGCAGGGCTTTTCGTCTGCGCGCTCCTCGCGCGCGCAGGGCTTTTCGTCTGCGCGCTCCTCGCGCGCGCAAGGCTCCACGGTCGAACGGCCGGGCGCTGCGAGCGAGCGGCGGCTCCGCACCGCCATCGGCCGGCTGGGGCTGCTGCAGATCGACTCCGTCAACGTCTTCGAGCGTTCGCACTATCTTCCGCTGTTCGCGCGACTCGGGGCGTACGACCGGGCGGTGCTCGACCGGCTGCTGTTCACGCCGACGCACCCGTCCTCGACTGGCGGATTCCTCGAGCTCTGGGCGCATGAGGCGGCGTTCGTGCCCGCCGAGGACTGGCCGCTGTTCCGATTCCGCCACGACTCGTTCCGGGAGGGCAAGCGCGCCTGGTGGGAGCAGAGCTGGCGCGACGAGCACGCGAGCATCGTCGACTGGCTGCTCGACGAGGTGCGTCAGAGCGGCCCGCTCGCGGCGAGCGAGATCGAGCACGACGCCAACGTGCGCCGCGGCCCGTGGTGGGGTTGGTCCGACGTCAAGATCGCGCTCGAGATCCTGTTCCGCTCGGGCGAGCTCGTGTCGGCGGGGCGCCGGCGTTTCGAGAGGCGCTACGCGCTGCCCGAGCACGTGCTGCCCACGGCAGTGCTCGACCGGGTCGTCGGTGTCGAGGAATCCCACCTCGAGCTCATGCGCCGGGGCCTGCGCGCCCACGGCGTCGGCACCGTCAAGGACGTCGCCGACTACTACCGGCTGCGCGACTCGCGGCTCGCGGCCGCAGCCATGCAGGCACTGGTGGATTCCGGTGAGGCCGTGCCCGTAGCGGTCGAGGGCTGGCAGACCAGGGCCGGCCGGCCCGAGAAGGCGTACCTGTGGCACGAGGCGACGGTGCCGCGGACGGTGTCGGCGACGGCCATCCTGTCGCCGTTCGACCCGGTGGTGTGGGAGCGCTCCCGCCTCGAGCGGGTGTTCGGGATGAACTACCGCATCGAGATCTACACGCCCGCGCCGAAGCGGGTATACGGCTACTACACCCTGCCGATCCTCGTGGACTCCGAGATCGTCGGCCGCATCGACCTCAAGAGCGACCGTCAGAGGGGGGTGCTGCGGGTGCAGACCGCGTGGGTCGAGAGCGGCCGCGAGGCCGAAACCGGCGCGATCGCGGAACGGCTCGCGCCGGTGCTCGCGGAGGCTGCGGCGTGGCAGGGCCTCGAGGGCGTCGAGATTTCCGAAACCGCGCGAGGCACCCTGGTCGCCGCTTTGACTGCCGCCGTCCGCTGGCGCGCGTGAGCGATCAGTTGGATCGATCACCCGCGCCGGGACAGTGCGGTCGGTTGCTGCCAAGCGCATCGGCGCGATCGAAGCCTGCGTCGCGATCGAAGCCTGCGGCGCGATCGAAGCCTGCGGCGCGATCGAAGCCTGCACCGCGATCGAAGCCTGCATCGTGATCGCCGACTACGAGCGGCTCGTCATCTCCTGAATCTGAATCGCAGCAGCACCCTTCGGTCGGAGTTCGAGCAGTTCGCCGGTGGGCGTGTGGTGCCACGAGTAGACGCCGTCATCGCCGCGATCGATCCACGAGCGCGTGTTGTGCAACAGCAGGTGGTGGAAACGGCACAGCAGGACGCCGTCATCTGTCGAGGTTCTGCCGCCTTCTGACCAGGGCGTGATGTGGTGTGCCTCGCACATGCTCGGTGGCCTCGCGCAGCCGGGGTGGAGGCAGCCGCCGTCGCGGATGGCGAGGGCGGTGCGCTGCCGATCGGTGTGGAGGCGCTGGGCCCTTCCGACGTCGAGGGCGCGGCCCGATTCGTCGAAGAGGGCAGGGATGAAGCCGTCCGCGCAGATGCTCGCGAGGATCGATTGCGCTGTGACCGGCAGCGGCTGCCCGTCGATATGCGCAATGCCGACGCTAGCGCGTCTGCCGCTCGGCTCGCCGGTGTCAGCGCGGTTGCCAGTGCGGGCGGTCTCGGCGGCCGCGGCCCGGCGAAGGTCGTTGCGGGTGACGACGACGCGCACCTCGGGGCGCGCTGAGCCGTAAACCACACCGTTGTCGGCGCCGATTCCGGTGCGGAGCAGGGCGAGCACCGTGTCGAACGCGAACTGCTCGGTCGTGCGCGGATCATGCTCGATCTCTACGGCGCGAGCGGCCTCCTCGGCGGTGGTGAATCGCGGCCCGGAGGTGCGCGGGGACAGTGCGGTGTCGACGGCGGCGTCGATCGTCGCGGCGGACAGCGGGTCGGCGACCAGTGTGTACTGGGTCATGCCATCAGGGCGCCGCCAGCGTTTCCACGAGCGCAGCTCGTAGCGTTGCGCCTCTTCGCGAGCAAGGCGCTCCTCGTCAAGCCGTGCCCTGGTGCGCCGGGCGTCGCGCCGCAGCTCTTCGACGGTGGAGCCGAACCGGATGGCATCGTCCACGAGCCGCCGGGCTGCCTGACGCCAGTCCGGAGTAAGGCCGTCGTGAGTGGGCGCGCCGAGGCCGTCGCGGATGGCGTCCGCACGCTCGAGGCCGAGCGCACCCGCGCCAAGCGCAGCAGCGATCGGCGCGTCCCACCGCGAACCGAAGTCTGCATCGCTGCTGTCCGTGTCGCCACAGCCATCACCACCTGCACCCGCCTCGTCGTCGCCCGCAACCGGGATCATCTCGGCGTGCTCTGCGAGCAGTGCCCCCATCTCGACGAGACGCCGCGATCGGGCGATGGATTCACCGGTCAACTGCTGAACCAGCCGCTCGGGCGTGTTGAACCCCGCCGACTGCGCTAACCCGGCCGAGCCCAGCTCGCGCCCCGACTCGCGAGCGATTGCCGCCGCGAACAACGCCGTTACCCGCTCGACGGATGCCCGCAGCGCGGCAAGATGGCCCACCCCAGCGGTCAGCTCGTCCCGCGACAGCACACCGATCGCCGCTGCATCGGGCAGTACGGCATCGACGTGCGCGACGAGCGCGCCCAGCGCGGCCGTCGCGAAGAGTTCCATTCCGCGAATCTAGTTCATAGATACGATATTCAGCGGTCATTAAACATAGCCGGAATAGAACACAACTTCACTAGCGGCTGTAGCGGACGAGCAAGTTCGAAGCGACCGCAAGCCGGGTTTCGCGGCCGCGGCGCATCTCGCGTTCGCGAGTCTCCCGCGGCATCCCGGCTGCCGTCTTTCGCCGGCTGCCGTCCGCTAGAAGCTCGACCCGATCTTCTTGAGGCGCGCGATCCGCTCGGGGATCGGCGGATGCGTCGAGAACAGCTTCGACATGAGGCCCGGCTTGTTGGGGTCGTTGATCCACAGGTGCGCCATCGAGGTGTTCTGGCGGATCATCGGGCGCTGGTAGTCGGCGAGCTTCTGCAGCGCGCTCTCGAGGGCATCCGGATGTCGCGTGATCTCGGCGCTCGTCGCATCGGCGAGGTACTCGCGCTGCCGCGACACGGCGGCCTGCACGAGGGCCGCGACGAGCGGCGCGACGATCAGCGCGACAAGCCCGAGGATGAGGATGATCGGGTTTCCGCCGCCGCCGTTGTTGTTGTCGCGCCGGTTGCCGCCCAGGCCGCCCCAGAATGCCATCCGCAGGAAGATGTCGGCGATGATCCCGATGACGACGGTCAGCCCGAAGACGATCGTCGAGAGGCGGATGTCGTAATTGCGCACGTGGCCCATCTCGTGGGCCATGACGGCCTCGAGCTCGGGCTTGTCCATGAGCTGCAGCAGCCCTGTCGTCGCGCACACCACGCCATGCTGGGGATCCCGCCCGGTCGCGAAGGCGTTGGGCGCCGGGTCGTTGACGACGAACACCCGGGGCATCGGCATGCCTTGCGATATCGCGATGTTCTCGACGGCGTTCCAGAGATCGGGATTGTCGGATTTCTGGATCTCGATCGCACCGGACATCGCCACCGCCTCGGCCGACGCGCCGTAGTACTGGATGATGACGTAGACGAGCGCGATGACGAGCGCGATGACCGTGATCGAGTAATCGCCCTGGTAGTAGCCGACGACCCAGGTGATGGCGCCGACGAGGATGACGAATCCGACGATGAAGAAGACGGTGTTCCGCTTGTTCGCGGCAATCGCTCTATACATGTGCGCCTAGGCCCCGCGGGTCGGTGCGATGGTGGATGCGGTGGACGTCGTCAGAACTGCACGCGCGGGGGCTCGGCGATAGCCGCGGCGTCGGCGACCTCGAAGAACTCGCGCTCGCCGAAGTGCAGGTTCCGGGCCCACATGTTGTTGGGGAATACCTTGATCTTCGTGTTGAACTCGCGGATTCCGCCGTTGTAGAAGCGGCGCGCGGCCTGGATCTTGTCCTCGGTGTCGGTGAGGTCGGACTGCAGGCGGAGGAAGTTCTGGCTCGCCTGGAGTTGCGGGTACGCCTCGGCGACGGCGAAAACGCTCTTCAGCGCCGTCTGCATCTGGTTCTCGGCGGCGGATGCCTCGGCCGGGGTCTGCGCGGCGAGCGTCGCCGCCCGGGCCTTCGTCACGTCCTCGAAGACGGTCTTCTCGTGGGTGGCATAGCCCTTGACGGTTTCGACGAGGTTGGGGATGAGGTCGGCACGACGCTTGAGCTGCACGGTGATGTCGCTCCAGGCCTCGTCGACGCGCACCCCCAGGGTGACGAGCGAGTTGTACGTCGACCACAGGTAGATGCCGATGATCGCAAGGACCACGACGATGACGATGACCGCGATAAGCCAGCCGGGCATGGTGAGCAGCTCCTTCTAGAGAACCGCTCGGACGGGTGCGCAGGCGGGTCTGAGGCCATGCTATCCGCGAGGACTGGCGGGTCAGCCGCGTCACGGCAGCCTCCCAGAAACACCTAAGGCGATGGCTAGTCCCCGTGGTGTTCGGCGGAACGCTACGAGCGCTCCCAGTCGACGTACCAGCCGTCGCGGACCGCGCTCTCGAGCCAGGTCGCGACACGCAGCGCGTCGACGAGCAATCCCGCCCCCACCGGCGCGCCGGCGGCCCAGCCGCGCAGCCACGTGGCCGTGTCCGCGGCCTGCTCGGGGGCGAGCAGCGGATTGCCCCAATCGAGGAACATGCCCTCGAAGAGGCCGTGGTAGCGCTTCTTCACACTGCCCTGGAACGGCGGCCGATCGGGCGCCTCGTACATGGCATTGACGAGCTCGACGGGGACGTCGCAGCGCGGCAGCAGCTCGTCGTAGTCGCCCTCGCGCAGCGGGGTCTTGCCCCAGATGAAGTACTCGAAATCGGCCATTCGCCCTAGTCTCCCAGCACGCGCGTGAGATAGGGATTGCGGAAGACCCGCTCCGGGTCGAGGCGCTCGCGCACGGCGAGGAACTCGTCGAACCGGGGGTACACGCCGCGCAGGTATGCGGCGTCGACGGTGTTGAGCTTGCCCCAGTGCGGCCTGCCCCCGAAGGAGCGGAAGATCGCCTCGGCAGCGGCGAAGTAGCCCTCGGGTGCGACTCCGCGGAACTCGCGAGCCGCCTCGCGCCAATAGCGGTGCACGGCGATGTAGCCGGAGCGCCGACCCGAGGCCGTCGAAAGCAGGGTGTCGTCGGAGGCCGACGAGCGCACCTCGACGGGGAACGAGATCCGCCAGCCGCGCCGGGCGACCTCCGCGCGCAGCTCGCGGATGGCATCCGGAACCGCCGCGAACGGGATCGCGTACTCCATCTCGAAAAAGCGCACGTCCCGATCAGTGACGAACACCCGGTGGGACAGGTCGGTGAACTCGCGCCGGCCCCAGAAGGCGGCGGCCAGGCGGTTGATGCGCGGGAGGAGTGCGGGGACGGCGAATCCGGCCTGGCAGACGGCCCGGTGGACCTCCGTCGAGACGAGACGGTCGTCGAGCCAGCGCCGCCACGGTGTGAGGGGTTCGAGCGGGGAATCCGCCGGCAGGCGCGTATTGGTCTTGGTCTGCACCGAGGCGGTGCCGGGGAACCAGTAGAACTCGAAGTGGTCGGCCGCATTGTGCTCCTCCCACGCGTCGACGACGTCGTCGAAGGGCTGCGGCGACTCGACGGCGTGGAGGGCGAAGACGTCGACGCACTGGAGCGTCACGTCGACGATGATGCCGAGCGCGCCGAGACTTACGCGCACGGCGGGCAGCAGCTCCGCGTTCTCCGTCTCGCTGACGTGGAGGAGGTCGCCCGTTCCCGTCACGAGGGTGAGGGCGGCGACCTGCGTCGCGATGCCCCCGAAGCGCGCCCCGGTGCCGTGGGTGCCCGTCGAGATGGCACCTGCGATGGTCTGGCGGTCGATGTCGCCCATGTTCTCCAGCGCGAGCCCGTAGGGGCGCAGGAGGCCGGCGATCTCGTAGAGACGGGTGCCTGCTGCGAAGGTCGCGCGGCGGGCGGATTCGTCGACGCCGAGCACCCCGGACCAGGCGAGGTCGAGCTGCACGCCGGGCGCGACCGCGATGCCGGTGAACGAGTGGCCCGACCCGACAGCCTTGACCGGAAGGCCCTGGGCGCGAGCGGCGACGACGGCGCGCTGCACGGCATCCGCGCTCGCCGGCCGTTCGACGCGGCGGGGCGAGACCTCCTCGGTGCGCGCCCAGTTGCGCCACGGGGCTGCGGTGAGCACTACAGGAACGCCTTTCCCTCGCCGCGGTACGTCGGTGCCTCACCGGTGATCCGCGGCCGACCGTCGACATCGTCGACCAGCGCGAACGCGGTGACGTGCTCGCTGAGCTCGCCCGACTTGGTGTGGCGGAACCACACCCGGTCGCCGACCTGCAGCGCGCTCGCGGCCGGGCCGATGAGGGGCGTCTGCACCTCGCCCGCCGCCTCGCGCGGCGCGTAGCCGAGCCCCTCCGGCCAGACGGCGCGCGGCAGGCGGTCCTCGCCCGGCGGGCCGGATGCGATCCACCCGCCGCCGAGTACGGTCGCGATGTCGGGGCGGGGGCGGCGTACGACCGAGAGCGCGAAGGCCGCCGCCGGCGCCGGCCTGAAGAGCCGATAGTTGTCGAAGAGGTGCCCGCCGAGAAGTCCGCTGCCCGCGGCGATCTCGGTGACGGAGTCGTCGCCCGACGTGAACTCGAGAGAGCCGGTGCCGCCGCCGTTGACGAACTCCAGCTCGGCGACCTGGCGCACCGCGGCGACGGCCTCCGCGCGACGCTCGCGAAGTTCCGCCTGCGAGCGCCGCTGCATCCAGCGCACCGTCGCGCCGAACGCGGCGCGGCCCTCGGGCGCGTCGCCCTGACCGGCAATCTGGGCCTCGTAGGACATCAGGCCGACGAGGCGGAATCCCGGCCGGCGTGCGACGTGCACGGCGAGGGTGCGCGCCGCGACCGCGGTGCGCACCGGCGAGCGCCACACCCCGATGCGCCCGGTCGGACCCTCCCACGAGGCGTCGAGCTCGATCGCGACGCGGATCTCGGCGCGATCACCGGCCGGCGCCACCGCGTCGATGAAGTCGAGGTGCGCGACGGAATCCACCATCACCGTCACGCGAGCGGCGAGTTCGGCCGACGCGCCGAGCCGTCGGATCGCGGCGCGATCGGCGCTCGGGTAGCCGACGACGACATCGGGGGCGGATTCCGCGAGCCACAGCGCCTCGTCGAGCGTGTACGCCAGCACCCCCGCGTACCCGGGCAGGGCCAGAACCGCGTCGAGCACGCTCCGCACCCGCACCGACTTCGACGCGACCCGAATCGGCTTGCCGCCGGCGCGGCGGAGCATGTCGTGGGCGTTGGCGGCGAGCGCCCCGAGGTGCAGCGCCGCGTACGGCGGGTCGAGCTCGGCGGTGGCCGCGGTGAGCGCGGGCCAGAACCCGGGCCGCTCCCAGGACCGGTCGGCCGGGAGGGCGGAGAGATCGATCGCCACTCAGCGCACCGACTTCACGAACCAGACGGCGCCGGCGCCGAGCAGTCCGATGACGGCGGCGGCGACGAACAGCCAGGTGAACGAGCCGGCGAAGAAGACGAGCACCGCGCCGAGCAGCGGCCCGAACGCCTGCGGGATCGCCCAGGCGAGGTTCATGATGCCGAGATCCTTGCCGCGCGTCTCGGGGTCGGGCAGCACCTGCGTCGCGAGTGCCTGGTCGACGGAGAGGAAGCAGCCGTAGCCCAGGCCGGTGAGCGCTGACGCGACGAGCAGCATGTCCCAGCTCGGGAAGAAGGCGAGCAGCAGGGCGGCGACCGCCTGCACGATCGAGGAGATGCCGACGAAGAGCTTGCGGCGGCCGAGTCTGTCGCTGAGCTGGCCGAGCACGAGGCTCGCGACGATGACGAAGACGACGTAGATGAGTGAGGTGACGACGATGTTGTTCGCGGCGTCGGCAGCGCTGTTGCCGAGCTGGAAGATGAGGAAGTAGAGCAGCATCGTGGTGCCGAGTGCGTTGCTGAGGTTGACGAGGACCCGGCCGAGCAGCGTCCAGCCGAAGTCGGGGTACCGACGCGGGCTGATCCAGAGGTCCGAGACGATGGTGCGCAGGCTCAGCGCCCGGCCGCCGAAGCGGTGGGCGGCGTCCGGCAGGAAGAGGAACGGGATGACGAGCACGACGAGCAGCCCCGCGACGAGGAGGTAGCCGCCGGCCGCGCCGAGCGAGAGCGCAGCGACGAGGGCGAGGCCGAGCACGACGCCGAGCGCCTGCGGGGCGCTGAGCCAGCCGGAGACGTAGCCGCGCTGGCCGACGGGAACCTGGTCGCTGATCGTCGCGGTGAGGGCCGCGGTGAGGATGCAGAAGCCGATGAGCGAAACCGACCAGAACACTGCGATGCCCGCCAGCGTCGACTGCAGCCCGAGCAGCACGAGCCCCGCCGCGAAGACGACTGTGCCGACGACGATCCACGGCCGGCGCCTGCCGAACCGCGAGCGGGTGCGGTCGCTGAGTGCCCCGGTGAGCGGGTAGACGACGATCGCGAAGACGCCGGCTATCCCTGAGACGATGCCGAACCACAGCGCATCCGACCGCAGGTCGGAGGCGCCGAACCGAGCGCCGATCTGCGTCGGCAGCAGGAGTTGGATCGGCGTGAGCTGCGCCGTCCAGATGCCGAGCCAGGCGACGGCGAAGGCGGTGATCCAGCGGCCGGGGACGCGCCGGGTCGGGTCGGCGGAGGCGCGCGCGGCGACGGTCTCGGTCATCGTTCCTCTCCCTCGTCGGCACGGTAGCCGGGCAGCCCCGGCTCGGGCAGCGTGTCGTAGTCGTAGTCGCCGGGCGAGACGGCTTGCGCGAGGAGGGCTCGCGCCGCGGCGTCCGCCATGCGGTGCGTCTGTTCGGCGTCGTTGTGGATGAGCCATGACAGGGTGATGCCGTCGGAGAGCACGACGACGAACCGGGAGACCTCGTCGAGGGGCATCCGCCAGCGCACCCCCGTCAGCGCGGTGACCGCCTCGACCGCGCTGCGCGCGAGCGTGTCGTACTTGCTGTACTGGATCGCAGCGAGCGGCCGCGTCTCGGCCTTGGCGACGGCCCACATGGTGAGCGCGAGCATCGCCTTCTCGCGGTCAGGATCGGCGATGAGCGAATCGACGTAGGCGTGGAAGGCGATCTGTGCGTGCTGATAGGCGGTCGGCGCAGTGGCGGGGTCAAAGCTCTCGTCGGCGTAGCCCGGCGAGATCGCATTGTCCTCCTCGTCGACCGCGGTGCGGATGAGCTCGGCCATGAGCTCGTCGCGGGACCGGAACGCGTAATGGAAGCTCGCGAGCGCGAGACCTGCTTCAGCGGCGATCGCGCGGGTGGTGGCGGCCTCGACGCCGTCGCGCCCGATGATGGCGAGAGCGGCGCGGATGAGGGCTGCACGGGTCTCCGAAACCGGATGGTGCGCCACGTTCCCCCTCGCCGACTGCGACTGCGACTGCGACTGCGACTGGGACGGTCGTCCCAGTCGGAACCAGACTAACCCCGGACAGCGTGTTCGTTGAGGCGAAAACACCGGCGTGCCGCTCGGCGCCTCTACCCAGAACGAGGGGCAATTCCTCAGAACATGCCGATGGGGCACGGCGACTCGCGAGGTACCCCGGGCGGGGTTCGAACCCGCACTTGGGCGATTTTAAGTCGCCTGCCTCTGCCAGTTGGGCTACCGGGGCGCCCAGGCCGAGGCTACTCGGCGCCCGTCGTGGCCTTGCGCGGAGCGCGGGCGCGCGGCGCCCTGGCCGGCGCGGCAGGAGCCACCGCGGCGGCGGTCTCCGGCGTGGCCGGGCGAGGGCGCGAGACGAACTCCTCGAACGCGGCCCGCGGGGTCTGCACCGCAGCGAGCGTCGCGAAATCACGCCCGAGGCAGAAGTTGTTCACCCAGCCCCACACGACACGCAGCTTGCGCTCCCATGACGGCATGGCCAGGCCGTGGTAGCCGCGGTGGACGAACCAGGCGACGAGGCCCTTGAGGGCGAAGTTCCCCGACTGGAAGACGCCGTCGTAGAGGCCGAGACCCGCCACAGCGCCTAGGTTCTTGTGGAAGTAGTCCACCGGAAGCTCACCGCGCTGGATCGCGATGACGTTGGCCGCGAGGCGCTTGGCCTGGCGCACGGCATGCTGGGCATTCGGCACGCAGAAGCCCCCGACGCCACCGCCTGTGAGGTCCGGCACCGCGGCGATATCGCCCGCCGCCCAGGCGCCGTCGACGACGGCGCCGCTCTCGTCGACGACCCGGAGGTCGGCCTGCACCGTGATGCGGCCGCGACCCTCGACGGGCAGATCGGTGTTCTTGGTGATCGACGGGTTCGCCATGACGCCAGCCGTCCAGACGATGAGGTCCGACTCGAACGACTCGCCGGTCGAGAGTTCGATCCGGCCGTCCAGCGCGCTCGCGAGCTGAGTGTCGAGGTGGACCTGCGCACCGCGCTCGGCGAGGCGCTTGAGGACCCAGTGGCTCGTCTCGAGCGCGACCTCGGGCATGATGCGGCCCATCGCCTCGACGAGGTGGAAGTGCGTCTCGGCGAAGTCGATCTCGGGATACGTCGCGAGCAGTGCGGTCGCAGCGGAGCGGAGCTCCGCGAAGGCCTCGATGCCGGCGAATCCGCCGCCGACGACGACGACGGTGAGCAGCCGCTCGCGGCGCGGGTCGCCCTTGGGCAACGACGCCGCCTTGTCGAAGTTGGTGACGAGGCGGTCGCGGATCGCGACGGCCTCCTCGATCGTCTTGAGGCCGATCGCGCGGTCGGCCACGCCCGGGATGGGAAAGGTGCGGCTCACCGCGCCGGCGGTGACGACCACGATGTCGTACTCGAGCGAGTACTGCTCGCCCGCGGCCGGGGCGATCGTCGCGGTCCTGGTGGCGTGGTCGACGTAGACGACCTTGCCCGAGACGACGCGCGTCGACTTCAGATGACGGCGGTGGTTGACGACCGCGTGACGCGGCTCGATGGAGCCCGCCGCGACCTCCGGCAGGAAGGGCTGGTACGTCATGTAGGGAAGCGGATCGACGAGGGTGACCTCGGCCTCCCCCCTGCGCAGCCACTTCTCGAGCTTCCACGCGGTGTAGAACCCCGCATAGCCGCCGCCGACGACCAGGATCTTGGGCAACTGAAGACCTCTCCTCGCAAAGGTGTGCGTGCCATTCCAGCCTATAGTGCAGCCCTATTGCCGATTACACGCAGGCGCAGACCGCGCTCGACCAGTCCGCGCGGGCGAGCGCCGCGTCGCCGATCGGATTGACGCCGGGGCCGGCGGCGAGCGCGTGCGCGGCCAGCGCGTGCAGGCACTTGACCCGCGCGGGCATGCCGCCGGCGGAGAATCCTGCGATCTCCGCGACGACCGCGATGGACTCGCGGTCGCGCAGGTAGGCCTCGTGCGCCGCCCGGTAGGCGGCGGCGATGCCGGGGTCGGCGAGGGTGGCCTCGAGCTCCGGCATGACATGACCCGCCTCGAGCCGGCTCAGCGCCGCAGTGGCGGCCGGGTGGGTGAGGTAGTAGAGGGTGGGGAACGGCTCGCCGGTCGGCAGCCGTGGCGCCGTCGCGACGACGGTCGGCCTGCCACACACGCACCGCGCCGCGATGCCGACGACCCCGCGGGCCGGGCGACCCAGCTGCGCGGCCACGACCGCGATGTCGGCCGCGGACGGCGCATCGAACGGCGGGGTGGTCACCCTTCCATTGTGGACGACCGCGCCCGGGAGGGGGCTCAGCGCGAGCCGCTGAGCAGCGACTGGAGCAGGGTGGCGGTCCAATCCCCCGTGGCCTGCTGCGCCTTGTCGCTCACGACGCCGGTCGGCGCCGCGGCGCTCACGCGCGGAACGCCCTTGAGAAGGTAGGCCGTCTCGCCGGGCAGCACGTAGGCGAGCCGATCGCGTGCCTGCGCCTCGATATAGGCCGGGTCCTGCCAGTCCTGCACCTGTTGCAGCAGGTCGTCGACCCGGCTCTGCTGGGCGCTGAGCTGCTGCCGGACCTGCGCGAGCTGCTGCTGCTGCACCACGAAGGTCCGCACTGTCGGGGCGACGACGAGGACCCCGAGGATGACGAGCCCGATCATGACGAAGGCGAACCACGAGAACCGCGTGCCACTGAGCCAGCCGCGCACGTCGGCGCGCGGTGCGGCGGTGCGCGGTGCGGTCGACGTGGCCTGGGTCATGCGCCCAGGCTAAAGCTCTACTTCAGGGTTTTACCTCGCAAAACGCGGGAACGCGCCGCGACCGGCGAAAACGGCGGCGTCGCCGAGTTCCTCCTCGATGCGCAGCAACTGGTTGTACTTCGCCACCCGCTCACTGCGTGCCGGGGCGCCCGTCTTGATCTGGCCGGAGTTCACGGCAACCGCGAGGTCGGCGATGAAGGTGTCCTCCGTCTCGCCCGAACGATGCGAGAGCATCGTCGTGTAGTGCGCGCGGTGCGCGAGCTCGACGGCGGCGAACGTCTCGGTGAGCGTGCCGATCTGGTTGACCTTGACGAGCAGCGAGTTGGCGGCCCCCACGTCGATGCCCCTCTGAAGGCGGGTGGGATTCGTGACAAACAAGTCGTCGCCCACGAGCTGCACCTTCGAGCCGATGTGCTGAGTGAGGGCAGTCCACCCCTCCCAGTCGTCCTCGGAGAGCGGATCCTCGATGGTCACCAGCGGATAGGCGCCGAGCAGCTCGTCATAGTAGGCGGTGAGGTCGGCATCCGTCACCTGCTTGCCCTCGAAGGCGTACTTGCCGTCGTGGAAGAACTCGGTGGACGCGACGTCGAGGCCGAGCGCGATGTCATCGCCCGGGGCGAAGCCCCCCGCCTCGATCGCCTCGACGAGCAGGTCGAGGGCGGCGCGGTTCGACGACAGGCTCGGTGCGAAGCCGCCCTCGTCGCCGAGGCCGGTCGAGAGGCCCTTCGCCTTCAGCAGCGACTTGAGGTTGTGGTAGGTCTCGGCGCCCCAGCGCAGCGCATCGGCGAAGGTGTCGGCGCCGAGCGGGACGAGGAAGAACTCCTGGATGTCGACGTTCGAGTCGGCGTGGGCGCCGCCGTTGATGACGTTGAGGAGCGGCACCGGGAGCACATGAGCGTTCGGTCCGCCGAGGTACTGGTAGAGCGGGAGGTCGGTCGAATCGGCCGCCGCCTTGGCGACGGCGAGGCTGACGCCGAGGATGGCGTTCGCGCCGAGCTTCGACTTGTTGTCGGTGCCGTCGGTGTCGATGAGGATCGCATCGATGGTGCGCTGCTCGGTCGCCTCGATGCCCTCGATGGCCGGCCCGAGCACGTCGAGCACAGCGTCGACCGCCTTGAGGACGCCCTTGCCCTGGTAGCGGTCCTTGTCGCCGTCGCGCAGCTCGTACGCCTCGAACGCGCCCGTCGAGGCGCCGGAGGGGACAGCAGCGCGCGAGACGGTGCCGTCGTCGAGCAGCACTTCCACCTCGACGGTGGGATTGCCACGGGAATCCAGGATCTCGCGGGCGCCGACGGCCTCGATTGCAGCCACAGTTCTCTCCTTACGGGAGTCGGGTCGGGGGTTCGCTGGTGAGTCTAGTGAAGCGGCTTGATGTCGAGAGCGGATGCGTCGAGGCCGGCGGCGAGCGCCGCGGAGTCCAGCACCGCGAAAGTGCTGTAGCCGGCGACCGCGAGGCGCTCGAGCTGGGGTCTGAGGTTCTTGGCCCGCTTCTCGAGACGCACCCTGCGGCCCTCGGCGAGCAGCGCGCCCTGAAGCTTCACGAGGGCGCCGGGGTCGGCAGCCGCGTCGTGGAGGAGCACGAGGGAGGCCGGATGCGCGGCCGAGGCCGGCACGAGGTCGACGATGCGCTCGAAGCCGATCGAGAAGCCCGCGGCCGGCACCTCCTCGCCGAGGAAGCGGCCGATCATGCCGTCGTAGCGACCACCGCCACCCAACGAGTAGCCGAACTCGGGGTGCTGGATCTCGAAGATCGCGCCGGTGTAGTAGCCCATGCCGCGCACGAGGTTGTGCGAGAACACGAGCGGCACGCCGGGCGCGGCCGCGGCGACCGCGTCACGGATCGCGTGGATCTCACGGTACGCGTCGAGGTCGAGCCAGGCCGGCGCCGACGCGGCGTCGAGACCCCAGCCGTCGTCGGGCAGGCCGCCGAGGTCGGCCGCGGCGCGATCGGCGTCGGCGAACGGCAGGAGGCCGAGGTCGACAAGCTCGGCGACGACGCCGGAGACCCCGATCTTGTCCTCTTTGTCGACGATCACCAGAGCCCGATCGACTCCGTCGTCCGCGATGCCCCAGGAGGCGAGCATCGTGCGCAGGATCCGCCGGTGGTTGATGCGGATGCGCGCACCCGCGATGCCGAGTTCGGTGAGCGTCGCGGCCGTGGCGGCGATGAGCTCGACCTCGGCGAGCGCCGACGGCTCGCCGATGATGTCGATGTCGCACTGCACGAACTGGCGGTAGCGCCCCTTCTGCGGGCGCTCGGCGCGCCACACCGGCGCGATCTGCAGCGCCTTGAACACCCCGGGGAGCTTCGCCCGATTGGTCGCGTAGTAGCGCGCCAGCGGCACGGTGAGGTCGAAGCGCAGGCCGAGGTCGGCGAGGCCCTCCGCGCTGCCCGCCGCGGCCGCGGCATCGAGATCGGACTGCTCGAGCCCGCGGCGCAGGATGCCGAACGCGAGCTTCTCGTTGTCGCCGCCGAGACCCGAGTGCAGACGGGCCGCGTCCTCGACCACCGGGGTCTCGATCTCCTCGAAGCCGCGCGCGATGTAGCCGGCGCGGATGATGCCGAGGACGGCCTCGCGCTTCGCCTTCTCGAGCGGCAGGAAGTCGCGCATGCCGCGGGGCGGGGTGACGTCGGAGGCCATGAGGGAATTATCCCTTGAGCGACAGACTTGCCTCTGTGGTGCGCGGCGGGCTCAGAGCAGACGAGCCGCCGGATCGTCCGCTCCCGCAGGCGGAAGACAGCAGCCGAAGCGCCGCGGAAGATTGGGGAATCTCATGACGAACGCGATGCTCTCCAGGAGATCCGTCGGCCTCCGATCCGAACGCGGCCCGATCCTCCTCTCGGTGATGCTCAGCACCGCGCTCGTCGCCCTCGACTCGACGATCATCGCGACGGCGTCGACGTCGGTGGCCCACGACCTCGGCGAGTTCCGGCAGCTGCCGTGGCTCTTCTCGATCTACGTCCTCGCGCAGGCCGTGACGGTTCCGCTCTACGGCCGCCTCGCCGATGTGTTCGGCCGCAAGAACCTGCTGCTGGTCGCCCTCGGCCTCTTCCTGCTGGGGTCGATCCTCAGCGGCGCCGCCTGGTCGATGCCGATCCTCATCGCGGCGCGCGCCGTCCAGGGCATCGGCGCGGGCGGCGTGCAGCCGCTCGGCATGACGATCCTCAGCGACATCTACAGCCTTGAGGAGCGCGCCAAGACCCAGGGCTACATCGCGAGCATGTGGGGCATGGCCTCGCTCGTCGGGCCCGCGCTCGGCGGGGTGTTCTCGGAGTACCTCTCGTGGCGCTGGATCTTCTGGATCAATGTGCCCATCGGCGCCGTCGCCGTCGGGCTGATCGTCGCCCGCTACCACGAGAGCGCACGCGTCGGCGAACGCGAGCCCATCGACTGGCTCGGCGCCGCGCTCGTCACCCCGGGAACGGCGCTGCTCGTTCTCGGCCTGCTCGAGGGCGGCCAGTCGTGGGCGTGGGACTCCCCGATCTCGGTGCTCGTCTTCGCGGCGGCCGCGGCGCTGCTCGTCGTATTCGTGTGGTGGCAGCTGCGGGCGAGGTATCCGCTCATCGCGTTCTCGATCCTGAGGCGCCGCGTCGTCTGGTCGTCGACCGCTGGCGGCTTCCTCGTCGGTCTCGTCGTGCTGGGCCTGTCGGCCTACGTGCCGATCTACGCCCAGGACGTGCTCGGCTTCGGACCGCTCATCGCCGGGTTCGCCGTCGCCGCGTTCACGATCGGCTGGCCGATCACGGCCTCGTTCTCGGGCAGGTTCTACCTGCGGTACGGATTCCGGGTGACGTGCACCATCGGCACGATCGTCGCCCTCGCGGGTTCCGCGCTGCTCGTCACTCTCGGCGCGCACTCCTCGATCTGGCTCGTCGCGCTCTACGGCCTCATCATCGGCGCCGGTTTCGGCTTCGCGGCAGCGCCGTCGATGATCGCCGCCCAGTCGTCGGTGCAGCACAGCGAGCGCGGCTTCGTCACCGGCATCAACATGTTCTCGCGCAACATCGGCTCGGCGGTCGGCGTCGCGATCTTCGGCGCGGTCGTCAACGCCAACACGATCATCGGGGCTAACGGCGCGCCCGAGGCCGCCGGCCTCATGACGGCCATGCGGCTGGTGTTCGTCGCGATCGCCATCGCCGCCGCGCTACTCGTCGTCGTGCTGCTGTTCCTGCCGCCGCACCGCAGCGGCGAGGAGCCGCAGCCGATCCCGGAGCGCGCGTTCCGGATCGAGGCCGAGTTCGCGGCCGGCGGCGACGAGGGCGAGGAGCTGCTCCCCTAGCTCCGCCTCGGTGGCCGCCCCCGGCGCCGGCAGCGGCGCCGCGACGCCCGCCGTGGCGGCGCGGCCGAGCATCTTGTCGGCGAGGGCGAGGGCGGGCATCCCCGGCGGGATGCCGTCGAGCACACTGGTGCGCTCGCGCTTCTCGGCGGCCTTCGCCGCCGACCACAGCCGCCGGACATCCTCGGGGGTCTCGGCGACCTCGGAGCCGAACACGTGGGGGTGGCGACGGATCATCTTCGCGTGGAGGTCGGCTGCGACATCCGCGATGCTGAAGCCCTCGCCCGAGCGGCGGGCGATCTCGGCGTGGAAGAGCACCTGCCAGAGCACGTCACCGAGCTCCTCGCGCACATCCTCGGGCGTGCCCGACTCGATCGCCTCGACGAGCTCGTAGCTCTCCTCGATGAGGTAGGTCACCAGCGATTCGTGGGTCTGCTGCCTGCTCCAGACGCAGCGATCGAGGATCTGCGCCATCGCCTCGGCGGCGGCGTCGAGGCTGCTGGATTCCGATTCCGGGGCATTCATGCTGCCAGTATGGGGCGAGGCGAGCCATCCGATCTGAGCGCATCGCGGCCGGCATCCCCCTCGGCGGTGCGGTGCCCGGGCCGGTCCTCGCACCGGATCCGGTCCACGATCGTTCTTAGCGGAGTCTTGGCGAGCCTCGGCAAAGCACCAGGCCAGTCATAGGAAACGCATGGGCGATCCTCCTAGCTTCGGGACATGGGACGAATCGCCCTTCGTACTCTCATCACTCTCGGCGGTATCGGAGTACTGGCGCTGTGGTGGACCGGCGCCATCCCCGGATTCACCGCGACGCCGGCACTGACCGTGACGACGTTCGGCGAACTCGTCGGGCTCATCGCCGGGTACCTCGTCTGCGTCCAGGTGCTGCTCATCGCCCGCATCCCCTGGTTCGAGCGGGGCGTCGGGCTCGACCGGCTGGTCTCCTGGCACCGCAGCGTCGGCACGACCGTCATCTTCCTCGTCATGACGCACATCGCCTTCATGATGCTCGGCGGCATGCTCGCCGACGGCAAGAACCCCGTCGGCGAGTACATCTCGATCCTCAGCGCCTACCAGGACATGTGGTGGGCCACCATCGGCACGCTCGTCTTCTTCGTCGTCGGGCTCACGAGCGCGAGGCTGCTCAAGTCTCTGCTGCCGTACGAGTGGTGGTACTGGATCCACGTCACGACCTACATCGCGATCTTCCTCACCTTCCTCCACCAGGTCAGCAGCGGCACGAACTTCGTCGCCCACCCGGTGCCGCGCGCCATCTGGATCCTCATGTACGTCGGGACCGCTCTCTGCGTCGTGTGGTGGCGCGCTCTCCTGCCGCTCGTCCGATTCGCTCGGCACGACTGGACGGTCGCCACCGTCGTACCCGAATCGCCGCGCGCGGTGAGCGTGTGGATCAAGGGGAACGACATCGAGGATCTCGGCATCCGCGCCGGCAACTTCATGATGTTCCGCTTCCTCACCTGGCGGCACATCTGGTCGGCCCACCCGTACTCGATCTCGGCGCCTCCCTACCAGGGGCACCTGCGCATCACCGTCGCCGATCTCGGCAACCACTCCGGCGCGCTGCGCGACATCCGCCCCGGCACGAAGGTCATCGTCGAGGGCCCGCACGGCTCGTTCACCGCGGAGCGCGCCAAGCGCCAGCAGCTCGTGCTCATCGCCGGCGGCGCCGGCATCGGACCGATCGCAGCGCTGGCGCGAGACTTCGCCGGCCGCGGCTTCAACTCGGTCGTGATCTACCGGGCCCGCGATGTCGACGACATGGCGCTGCTCGACGAGGTGCGCGGCCTGCCCGGCACGCGGCTCATCGTCGCGCCGGGGCGTCGCTCCGACCTCGGATTCGACCCGCTGGCCCCCGAGCACCTCTCCTCGCTCGTGCCGGACATCCGCGGACGCGAAGCGTTCCTCTGCGGCCCCGAGCCGATGATGGACACCGCAACCCACTCGCTGCACGCGCTCGGGGTGCGTCGCATCCACGCTGAGGAGATGAGCTTCGCATGACCAGACGATGGCGGGGGACGGCACTGTTCGGGGTCGTCCTGGCATCGCTGGGAGCAGCCCTGTGGGCCAAGACCACGTCGGCCGAGTCCGCAACCGTGGCCGAGAAGCCCAAGACGAGCCAGTCGCCGAGCAGTTCGGCCAGCGCGTCGAAGACCAAGCCCAGCAGCAGCACGTCGAGTTCGTCTTCGCCGAGCAGGTCGCCGAACAGTTCGCCGAGTTCGACCTCTGCGTCCACCTCGCCGACGAGCAGCGCGACGGCGAGCGCCACCAGCCCCGGCAACGCGGTCGTCGACGGCAATGCCGTCGACACGCCCTACGGGCCGGTCGAGGTCGAGGTCACCTGGCAGTCCGGATCGATCACCAAGGTCGACCTGCTGCAGTATCCGAGCGGCTCGGGTCGCGACATCGCGATCAACCAGTACGCGCTGCCGATCCTTGCGCAGGAGGTCATCCAGTCGCAGTCGGCGCAGATCAACACCGTGTCCGGCGCCACCTTCACGTCCATCGGCTATATCCAGTCCCTGCAGAGCGCGATCGACAAGAAGGGCTGAGCGATGAACGACGTGCGCACCGTCATGGGAATCCCCGTCTCGCTCGACGCGCGGCCCGTGGTGTCGCCCGAGCTCGTCGACGACGCCTTCGGCGTGCTCGAGCGGGCGGATGCCGTGTTCAGCCCGTTCCGGCGCGACAGTGAGATCTCCCGCCTCGACCGCGGCGAGCTCTCCGAGGGGTCGGCCGACCTGCTCGAGGTGCTGCAGCTCGCGGCCCGCTTCGAGGCGGATTCCGGCGGCGCGTTCTCCGTCCGCGCTGCCGGCCGCCTCGACGCCGACGGCATCGTCAAAGGCTGGGCGGTGCAGCGCGCGGCCGAACTGCTGGAATCCGGCGGCCAGCGAGACTTCTGCCTCAATGCCGGCGGCGACATCGCGGTGCGCGGCGGACCGGAGCCCGGCCGCGCCTGGCACGCGGCGATCCGCTCGCCGTGGCATCCGCGCGCGATCGCAGGGGTCGTGGCGCTGCGCGACGAGGCGATCGCGACCTCAGG
This sequence comes from Actinomycetes bacterium, assembly GCA_021779075.1. GTDB lineage: Bacteria > Actinomycetota > Actinomycetes > Actinomycetales > Microbacteriaceae > Gryllotalpicola. The sequence continues at coordinate 280 of JAJYBG010000007.1, read as the reverse complement.
CGCCTACGAGCGCGGGGCGCACCTCCACGACGGCCGCACCGGCGAGATCGCCAACGCGTTCGCGAGCGTCAGCGTCATCCACCCCTCGCTCACCGTGGCCGACGTGTGCGCCACGGCGATCATGGCGCTCGGGCCGGACGGTCCCGCCTGGGCGCACGACAGCTACGGCTGCAGCGTCGTCACCATCTCGCATGCGGGCGTGCTCGACGCCATCGGCGACGTGCGATGGGCGCGAGCCGCCTAGGCGGCAACGGTCCAGTGGACCGTTGCGGCGGCTCGC
>JAJYBG010000006.1 GCA_021779075.1 Actinomycetes bacterium | reverse complement strand
ACCAGAATCATGGGGACCCTCCTCACCGTCCGACGGTTGCTTGAACTGTAATTCACGAATCCTTCGCGACTCATGTTAATTCGTAGAACTGTAACGCGACAGAAACCGTCGTATTCCATCAACGGCCTCCGACACGCTGCGAGCGCGGATCGCAGCCCTGTCCCCTTCGAGAAGCAGGGTCGTCACGTCCGCACTATCGGCCGTCGCATAACCGATGTACACCAGCCCGACCGGCTTCCCGTCCTGCTCGTCGGGACCGGCGACCCCGGTCGTCGCGATGCCGAGGTCGGCCGGGCGGGTGCCGACGGCGAGGCGCTCGCGGATACCGCGCGCGAGCGCGAGCGCGACATCCGGGTCGACCGGCCCGCGCTCGGCGAGCAGCGCGGCGTCGACGCCGGCCAGGGTGTGCTTGAGTTCGGTCGCGTAGACGACCGCTCCCCCGAGCACGACGCGGGAGGCGCCGGCCGGACGGGTGAGCTCCGCGGTGAGCGCACCGCCGGTGAGCGATTCGGCGACGGCGATCGTCAGGCCGCGCGCGGCGAGGTCCTCGAGCAACGCGGACGTCGCGTCAGGCATCCGGCCCGCTCCCGTGCGAGCGCGCGAGCCTCGCCGCGTTCCACGCGTAGTCGAGCCCGGAGAGAACGGTGAGCAGGAGGGCCAGACCCATGAGGACGAGGTCCGGCCAGAACGTGACGCCGGAGCCGAGCGTCTGGGTGAACGGCAGCAGCGCGGCCGAGATCGCGATCGCCTGGAGGAGCGTCTTCGCCTTGCCGCCCCGGGAGGCCGGAATGACCCCGCCGCGGATGACGGCGAAGCGGTAGACCGTGATGCCGACCTCGCGCACCGCGATGACGATCGCCACCCACCACGGCAGCTCGCCGAGGACACTGAGGCCGATGAGCGCGCCCAGGGTGAGCACCTTGTCGGCGATGGGGTCGAGCAGCTTGCCGAGCTCGGTGACCTGGTTGTTGCGCCGAGCGAGGTAGCCGTCGACGCCGTCGGTGGCGATGCCGACGATGAAGAGCCCGCCGGCCCACCAGCGCTCGCTCCCGCCCTGGCCGGCGTCGGCGAGCATCAGCCAGAGGAACGCCGGAGCGAAGAAGATCCGGACGACCGTGATCGCGTTGGGTGCGTTCCAGTTGGACGGCTTCGCCGCGGCCTCTGTCACGACACCAGGCTAGTCGCGACCCGTCAGGCCCCAGGCGTCCTCGTCGGATTCGGGCTCGACCTCGTCCAGGCCCGCGTACTGGGCGGCGACGGGGTCGGGCGCGGAGTCTTCGCCACGGAGCCGGGCCATCACATCGGCCAACTGGTCGGGGCTCACCAGCACGTCGCGGGCCTTCGAGCCCTCCGACGGGCCGACGATCTCGCGCGATTCGAGGAGGTCCATGAGGCGGCCCGCCTTCGCGAAGCCGACGCGCAGCTTGCGCTGCAGCATCGACGTCGAACCGAACTGGGTCGACACCACGAGCTCTGCCGCTGCCAGAAGCAGCTCGAGGTCGTCGCCGATGTCACTGTCGATCTCGCGCCGCTCGGTCGGGGCGGCGACGTCCTGCCGGTAGTCGGGGCGCGCCTGCTGCTTGACGTGCGCGACGACCCTGTTGATCTCGGCCTCGCTCACCCAGGCCCCCTGCACGCGCACGGCCTTCGCCGCCCCCATGGGCAGGAAGAGCCCGTCGCCCTGGCCGACGAGCTTGTCGGCACCGGGCTGGTCGAGGATGACGCGGGAATCCGTCACCGAGGTCACCGCGAACGCCAGCCGCGACGGCACGTTCGCCTTGATCAATCCCGTCACGACGTCGACCGACGGGCGCTGCGTCGCCAGGACCAGGTGGATGCCGGAGGCGCGCGCGAGCTGCGTGATGCGGACGATCGAGTCCTCGACGTCGCGCGGAGCGACCATCATGAGGTCGGCGAGCTCGTCGACGACGATGAGCAGATACGGGTACGGCTTGAGCACGCGCTCGCTGCCGGCCGGAAGCTGCAGCTCGCCCGAGACGACCGCCTTGTTGAAGTCGTCGATGTGGCGGAATCCGAAACTGGCGAGGTCGTCGTACCGCATGTCCATCTCCTTGACGACCCACTGCAGCGCCTCGGCCGCCTTCTTGGGGCTCGTGATGATGGGCGTGATGAGATGCGGGACGCCGGCGTAGTTCGACAGCTCGACGCGCTTCGGGTCGATGAGGACCATGCGCACCTCGCTCGGCTTCGCGCGCATGAGCAGCGAGGTGATCATCGAGTTGATGAACGACGACTTGCCCGAGCCGGTGGAGCCGGCGACGAGGAGGTGCGGCATCTTCGCGAGGTTGGCGACGACGAATCCGCCGCCGACGTCCTTGCCCACACCGATGGTCATGGGATGCGTGCTCGACACCGCGGCCTGCGAGCGCAGCACGTCGCCGAGCGACACGATCTCGCGATCGGCGTTGGGGATCTCGACGCCGATCGCGCTCTTGCCCGGGATCGGCGAGAGAATGCGCACCTCGTTGGAGGCGACCGCGTAGGAGAGGTTCTTCGAGAGCGCGGTCACGCGCTCCACCTTGACGCCAGGGCCGAGCTCGATCTCGTACTGCGTCACGGTCGGCCCGCGCGAGAACCCGGTGACTCTCGCATCGACACCGAACTGGTCGAGGACGCCGGTGATAGCGCGCACGATCTCGTCGTTGGCACCGGAGCGCGCCGTGACCGGCGTTCCGGCGACGAGGGTGGATGCCGCGGGGAGCCGGTACGGCGCAGGCGCCACGGGCGGCCTGATGACGGGGGCCGGCGCCGACGAGCCTGCGTCGGCGATGCCATCGGCGGGCAGGATGACGTCGGTCGCGTTGTCGGAGCGCAGGCCGCGCTCGCCGACCTCGCCAGTGAAGTGCCTGACGGCGAGCTCGGCGGCCTGGAGGTCCTCGATGACCTCGGCGGGAGCCGCAAAGCCGACGACCGGAACGGAGGTCGCGGGCGCGATCGGCGAGTCGAAGCCGCCGGTGTGGGAGTCGCCGAAGACCGCGGTGAGCGCGTCCGGCGCAGCACCGAACTGCGGGTCCTGCTCGCGGCCGCTCGTGTTGCGGCGCCACCAGGGCAGCTGGCCGCTGGTCGAACCATCCGGGATCTCGCCGGTCTGGTCGGCGTCGAACAGCGACTCCAGTCCGACGAGCTCGGTGGGAACCGGCCTGCCCTTGAGCGCCTTGCCGCGCTTCGCCTCGTACTGCTCCTCGCTCGGCACGCGGGCACCGAAGAGGAATCCGTAGAGTTCCCGCAGGCGCCGCGCGATGCGATTCGGCGGCGTCTTCGTCACGATGAGGATGCTCATGACGAGCAGCGCGATGACGAGGGCGCACGCGCCGACGGATGTCGTCAGGACGATGAGCGGCTGGCCGAGCATCCAGCCGAGGACGCCGCCGCTTCCGGCGAGCGTCTCCATGCCGGAGGCGGGCTGCGGCTGGCCGCCGACGACGTGGCACAGTGCGGAGATCGCGACGAGGCCGATGACGCCGCCGATGCCGATGCGCGTGTTGTCGTGCACGGAGGACGGATGGCGGAACAGCCAGACGGCGAAGACGAGGAAGACCACGGGCAGCCCGAACGCGACGCGGCCGAAGAGGCCGCCGAAGGTCCACGCCTCGAGTACTCGGGCGGTGCGGTCGTTGATGAGGAACCACTCGACGACTGCGCCCGCGACCGCGAGCAGCACGAGGAAGAACGGCACCCCGTCGCGGCGGTCCTCCTTCGCGAGGGTCTCCGGGCCGAACGCGCGCGCGGCTCCGCCCGACAGATGGGCCAGACCCAGCCACGCGCGGGCCAGAACCCCGTGCTCGCGCGTCGTGGTGGCCGGCACGGGAAGCTTCCTGGTCGGCTGGGCCTGCGCGCGCGCCGTCTGACGCGCAGAAGTGCTGCGGGCGCGCGAAGACTTGGTGCCGGTGGCCATGGCATGAACCTAAACGAGAGGGTGAAGTTAGCCGCGGATCCCCTCGGGAGTGTTCTCAAAGAGTTTCACAAGCCTGCTCACCGCTTCCCGGCCGGCGCGGTTCGCGCCGACGGTGGATTGCGACGGCCCGAAGCCGACGAGCTGCACGCGCGGCTCGCCGAGCACCTCGGTGCCGCGCATCGTGATGCCGCCGAGTTCGCTCCGCAGCTGCAGCGCGTCGAGATGGGCGAGGGATGCCCTGAACCCGGTCGCCCAGAGAATGACATCGACCGGCGTGAACGAGCCGTCCGCCTCCCGCACCCCGCCGGGCTCGATCGCCGCGAACATCGGCCGGCGCTCCAGTGCGCCGCGCGCCTTCGCGGCGAGCGCGTACGGTGTCCAGACGAGGCCGGTGTAGCCGACGACGCTGCCGGGCGGGCGGCCCGCCTCGACGTCGGCGACGACCTTCGCGATGGTATCGCGGCCGGTCGTCTCGGGGCTGAACTCGCCCTCGATGAAGACGGGTTCGCGCCGGGTGTACCAGAAGGTGCTCGCCACCCGCGAGATCTCCTCGAGCAGCTGCACCGCCGAGATTCCGCCACCGACGATCGCGACGCGCCGGCCGGCGAACTCCGCATTCGAGACGTAGTCGCGGGAGTGGAGCTGGCGACCCGCGAAGGCCTCGGCGCCGGGGTAGTGCGGCAGCACCGGGTTGTCCCAGGCGCCGGTGGCGTTGATGACGGCGCGGACGAGCCACGGGCCTGCGGTGGATTCCACGACGAGGTCGCCTGCCGGATCGGAATCCGCCCTGCTCACCCGGTCCACCCGCACCGGGCGCAGGATCGGCAGCGCAAACTCGCGCTCGAACTCGGCGAAGTAGCGCGGTACGGCGTCGCGGCTCGGCTCGGCATCGTCGATGGCCGGTTTGGGGAGGCCGGGGAGGTCGAAGATGCCGTTGACGGTCGCCATCCGCAGGGATTCCCAGCGGTGCTGCCACGCCCCGCCGGGCACCGGGTTCTCGTCGAGCACGACGAAGGTGCGCGGCGCATCGGGCTGCGCCACGGCGCTGACGAAGCCGCGGCGCTGCAGGTGGTAGGCGGCGGAGAGCCCCGCCTGGCCGCCGCCGATGACGGCGACCGTCGCGCGGCGGGACTCTTCACTCACGCCCTGCCCAACGCCGGGAGCCCCCCTGGGATTCCGGCGACGCTCGAGCGCCACCTCCGGTGTCGGCGGCCGGTGCGAGACAGAGCGCAGGGAACTGCACCTGCAGCCCCGGGCCCGGTCAGCGCAGGCGCCTGACCATGATGTCGGAATCCGGGCCCGACGACACGGTGGCGAAGCCCTCGCTGACGTAAAGGCGCCGCGCGTAGTTCTCGCGCTCGACGCTGAGGCTGAGGCGCTGGTAGCCCTGCGTCCGGGCGAGGTCGACTGCGGCGCGCAGCAGCGCGCGGCCCGCGCCCTGCGCCCGCCAGACGCTGACGACACCGAGAGTGAGCTCGGGCACGCGCGGGCCCAGTCCGCCGTGGCCGGCCTCGTCGGGCGCGAACAGCCGGTACCAGCACGCCCCGATCGGGGCGCCGTTGCCGTCGACCGCGACGACGCCGGCGTCGCCGGGCCGCATCCAGCCCTCGATGTAACGGCGGAACTCGCCGTCGGCGACGAGCTGCGCGCGGGGGCGGCGGCGGACGGGATGCCAGTTCAGCGCCTCCACGAGCATGTCGCCGATGAAGCGCGAGTCGGCCGGCGTCGCCTCGCGGATCTCGAAACCGGCCATGAACAGGACGTTACGCCGCGCGAGAGACGCTACGCCTCGACGACGAGGGGGACGATCATCGGCCGGCGGCGATAGCTCGTGTTCACCCAGCGCCCGACCGTGCGCCTGACGACCTGGGTGAGGGCCTGGTTGTCGCGCACGCCGTTCGCGGCCGCCTCGCGCAGCGCCGCCTCGATCTTCGGCTTGACGGCCTCGAAGACGGCGTCGTCCTCGGCGAAGCCACGCGCGTGGATCTCGGGTCCGGCGATGACGCGGCCCGTCGAGGCGTCGACGACGACGATGGCTGAGATGAAGCCCTCTTCGCCGAGGATGCGGCGGTCCTTGAGGTCGGCGTCGGTGATCTCGCCCACGCTGGAGCCGTCGACGTAGACGAGGCCGAGATCGAGTTGGCCGACGATGCGCGCCACACCGTCGCGGAGGTCGACCACCGTGCCGTCCTCGCCGGCGAGGGTGCGGGATGCCGGGACGCCGGTGTCGATCGCGAGTCGCGCGCTCGCCGCGAGGTGGCGGAACTCGCCGTGCAGCGGCAGGACGTTCTTCGGCTTCACGATGTTGTAGCAGTAGAGCAGTTCGCCCGCCGCCGCGTGCCCTGAGACGTGGACCGCGGCGTTCCCCCTGTGCACGACGGTCGCGCCGAGCTTGGTGAGCCGATCGATCACCCGGTACACCGCGTTCTCGTTGCCGGGGATGAGACTCGAGGCGAGGATGACGGTGTCGCCCTCGCCCGGTTCGATCTCGTGGTCGAGGTTCGCCATGCGTGCGAGCACCGCCATCGGTTCGCCCTGCGAGCCCGTCGACATGTAGACGATCTCGTCGTCGGGCAGGTCGGCGGCCGACTTGTAGTCGATGAGGACGCCGGCGGGCACCTTGAGGTAGCCGAGCTCGGCGGCGATGCCCATGTTCCGGACCATCGAGCGGCCGAGCAGGGCGACGCGGCGGCCGTTGCGGGCTGCGGCGTCCATCACCTGCTGCACCCGGTGCACGTGCGACGAGAAGCTCGCGACGATGACCCGGCGCGGGGCGCGCGCAATGATGTCCTCGAGCACGGGGCCGATGGAGCGCTCCAGCGGCGTGAAGCCAGGCACGTCGGCGTTGGTGGAATCCGGCAGGAAGAGGTCGACACCCTCCTCGCCGAGACGCGCGAAAGCGCGCAGGTCGGTGAGGCGGCCGTCGAGCGGGAGCTGGTCCATCTTGAAGTCGCCGGTGTGCAGGGCGAGGCCCGCCGTGGTACGGATGGCGACCGCGAGGGCGTCAGGGATGGAGTGGTTGACCGCGACGAACTCGAGGCCGAACGGCCCGAGTTGCTCGACCTGGCCCTCCTTCACCGTGAGGGTGTACGGCTTGATGCGGTGCTCCTTGAGCTTCGCCTCGACAAAGGCGAGGGTGAGCGCCGAGCCGATGAGCGGGATGTCCTGGCGGAGCTTGAGGAGATACGGAACCGCGCCGATGTGGTCCTCGTGGCCATGGGTGAGGACGACGCCGAGGACGTCGTCGAGCCGGTCCCTCACCGGCGAGAAGTCGGGCAGGATGAGGTCGACGCCAAGCTGATCGGGCTCGGGGAAGAGCACGCCGCAGTCCACGATGAGGATCTTGCCGTCGATCTCGTAGACGGTCATGTTGCGCCCGACCTCGCCGAGACCGCCGGTGGGGATGATCCGCAGGGTGCCCGGTTCGAGTGCGGGCGGCTCGAAGATGCCGTCGACCATCAGCGGGTCGCGCCTGCGACCTTCGGGAGCGCGCCGCCGGCCGCAGCGTTGCGGTCGGGGCGGAAGTTGCTGAAGTCGACGCCGTCGACATCCTTCACGAGGTCGAGCTCCTCCTCGATGAGGGCCGCCTCGAAGTCCTCGGGGCCGACGAGCGGAAGACGCACCCGCGGGCTGCCGATGCGGCCGAGACCGTGGAGCACGTACTTGACGGCCACCGTTCCGGGAACGTGCGTCATGAGCGCGCGTACGAGGGGCTCGAGCTTCTGGTGCTGGGCGGTGGCGGTGGCGAGGTCGCCCCGGTTCACCGCGTCGACGATCGCGCGGTACGGCCGCGGCGCGACGTTGTTGGTCACCCCGATGAGGCCCACCGCCCCGATCGCGAGGTGCGGCAGCACATTGGCGTCGTCGCCCGAGAAGTAGAGCAGGTCGGTGTTGTTGAGCACCCGGCTCACCTGCGCGAAGTCGCCCTTGGCGTCCTTGATGGCGCGGATGTTGGGGTGCTTGGCCGCGCGCAGGATCGTCTCGTACGCGATGGGGATGCCCGTGCGGCCGGGGATGTCGTAGAGGATGACGGGCAGGTCGGTGGCGTCGGCGATGAGACGGAAATGCGCGAGCACGCCCGACTGCGTCGGCTTGTTGTAGTACGGGGTCACGATCATGACGGCGTCCGCGCCGGCCTTCTCGCTCGCCGTGTAGAGCTGGATGGCGTGCGCCGTCTCGTTCGAGCCGCCGCCCTGGATCACCTTCGCGCGCCCGTTCGCGACAGACTTGGCCACCTCCACGAGCCGGAGCTTCTCGGCATCCGTCAGCGTCGAGGTCTCGCCGGTCGTGCCGGACACGACGATGCCGTCCACGCCGTTCGACACGACGTCGTCGATGTGCTTCTCGACACCGGGCCAGTCGACTTCGCCGTCGGCCGTCATCGGGGTCACCAGGGCGGTGAGGACCTGGCCGAACGGGTTCTCGGGAGCGGACACCTCACAAGGCTACCGGCCCCCGTGGTGTAACCGTTCGTCACGACCGGGTCCGCGCGGCCCGTCGCGACCTACCGTGTGAAACATGTCACCGCTCGCAGCAGCAGCAGTCGTCGTCGCGCTCGTCGCCGCGACGACGCTCCTCGGCGTGCTCTGGCGCTCGCGTCAGGGGCGGGTGCGCACGACGGTGCATCCCGCGCTCGTCCGCCCCTCTGACGTGGGCGTCGACGGCGGATTCGGCGAGCGAGCAACCCTCCTGCAGTTCTCCACCGAGTTCTGCGCCTACTGCCCGGCCACGCGGCGCGTGCTCGGCGGCCTCGCCGGTGAGCGGGACGGCGTGGAGCATGTCGACATCGACCTCACCAACGCGCCCGCCGTCGCGAAGCGCTTCAACGTCCTGCAGACCCCCACCACCCTGGTGCTCGACGGCGCGGGGGCGATTCGCGCCCGCATCGGCGGTGCGCCGCGCCCCCGCGAACTCGCCGAGCGCCTCGACCAGATCCTCGGAGAAACCCATGTCGCAGCCTGAACAGCGCGGAATCGACCCGCGCGGACCCCGGTTCGGCGCCGGCATCACCGCCGTGCTCCTGCTCGTGACGATCTTCCTCGCGCTGCTGCCCACCGCGGGAGCGAAGCTCGCCGCGTTCGTCCTCCTCATCGTCATCGCGCTGCTCTTCGCCTGGGGCACGTTCGCCGGCATCCAGCGGCACCCCTACGGACTGCTGTTCAAGAACCTCGTGCGTCCGCGCCTCGCGCCGCCGGCCGAGCTTGAGAATCCGGCGCCGCCGACCTTCGCCCAGTTCGTCGGCCTCCTCTTCACGGGTGTCGGCGTGATCCTCGGCGCGGGCGGCGTCGAGTGGGGCGTCTGGCTGTTCGCCGCCTTCGCCTTCGTGGCCGCGTTCCTCAACTCGGTCTTCGCGTACTGCCTCGGCTGCCAGATCTACCTGCTGCTCGCGCACGCCGGCCTGCTCGGCCGGTCGCGGCGCGGCGAGACACTGCACGCGTAGCGCGCCGCGCGCCCCCTGCTTAGGCTGAGGCCGTCGGCGATCGCCGGCTGAACCGAGCAGGAGGACGCACCATGGCTCTCACCAGCGAAGCATCCGCGGTATGGAACGGCACCCTCGCCGAGGGCAACGGCAGCATGAGCCTCGACTCGTCGCATCTGGCGACGTTCGCGTACAATTGGAAGGCCCGGTCGGAGGGTGAATCCGGGGTCTCCACCCCTGAGGAGCTGCTCGGCGCGGCCCACGCCGCCTGTTTCTCGATGGCATTCTCCAACGAGTTGACGAGCGCAGGATTCCCCCCGGTGCGGGTGGCGACGACCGCCGCCGTCACCTTCGACATCTCCAAGGGCGGCATCACCGGCAGCCACCTGCTCGTCAGCGCCGAGGTGCCCGGCATCACCGCCGAGCAGTTCCAGACGATCGCCGAGGGCGCGAAGACCGGATGCCCCGTCTCGAAGGCGCTCGCGGGCATCCCCATCACCCTCGAAGCCTCGCTCGCCTGACATCGAGATCAGTAGCTGAGCAGCGAGAACACCGACGCGCGATCGCCGATGCGCTCGCGGCCGCCGAGACCGGCGAGTTCGAGCGCGACCGCAATGCCGGCGACCTCCCAGCCGGCTGCCTCGATGAGATCGGCGGCGGCGCACACCGTGCCTCCGGTGGCGAGCACGTCGTCGACGATGAGCACGCGTGAACCCGGCGGAAGTTCGCCGGCATGCACTTCGAACGCCGCGGTGCCGTACTCGAGCGCGTACTCGCGCTTGAGGACGGCGCGCGGCAACTTGCCTGCCTTGCGCACCGTGAGCACGCCCGTGCCGCTGAGGGCGCCGGCGGCGCCGGCGATGAGGAATCCGCGCGCCTCGAGCCCCGCGATCGTGTCGTAGGAGCCCTCGAAGGGCTCGGCCAGCGCGCGGCCGAGAGCCTGCAGGGCCGGGCCGTGGGCGAACACCGGGGTGAGGTCGCGGAAGACGATGCCCGGCGCGGGGAAGTCGGGGATGGTCGCGATGAGGCTCTCTACGAGAGCGGCGTCCCCGGTCACAGCGGCGCGGGTCTCGCGGAGTGCTCGGCGCGTTCGAGCCGCACGGCCTCCCGCAGCGCCCAGCGCGCGCGCCTCCGGTCGCCCGAGGCATCGTAGGCGAGCCCGAGGCGGAACCAGGCGCGCCACGAGTGCGGATCCGCCTCGACCTCGGCCTGGTACTTCGGGAAGGTCTCGTCGGCCGCGGCCCGGCGCTCCAGGCCACGCAGCCGGTCGCCGGACTCATACGGCAGGCCTCCCTCGACATCGAGGCGGGTGACGAGCTGCTGAGTGCGCCAACCGAAGAGCAGCTCGCGCCAGAGCAGCCAGATCATGAGCACGGGGAACACGGCCAGCGCGATGCCGCCGACGATGCCGGCGACTGAGTGCGAGGCGAGCAGGATCACGGCCCGGTCGCCCGCGATGGCGATATAGATGAGCAGCAGCCCCGCCATGACAAGGGCGGCGACGCGGTTCTTCACGAGCGGTGGCCGAGGTCGAGGCCGAGCACTCGGTCGAGGCCGACGACGAGGCCGGTCGCGGTCGGGGCGGCTCGGACGGCAGCGACGATGCCCTTCGAGTACGCCGAACTGCTCACGGTCTCGTGGCTGATCGTGAGCGTCTCGCCGTCGCCGCCGAAAACGACGCGCTGCTGCGCCACGACGCCGGGCAGGCGCAGCGAGTGCACCGGAACCGAGGCGACCAGCTGACCGCGGGCGCGCTGATCGGCATGCGGAGCCTCCACCGGGCCGAGATCACCGCGCGCCGCCTCGATGCTCTCCGCCGTGCGGATGGCCGTGCCCGACGGGGAGTCGCTCTTGCCCGCACCGTGCGTCTCGACGATCTCGACGGCGTCGAAGAACCGCGCGGCATAGGCCGAGAACAGCGTCCCGAGGACCGCGCCGAGCGAGAAGTTGGGGATGACGAGGACGCCGCGCTCGGGGTGCGCCTCGAGCAGGGTGCGCAGCGTTCCGAGGCGCTGCTGCGTCCAGCCGGAGCTCCCGGCGACCACGTCGCGGCCGTTCGCCACCGCGTACTCGACGATCGCAGGGGATGCCGCGGAGCTCGTCGCGTCCAGGACGACGTCGCTAGGGGAATCCGCGGTGCCGAGCATCTCGTCGAGGGCGCTCCCGGAGCGCAGTTCGGCGACCACCTCGATGCCTTCGGTCGCCCTCAGCAGGGTCGCCGCCGCAGAACCGAGCTTGCCGGTCGCGCCGACCACCGCTACGCGGATCGTCATGAAGACAAGGCTACCCGGCGGAGATAGGCTCGTCCCGTCCGACCTCGCGGCCCGGCCGCCCTCGAAAGGGGGCAGAATGTGCGGCACAAGCCCCCTAGGATCGCACCCATGCCGATCGATGCGCCGCGCCCGCCCGCTCCTGCCAAGGTGCGTATCCTCGCCGTCGCCGATGAGCTGTTCTACCACGAGGGCATCCGCAATGTCGGCGTCGAGCGCATCCTCGAGCAGGCGAGCGTGACGAGGGCGACCTTCTACAAGCACTATCGCTCCAAAGAGCACCTCATCATCGCCTACGTGCGCGGCCGCCACGAGATGGTACAGCGGGACATCCAGCTGGTGCGGGATTCCGTGGCGAGCCCCGTGGAGGCGCTGCTGCTCATCGCCGAGTTCGTCGGCGACGTCGCCCGGCGCGAGGGATTCCACGGCGACCCGTTCTTCGACGCCGCGGCCTTTTTCGACGATCCGGAACACGCCGTCCGTATCGTCGTCGCCGAGCACCGCTCCTGGGAGCGCGGTGTGCTTCGCGAACTGTTGACCGAGGCGGATTACCGGGGCGACCTGGACGGCGCTGTCGAGGAGCTCATGCTCCTGCGCGACGGCAGCCTGATGGGAACGGATGTCGGCGAATCGGCCGCCGTGGGAGCGGCACTCCACCGTGCTGTCCGCCGGATGCTAAAGGCGGACAGCTAGCCCTCGACCGCGCGATCATCGGCGCGTGACGTTGCGCGATGCGTCTCACTCGAACGATGCGGACACGGTGTTGCGATGATATTCGAAGATGATGCTCGTGCGCGTCGAAGCGACGCTGTGCTGAGCCGACAGGTGCTCGACGACGAATTCCCGTGTCTGGCTCGAATCTGCGACGGCGATATGGACCAGGAAGTCGTCAACACCGCCGACGAAGAACAATTGCAGCACCTGAGGCAGTCGGCGGACGGATTCCGCGAACGCCGTAATGCTGCTCTGGCGCGAGCCTGGGCGGAGCGTGACGCCGATGATCGCCTGAAGCCCCCGGCCGAGACTGTGGTGGTCGACGCTGGCATGGAAGCCGGAAATGATTCCGCGGTCGACGAGCGAGCGCAACCGAGCGTGACATGTGGATGCCGCGATGCCGAGACGCGAGGCGAACTCGGCATTCGCCATCCGACCGTCGGCGGCCAGCAGCTCGATGAGCCTGAGGTCAGTGTCGTTCAACCCGCCCCGCGGGCGTGAAGATCCTTCGCTCGAGTGTTCGGCATACGGAGACTCGCTTTCTGTTTCAGCTGCAAACCCCGCGTTCTGGCGAAGAATATTCTGATTTTACGTTCCAGAAACGGAGTCTCATCGATCCTTGTCAGCGACGACGATCATCTTCGTCGAACAGGAAGTGAAGGAGTCACCCGTGGACGTCGGCATCCCCGTCGAGATCAAGAACAACGAGAACCGCGTGGCGATCACCCCTGGCGGCGTGGATGCCCTGGTGTCCGTCGGCCATACGGTGCGCGTGCAAGCCGGGGCCGGCGCCGGCTCGCGCATCGACGACGCCGCCTACCGCACGGTCGGCGCGCTCATAGTCGACACCGCCGACGAGGTCTGGGTCGAGTCCGACCTGCTCGTCAAGGTGAAGGAGCCGATCGCGGCCGAATATCCGCGGCTGCGCGAGGGCCAGACTCTGTTCGCCTACCTGCACCTTGCCGCCGACCGTCCGCTGACGGAGGCCCTGCTGGCCGCCGGTACAACAGCAGTCGCATTAGAGACTGTGCAGCTGCTCGACGGCAGCCTTCCGCTGCTGGCACCCATGAGCGAGGTCGCCGGACGGCTGTCGATCACCGTCGGATCGCAGGCGCTGCTGCGCACGGCTGGCGGTCGGGGCACCTTGCTCGGCGGAGTGGCGGGCACGCCCAAGGCTAAAGTCGTCGTCATCGGTGGCGGCGTCGCCGGTGAACACGCGGCCGCCAACGCACTGGGGTTGGGCGCCGAGGTCACCGTGCTCGATGTGTCGCTCCCCCGCCTGCGCGGGCTTGAGAAACGCTACCCCGGCCTTCAAACGCGCGCATCAACCCGCTACGAGATCGCCGAGCAGCTCGCTGGCGCCGACCTCGTGATCGGCTCGGTGCTGGTCCCCGGGGCCGCAGCTCCCAAGCTGGTCACGGACGACATGGTCGCCGCGATGCGACCGGGTTCGGTACTCGTGGACATCGCGATCGATCAGGGCGGATGCTTTGAGGGATCCCATCCGACGACCCACGACGACCCCACGTTCGCCGTGCACGACGCCCTCTACTACTGCGTCGCGAACATGCCCGGCGCGGTACCGGAGACCTCGACGCGAGCGTTGACCAACGCGACGCTGCCCTACGTCCGTGCCATCGCAGACCACGGCTGGGAGGCCGCGGCCAGCAATGACCCTGCTCTCGCCAACGGACTCAACATCCACGCCGGGCGCGTAATGAACCCCGGGGTTGCGGCCGCGTTCGGCAGAACCATCCTCCGAAACACCGACGGCAGACGCTGATGGTAACTATTTTCATTTAGAGCGAATGATAGAAAACAGTTCGCCTACAGTGGCGTGCATGGTCACCCTTCGCAATGCGGAACGCTCCGATCTGGAGCAGATCGTCACGGTGTTCACGGACTGCTGGCGGATCAGCTATCCCGCGGCCCTCCCGGAGGAACTGGTTGCGACCATGACTCCCGAGAAGGCCCGGTCCCTGTGGGCCGATGCCTTGACGCGGCGCGCGTCCCCCATTGTCGTCGCGGTCTCAGACGCCGACCTGCACGAGGTTTGCGGTTTCGTCGGCTTCCGGCTCGAGCCGGACGACGTGGGATATGTGAGTTCTTTGTATGTCTCTCCGTTCCTCCAGGGCGGCGGGGCAGGAAGGCTCCTGCTCGCCGCAGCCGAGACCAGACTGTACGCCATGGGCGCCGCGACCGGGCAGCTGTGGGTCTTTCAGCAGAACGCCCCTTCGATAGCCTTCTATCGCCGTCAGGGCTGGGAGCCCGACGGGCGCGTGGAAACCCTCGCCGAGTGGGGCCAGCCGCAACTGGGGATGGCCAAAACGCTCGGCGGATGAGCACGGCGGCTTCCGCCGCCGCAGCCGCTGGACAAGGCTAAAGCGTGTCGTTCTTCCGCGGCCGACGCCGGCCTGCGACAGCAGCGAGCGTGCGAGACAGCAGGTCGGAGATCGCCTCGGGCTTGCGCTGCGCTACGCCCATGAAGATCACATCGACGATCATCAGCTGAGCCATGCGGCTCGACATCGCCCCATAGCGGAAGCGCGTCTCGCGCGAGGCCGTGGTCAGGACAGCGTCGGCGATCTGCGCCAGCGGCGAGTCCGGAAAATTGGTGACCGCCGCCGTGAAGGCGCCGCTGCGGGCTGCAGTTTCAATGGACGAGATGGCCTCTTCCGTCTCGCCCGAGTGCGAGAAGGCGATCGCAACGGCATTGGGCGGCAGTACTGCGGCGCTCGTGAGCGCAAGGTGGACATCGGTCCACGCGTTGGCCTGATAGCCGATGCGTCTCAGCTTCTGCTGGAGGTCCTGCGCGGCGAGTCCAGAGCCGGCGGAACCATAGAGGTCGATCACGGGGGCACCGCTGATCGCGGCGACGAGGCGATCGACCTCGGCGAGGTCGAGCATCGCCGCGGTCTCCTCAACAGCGCGGGCCTCCTGATAGGCGAGCTTGCGGACGACCTCGGCGGTGGTATCCGTCGGGTCGATGTCACCCTCCGAGATACCGAACTCGACGCGGCGACCGCTTTCGTCGACCGCCGCGCGCGCCAGCGCAAGGCAGAAGCTCTTGTATCCGTCGAAGCCGATGTTGCGGCAGAAGCGTGCGACCGTGGTCGTCGAGGTGTCGTTTCGCGACGCGAGCTGAGTGATGTTCAGGCCGGAAACTCCGGCGGGATCCGCGATCGCGGTTCGCGCTATTCGCTGCTCGCTGGGCCGCAACGCCGGCAGCTGCTGGCGCAATCGCACCAGAACGTCCTCCGTCATCAGCTCACCCCATCCGTGCTCGTGTAGGACATCACCGTATATCGAATCGCGCGGTCGCTAGGGGACCGCGGCAAGCCGCGGTTCGGCTCTCCGGAGCCGGATGGTCCATAAGTTGACGTTGGCCCCAACACCATGTAAAAAAATTTACAGCTTAGAAACAATTTGGGAAACAAATTTGCCATAACGTCGATGCTGGCAGCGCCGCCAGTGTTGCCGACCACAGCAGGCGCATCACCCGATACCAAGGAGACCCCGTGAATCAGGTCAGCCGCTCCACCCGCCGTGCGCTCGTCGCCGGCGCCGCGGTTACCGCCGCCACTCTGCTGCTCGCAGGGTGTTCCGGCACCAGCAACTCCAGCACCGGCTCGTCGAACTCCGGCAGAACGCTGGTCTTTGGCATCACCGCCGACCCCACTCAGATGGTCCCGTGGACACTGACGTCCGAGCAGTCGCTGCAGGTGCTGTCGCAGCTGTACAGCCCGCTGCTGGACTCGAATGCTCAGAAGGAGCCGATCGCCGGCCTCGCCGACCTGCCGAAGGTGTCTTCCGACGGCTTGACCTACACCTTCACCCTCCACAGCGGCGTCAAATTCGCCGACGGATCCACGCTGGACTCGACCGATGTGAAGTACACGTTCGACAAGATCATGGATCCCGCCTCCAAGGCGAGTTCGACGTCCTACTTCGCCTCGGTCGCGAGCGTGGAGGCCCCGGACCCGCAGACGGTCGTCGTGAAGCTGAAGAAGGCGGACGCCTCGTTCCCCGCCGGCCTGACCCAGCCGAACACCGGCATCGTGCCGTCTGACGTCTCGGTCGACAGCCTGCAGACGAAGCCCGACGGCTCCGGCCCGTACACGTTCGTCAGCCGCGTCCCGAACGAATCGATCACGCTCAAGCGCAACGCCGACTACTTCGGCGGCGAGCCGGGAGCAGCGGGACTCGAGTTCCGCATCATCCCCGACGATCAGTCGATGGTCCTGGCGCTGAAGACCGGCGCCGTGGACATCGCGGTCTTCGACAACCCCGTCACGGCGAAGACGGCAACATCACCGACGGTGACGACCGATTCGGTCGGCTCGCTTCAGTACCACGCCCTTCAGCTGCGCGCAGCGTCCCCGGTGCTCTCCAATGTAAACACCCGCCTCGCGATCCAGTGCGCGATCTCCCGCCAGGACGTCGTCGACTCGGCAGCTCTCGGCGCCGGTGACATCACCGGCCCCATCACGTCGCCACAGTTCAAATCCGACACCAATGATCAGCCCTGCCCGACGCAGGACCTCGCCAAGGCGAAGTCGTACCTTGCCAAGGCCGGAACGCCGAACGGCTTCACGTTGAACCTCATGACTTCGCAGGGCCTCTACTCGAGCGCGGTCGACGAGGCCCAGAACATCCAGGCGCAACTCGGCAAGGTCGGTATCAAGGTGAACGTCCAGACCCTGGACTCCAACACCTATGTGCAGAAGTGGCTGGCCGGTGACTTCGACGCCGCCATCGCGCAGAACAGCGGCAGCCCGGACCCGAACACCATGTACGCCCGATACTTCACATCGACGGGCACATACAACAAGGTCGCCGGCTACCGCTCACCGGAACTGGACAACCTCTTTGCCCAGGGCATCGCCACCACGGACACCGCACAGCGCACGGCCATCTACAAGCAGATCTCCGAGCAGCTCGTCAACAACGCGGCATGGATCTGGCTGTTCACCCCGAAGGAGTACATCGTCCTCAACACCTCGGTTCACGGGTTCGAGCCACGGGTCGACGCCGACCTGATGACGTTGTGGAAGGCATCGATCTCCTGACCATCCAGTGTGGGGCGGGCGCCACGCGCCCGCCCCACACTCTCCGCTTAAGACGTATCCCATGAACCAGCTCCGCGCCGTTGCGCGCCACCCCGTCACCCGCCGAGTCGGCGAGACGCTCCTGACCCTTCTCGGGATCTCGATTCTGACGTTCATCCTGCTGCGCGTCGTGCCGGGCAACCAGATCACTGCCGCCTACGGCACCGCGGCTGGCGAGTTGACCCCTGCGCAACTCCATTCGCTCGAGATCTACTACGGTCTCGACAAGCCCCTGATCGCCCAATACTTCAGCTGGCTCGGCGGAGTCCTGACCGGCAATCTCGGAGTATCCGCAACGTCTCATCTGAGCGTTCTGCAGATGACCGCCCAGTCGCTGCCGAACACCCTCGAACTCGCGGTGCTCTCGATCGTCGTCGGTCTCCTGCTCGGCGTGCCACTCGGCGTACTCGCCGCCAGTCGGCCGGGGAAGACGCGCGACAACCTCACCCAGTTCGGCAGCCTTCTCGCGCTGTCGATCCCCTCGTTCCTGCTGGCAACAGCCGTCGCGAGCTGGCTTGCGAACACCTTCAACTGGTATCCGAACGGCGCCGGCTACAACACCCTCCTCGAGAACCCCGCGCTGAACCTCGAGCAGATGATCCTGCCGGCGCTCGTCCTCGGCATCAGCATCGCCCCTCCGGTGATGCAGACCGCCCGCACCGCCATCCTCGACATTCGCGCTGAGGACTTCGTGCGCACCGCCCGCGCCAAGGGTGTCCCCGAGCGTCGGCTCCAATTCAGGCACATCCTGCGCAACGCCCTCATCCCGGTCGTCACCATGAGCGGTCTGCAGTTCGGATTCCTGCTCGGCGGAGCGCTCGTGGCCGAACAGATCTTCTCCATCCCCGGCATCGGACGACAGGTCCTGCTGGGCCTGAACGAGAAGGAGTACGCAGTCGTGCAGAGCACAGTGCTCATCATCGCGACCATGTTCGTCCTGGTGAACCTGCTCACTGACCTCGTCTATCGCGTGGTCGACCCGAGGGTGCGCGTCCGATGAGCAACACCGCCAAAACGATCGATATGACGACCATCGTGATGGGCTCCGCACGCCGGAAGAGCGTCTGGCGTGCCGCTTTCCGCACCCCTTCCGGGATCGCCTCCGTCGTCCTCATGACCGTGATCGTCATCTTGGCGATCATGGGCCTGTTCGGGTTCACCCCGCATGACCCCGCACAACAGACCGTCTCGAGCGCGCTGGAGGGGCCCGGCAGCACGCACTGGTTCGGGACCGATCAGTTCGGCCGCGATGTTTTCGCGCGTGTCGCGTCGGGGCTCGCCAACTCGCTTCGGATCGCCATCGTCTCGGTGGCCGCAGCAGCCCTGGCGGGAACGACTCTCGGTGTCCTCGCCGGCTACTATCAGGGCCTCATCGACCGGATCGTCGGCGTGATCACCAACGTCCTCTTCGCGTTCCCTTCGCTTCTGCTCGCCCTCGCCCTCGCCGCCACCCTGCAGCGCAGCTGGGAAACGGTCGCCTTGTCGATCGCGATCGTCTACCTGCCGATCTTCGCCCGCGTCGCCCGTGGACCGGTGTTGACTCTGCGCAGCGCCGACTACGTGATGGCGTCCACCGCCATCGGCCGAAGCCGACTGTCCACCCTGTTCGAGCACGTCATCCCGAACATGCGCAGCATCCTCGTCGTGCAGATCACGCTCTCCCTCTCCTGGGCGATCCTCACGGAGGCGTCCCTGAGCTTCCTCGGCTTCGGCACACCGCCGCCAGCTGCCTCCCTCGGCGGCATGGTCGAGGACGCGCAGTCGCTCACTTCGGTCGCACCCTGGATGCTCTACTTCCCGGGCACCGCGATCGTCATCGCGGTCATCGGGCTCAACCTCCTCGGCGACAGCCTGCGCGCCGCACTCGACCCCAAGACCGGAAGCCACTGATGACCACTAATCCTCCGAACACCGACCTCGACGATCTCGTGACCGAGGCCGTCGCCGACGACTCGCTCATGCTCGACGAGCTCGGCGTCGCCGAGCTCGTCACGCTCATGAACGATCGCGACGCTACGATTCCCGTCGCTGTTCGGGAGGCTCTGCCGGTCATCGCCACCGCGATCGAGGCGACCATCGACAGGATGCGGCGCGGAGGTCGGCTCATCTATGCCGGTGCCGGCACCTCGGGCCGCCTCGGAGTGCTCGACGCATCCGAGATCCCGCCCACCTTCGGTGCCGACCCCGGTGTCGTCATCGGCCTGATCGCCGGAGGCCCTGCCGCACTCGTCAGCTCGGTCGAAGCCGCGGAGGACAGCGACGACGCGGGCGCCGCGGACGTGGACGGCCTGAACCCGACTCCACTGGACGTGGTGCTCGGCATCGCCTCAAGCGGCCGCACGCCTTATGTCATCGGCGCGCTGCGTCGCGCCGGCGAACTGGGTGCGCTCACCGTCGGGCTGTCCTGCAACCTGAACACCCCGGTATCGGCGGCGGCCGACTTCGGTATCGAGATTCCGGTCGGCCCCGAGATCGTGACCGGATCCACCCGGCTCGCCGCGGGGACCGCGACGAAGATGGTCCTGAACATGTTCTCCACCGTCAGCATGATCAAGCTCGGCAAGTCGTACCGCACCCTGATGGTGGACGTCAAGGCCACCAACGCGAAACTCGTCCGCCGCGCCATCCGCATCGTCGTCATGGCCACCGGCGCCGATGAGGAGACTGCGAGAGAAGCACTGGACCGTACCGACTGGCATGCCAAGGAGGCCATCGCGATGATCGCTACCGGAATGGACGCCGAAGAGGTTCGCGCCGCGCTCGAGGCAGCGGGCGGATTTCTGGGAAAGATCGTCGGCCGCTGATGCGTATCCTCGGGATGATCTCCGGCACTTCGCACGACGGCATCGACATCGCGGTCGTGGACTTCACCGAAGACGGCGAGAAGCTCACCGGCTCGGTCGAGTACACCGACTCGATTCCTTATGACGCGGACCTACGCTCGAGTCTGCTCCAGGCTCTACCGCCCTCGCGCGTCGGCTTCGAGACCGTCTGCGAGCTCGATACCCGCATTGGACAGGCATTCGCCGCCGCGGCCCATAACGCACTCGAGGCGCATGCCGCACTGCCCTGGTCCGGTCCTGTCGACGCTATTTGCAGTCACGGACAGACTGTCTTCCACTGGGTGGACGACGGACACGCCCTCGGCACCCTCCAACTCGGACAAGCCGCTTGGATCGCCGAGATGACGGCCTTGCCAGTCATCTCGGACGTGCGCGCCGCCGATATCGCCGTCGGCGGCCAGGGCGCTCCGCTGGTCCCGATCCTGGACCAGTTGATCCTGAGCCCGGCCCGCGCTGCGGGACAGCGCGCCGGAGCTTTGAACCTCGGCGGCATCGCCAACGTGACCGTCTGCGCACCCGGCCACGCTCCGGTGGCCTGGGACATCGGACCGGCCAATGCCCTCATCGACGCCGTGGTGACCGCCTCCCCCGTGACGGACGACACCTTTGACCGGGACGGCGCCCTCGCGGGAGCCGGTGTCGTCGACCAACGACTACTGCAGACGCTGCTGGAGGAGCCGTACTACGCGCTCCCCGCCCCCAAGAGCTCCGGGAAGGAGCTCTTCCATCACGATCATGTGACCGCCGCGATCGCACGGGCCGGCGTCGATCCACGGCTTCCCGACATCGTCGCGACACTGACCGAGCTGACCGCGGTCACGGTCGCGGACGCGATCCGCGCCGCCCGTCTCGATCTCCTGGTCGTCTCGGGGGGCGGACTTCACAACCCGGTGCTCATGGAGCGCATCAACGCACTCCTGCCCGAGGTGCAGGTGATCGCCAGCGATGTTCTCGGCGTGCCCGCCGACGACAAAGAGGCGATCGCCTTCGCGCTCATCGGCTGGGCGACGCTCCACGGACTGCCCGGCAACGTCCCGAGCTGCACCGGTGCCACCGCCCCCCGCGTGCTCGGCCGTCTCACGCCTGCACCGACTGGCGGTTTCCCGCCACTGATCCGCTCCCCCCAATGGCCGACAGGGCTCACCGTGGTCCCGGTAGCGGATGCCGGATGATGACCCACCTCAGCTCCGCCGTCGACCAACTGCTGACCCTCGGCGATGACAATCGCCATCCGGCCAGCGCCATCATCGGCGTCCGCACCTCGGCGGGAACAGATGTCGCCGCCGGAGGCTGGGCCCGGCTTCCCGCGGCGGGCGCGCCAGGTGTGCCGATGACGATCGACCTGGACCTCGACCTGGCCTCGGTCACCAAGGTGGCGTCGACCACCGCCCTGACGATGCGTCTCGTCGCCGAAGGCGAGCTCGACCTCGCGGCGCCCGTCCAGCGCTATCTGCCCGATTTTCGGGGCGAGGGCAAGGACGATGTCACCCTGGAACAGCTGCTCACGCACACCGCGGGTCTTCGAGCCTGGTGGCCGCTGTACCTCGAGACGAGCGACCGCGACACCGCGCTCCAGTGGGCGCAGACTCTCCCCCTGGACCTGCCCCCCGGTACCGCCTGGCAGTATTCCGACCTCGGCCTCATCCTCGCCGGCATCGTCATCGAACGGGTCACCTCGCTGGAACTCGCGGAGGCGTTCCGTTCCCTCATCGCCGAACCACTCGGTCTGAGCGCGGGCTACGGCCCGCGCCCGGCTGCGGAGACCGCAACCAGCAGCGATAGCGACGCCTACGAATTCGCCATGATCGCCACCGGAATCCCGTATCCGGTCCCTTTCGCCGTCGATCAGTTCGCTGGCTGGCGCGACTATCCGCTGCGCGGGCAGGTCAACGACGGCAACGCCGCACACGCGCTCGGCGGTGTCGCCGGCCACGCCGGCCTCTTCGCGACGGTCGAAGAACTTCTGATCCTCGGCGCAGCGTTACGCGAGGGCGATTTCGTCCCAGGCCCGGTGCTCACCAGGTTCGCGACGCCGACTCCGATCCATCCGGAGCAGGCGGTCGGCTTCCGCCGGAGCACCCGTCCAACGCCCGACGGCGAGTTGACGCTCTTGGGCCATGGCGGTTTCACCGGCACGTGGTTCGGGATCGGCCTCGAGCAGGAGCTCGTCATCGCTGGCGGCGCGATGCGCCTGCACGGGACGGTCGGGCCGGTCCGCAGAGGCACCACGGATGCGCGCGAAGGACTCGTCACGGTCGTCCAGATCCAGGACGCGCTGCTCGACGCCGGCCTCGCCGCCCTCTCCACCCGTCCGCTCGCGATTTCCCCGGAGCTACCATGATCGCCGTCCCGGCCCGACAGCCTGTGCTCAGCGTCCACAACCTGTCCGTGACCTTCTCGACCTCTCGGGGCGAGGTAGAAGCCATCCGCGGCGTCAGCCTCGACATCGCGGCCGGCGAGACCGTGGCGGTCGTCGGCGAGTCAGGTTCCGGTAAGTCCACGCTCGCAGCCAGCGTTAACCGTCTCCTGGCCGAGAACGGGCGCATCTCGTCCGGCACGATCATGCTGAAGGATCTGGACACCACCACCGCCAGCGAAAAGACCATGACGAGCGTCCGCGGGAACCGCATCGGCCTGGTCCCGCAGGACCCGATGACGAATCTCGACCCCGTGATGAAGGTCGGCAAGCAGATCGTCGAGGCCCTTGAGGTGCATGGGCACGCCAAAGGGCGTGCCGCCGAGACGGAGGCGATCCGGCTGCTCGGCGAGGCCGGCATCAGCACACCGGAGATCAGGTTCCACCAATACCCGCACGAGTTCTCCGGCGGTATGCGCCAGCGCGTCCTGATCGCCATGGCACTGGCCTGCCGCCCCGAGGTGCTCTTGGCCGACGAACCGACATCTGCGCTCGACGTCACGGTGCAGCGGCTGGTCCTCGATCAGATGGGCCGCCTCGCCGCCGACCTCGGCGCCGCCGTTCTCCTGATCACCCACGATCTCGCGCTGGCCGCCGAGCGCGCCGACCGGGTCGTCGTCATGTACCGCGGCGAGGTCGTGGAATCAGGCCCGGCTGCTGAGATCGTCGCCAACCCTCACCACGAGTACACCAAGCGGCTGCTCGCCGCCGCCCCCAGCATGGCCAGCCTCAAGGTCGCCCCTGCTGTCGACACCAGCGACCGCGATACACCCGAAACACTGCTGGAGATCAGCGGCGCCGTCAAGAAGTACCGTCTGCGCGGCCAAACCGAACCGTTCTTCGCCGTCGACGGGGTGAGCCTCACCGTACCGCGAGGGCAGACGATCGCCATCGTCGGCGAATCCGGCTCGGGCAAGTCCACGACCGCTCGGCTGGCGCTCAGACTCGAGCAGGCCGATGGCGGCACGATCCGCTACCGCGGAACCGACACCGCGAGTCTGCGAGGAAGGGCGCTGCTGGCTTTCCGTCGTTCCGTCCAGCCGGTGTTCCAGAACCCTTACGCCTCGCTGGACCCCCGGTACACCATCGCCCAGGTCATCGCAGAACCGTTGAGAGTGCATAAGATCGGCACTTCCGCGTCGCGGGAGAAGACCGTCGGTGAACTGCTGGACAAGGTCGCGCTGCCCGCCTCGTTCGCCGATCGGCATCCGCATGAGCTCTCCGGCGGCCAGCGCCAGCGAGTCGCCATCGCACGAGCGCTGGCGCTCAATCCCGAACTCGTGGTCATGGACGAAGCCGTCAGCGCCCTCGACGTGCTGGTGCAGGAGCAGATTCTCGACCTGATGGTCTCACTCCAACGTGAACTCGGCCTGTCGTACCTGTTCATCAGCCACGATCTCGCCGTGGTGCGTCTGGTCGCCCACCGCGTCTACGTCATGCACGCCGGAAAAGTCGTCGAATCGGGGGAACCCGACGAGATCTTCCAGGCGCCGCGCGATGAATACACGAAGCAGCTCATCGCCGCGATTCCCGGCCGCACCCTGACCGCAGCCTGACCGGCCCGAACGGGAGGATCCGTTCCGCCCGCTGCATACCCACCAAGGAGCACCGTTGCCCACCCCGACCCTCACCCCGAAGCTGACCGATCAGATCGAAGCGCTCGCCGCGGGAAGCCTGCGCATGCGCGCGACCGACCGGTTGGCGGCCGCCCATGACGCCTCGCACTTCCTGATGATGCCGGCCGGAGTCATCACCGTCAACGATGCCGGCCACCTCGCCGGTCTCCTGCGACTAGCCCACGACAGCGGAATCCCGGTGTCCTTCCGTTCCGGTGGCACCAGTCTCTCCGGCCAGGCCTCCACCGACGCGTTCGTGCTCGACACCCGACGCAACTTCCGCGCCATCGAGATCCTCGACGGCGGAGAGGCGGTGCGTGTCCAACCGGGCGCCACGGTCCGACAGGTCAATGCCCGCCTCGCCCGGCACAAGCGCAAACTCGGACCCGATCCCGCGAGCGAAGCCGCCTGCACCATGGGGGGGGTCATTGCAAACAACTCGAGCGGGATGTCCTGCGGCACCGAGTTCAACGCCTACAAGACGATCCGCTCCGCCGTCCTCGTCCTGCCCGACGGGACGCGCATCGATACCGCCGCTCCCGACGCCGACGAGCAGCTGCGCACACGTCAGCCCGCACTGTGGGAGGGTCTGCGCGGACTGCGCGATCAGATCCGCAGCAACCCGGCGTCCGTCCAGGCCATCGCGACGCAGTACGCGTTCAAGAACACCATGGGCTACGGACTCAACGCGTTCACCGATCACGATCAGCCCGTCGAGATCCTGCTGCACCTCGTCATCGGTTCCGAAGGCACCCTCGCCTTCGTCGCTGAGGCGGTCCTCGACACGCTTCCGGTGAAACCGCATGTCGCGACCGGCATGCTCTACTTCCCGACTCTCGACGAGGCCACCAGCGCGCTGACCGCACTCGTCGCGTCAGGTCTCGCCACCATCGAGTTGCTGGATGCGACCGCGCTTCGTGTTGCGCAGCGCGACCCCGCCGCCGACGAGGAGCTTCTCGCCCTCCCCGTCGACCAGCACGCTGCGCTGCTCGTCGAGTATCAGGAGGAGAGCACCGAGGATCTCACCGCCCGACTTGACGCGTGGGAACAGCTTGCAGCGCATCTGCCGCTGGCGCATCCTGCCGTCCTCACCCAGGACGCCGCGCGCCGGAACGCCCTCTGGCACATCCGCAAGGACCTCTATGCCACGGTGGCCGGAAACCGACCCTCGGGCACGACCGCACTGCTGGAAGACATTGCAGTCCCCGTCGACCGACTCCGCGACACCTGCAAGGGGCTCATCGCTCTCTTCGACAAGCACGGCTACGACGACAGCGTCATCTTCGGCCATGCCAAGGACGGCAACATCCACTTCATGCTCACCGAGCACTTCGCCGATCCCGCCTCGCGCGCACGCTCGGCTGCGTTCACCGAGGAGATGGTCGAGCTGGTTCTCAGCCAGAACGGCACGCTCAAGGCCGAGCACGGCACGGGCCGGATCATGGCGCCCTATGTGCGCCGCCAGTTCGGCGACGAACTCTACGACATCATGTGCGAAGTTAAGAGGCTTGTCGACCCGGCGGGCATACTCAACCCGGGGGTCCTGCTCAACGAAGACCCCGACGGTCCGCTGTCATACCTGAAGCTCACACCCAGTGTCGAAGAGGAAGTCGACAGGTGCGTGGAATGCGGCTATTGCGAACCGGTATGCCCGAGCAAGGACCTCACCGTCACACCGCGGCAGCGCATCGTCCTACGCCGCGAGCGCGCTCGCGCACTGCTGGCCGGGGACGCTGGCCTGGTCGCGGAGATCGATAAGGATTACGGCTACGACGGCCTGGACACCTGCGCGGCTGATGGCATGTGCTCCACTGCCTGCCCGGTGAACATCGACACCGGCAAACTCGTCAAAAGGCTTCGAAGCGAGCGGAACAACGCGCTCGCTGAGACGGGCTGGAACCAGGCGGCCAAGCGCTGGGGGGCTGTCACCAACGTCGCGGCTCTGGCGATGAACACTGCCAAGGCGATGCCAGCGCCGCTGGTATCCGCGACGACCGGGCTCGGCCGTGCGGTGCTCGGTGCCGACACCGTGCCGCGCTACAGTGCCGACCTCCCCGCCGGTGGCAGCCCGCGGCACCCGCTCGCCGCTGCCGACCCCGCCGCCGTCTATGTCCCGTCCTGCATCGGCACCATGTTCGCGCCCGCAGCCGGCGGAGTCGGAGTCCGCGAGGCGTTTCTCGCCCTCTGTCGCCGGGCCGGGGTCGAGGTGCTCATCCCCGAAAGGATCGGTGACATGTGCTGCGGCACGCCGTGGGCCTCGAAGGGCTTCCACGCCGGGCACCAGACTATGACCGAGAACGTGGTCCCTGAGCTTTTCGCGGCCAGCGATCGGGGCCGACTCCCGGTGATCTCCGACGGTGTCTCGTGCACGGAGGGGTTCCTGAACCTGGCCGCGGAAAGCGGACTGCGAATCATCGACGCCGTCGAGTTCGTCGAACAGCAGCTTCTGCCGCGTCTGAACATCACGCGGCGTCTCGACTCGCTCATGATGCATCCGACGTGCTCCTCCACCCAGCTCGGGGTGACCGATCCGCTGATCAGGATCGGCGAAGCGATCAGCGTCGAAGCGGTCATCCCGGACGACTGGGGATGCTGCGGATTCGCCGGAGACCGGGGGATGCTCCATCCCGAGCTCACTGCATCCGCCACCCGGGCCGAGGCGGCGGCGATCGGGCAGCGCGATTACAGCGCCTACGCTTCGGCCAACCTCACCTGCGAACTCGGAATGAGCCGCGCCACCGGGCAGCAATACCGGCACATCCTGGAGCTCTTGGAAGAAGCGACGCGGTGATCGACGGGCGTGCTTCTCGACCGGGCCGTCCGTCGTCCGTCGGCTCGACCGGAATTCCGGCCGGATCCGTCAGCGTCTGAGCCCGAGGATTCCCGTCCCCGGCTCCCCCGACAAGCGGAGAAGTTCGGCCTGGTACAAGACGCCGCCCTGCGCCGGACTGCTCACCAGCCACAGCCCTGCGTCGAGATCCTGGGGCTCGTCGGGGGCGACGGCGGAGGCGAGCGCGGCCGCCGCAGCGATACCGACGTGGGTCTCGGACATGCAGCCGATCACGACGCCGACCTCGTTCTGCCGAGCGAGAACGGCGAGTTCGATCGCCTCGCGCAGGCCGCCCGTCTTCGCGAGCTTCACGTTGATGAGATCTGCGGCCCGCACGCGAAGCACTTCGCGCAGATCCCGTCTCGCCCAGACCGTCTCGTCGGCCAGGATCGGCGTCGACACCACCTCGGTGACGTGCGCGAGGCCTGCCACGTCATCCCGGTGCACCGGCTGCTCCACGAACTCGACGCCGATGCCGTCATCCTCCCAGGCCGAGATGATTCGCACGGCCTGCTCCGGCTGCCACGCCTGATTGGCATCCACTCGCAGTGCGACTTCCGGACCGACAGCCGCGCGGACTGCGGCGACAACCGTCCGGTCGTCGGTTCCGGCTCCGACCTTCACCTTCACGGTGGTGAAGCCATCGTCGACGTGCCGGACGGCACTGCGCACGAGCTCGTCGACCTCGCGCCCCGTCGCCGCCGCGGAAACGGTCATGTCGGTGCGCACCACGTCACGCTCTCCGCCGAGGTACCTGTAGAGCGGAAGATCGGCCTGGCGCGCTGCGAGGTCGTACACCGCGCAGTCGACGGCCATACGCGCCGAGGAGTTCCGCACCACCGCTCTCTCCAGAGCCGCGCTCACCGCTACCGGGTCTTCCACCGGCATACCGCGGATGGCCTCGTAGAGCGGTCCTTCAATCGCGGCGGTCACACTCGCGTGACTCTCGCCGGTGACCCGCCAGCTGGTCGGAGCCTCCCCCCAGCCGGAACGTCCGTCGCTGTCTTGCACCTCGACCAGCAGGGCATCGACCGTGTAGGCGGTTCTCACGGCTGTCACGAAGGGTCGCACCAGAGGAATCTCTCGACGGTGCATGATCACGCTCTCGATCCGCGACACGGTGGTCCTTTCATTCATCCGACATACGGCATTCGAATCGCTCACGGCATGGCGGTCTTGAGCGCAATGTACATTATTTTCCTAGTTGTACATTTCAAGGTAAAGGACTCACATGCCCGCCAGTTCTTCGCTCCGTCTGATCGTCGCCGACCGCGATGAGGCGTCCCGACAGGCGGCGGATCTGCTGGCGGGTGTGCTCCGGACGGAGAGTCCCGTCCTCGGCCTGGCAACGGGCTCGAGCGTCGAGGCCGTCTACGAAGAACTCGCGATACTCGTCTCCGGCGATCCGGAACTGCAATCCGGCGTCTCCCGCGCGCAGGCATTCGCCCTCGACGAATACATCGGTCTTCCTCCGGACGACGCGAACAGCTACCGTGCCACGCTGTTGCGCCAGTTCGCAGAACCGGTCGGCCTCGCCCCCGACCATCTGCATCTGCCATCTCCACAGGCGGTCGCTGCTGCATACGATGACGAGATCGCACGGGCCGGCGGAATCCGCCTGCAACTGCTCGGCATCGGCAGCAACGGACACATCGGCTTCAACGAGCCCGGGTCTCTGTTGAACTCCCGCACACGCCTGGTCGATCTGGACGAGCGCACCCGGCGCGACAACGCGCGCTTCTTCGGGGCCTTGGACGCGGTGCCGATGCAGGCGATCACGCAGGGCATCGGGACCATCCTTAATGCTGCAACTCTCGTCGTGCTCGCGTTCGGTTCGGCCAAAGCAGAAGCCCTGACGGCAGCGATCCTGGGCCCCGTCACGCCCGATCTGCCCGCGTCTGCACTGCAGCACCACCCGGATGTGATCGTCCTGGCCGACGAGGAAGCGAGCCGAATGCTCCGCCCGGGCGGCTAGCCCTCGACCGCGCGATCGAGGTCGAGGATGTCAGAGCGCGTGAGGCGCACCGCTGCCGCGGTCATGATCGCGTCGATCTGCTCAGGGCGGGTGACACCCACGATCGGTGCTGCAACGCCGCGTTTGGCGAGCAGCCAGGCCAGCGCGACGGCGATCGGGCGGACGCGGTGCTCGGCGGCGGCGCGGTCGAGGACCGCCGCGACGCGGTGCTGACGGCCGCGTCCCAGCAGATCGACGGCGCGCTCGCCCGGCGCGCGGGTCGGCAGACCGAGGCCGAGGATACGGCTGGCGAACTCCTTCTGCGGCAGCGGCGGCGCCGACAGGAGCGAGGCGGCGAGGCTCGCATCGGGCAGGATCGCGAGATTCTGCGCGGCGATGGCCATGCCGACCTCGCCGTCGAACGCGCTGCGTTGGAGCGGGTCCCAGTCGCCCAGGACGCCCACGAAGCGCGGCAGGCCGTTCGCCGCGGCCAGCACCCGTGCGCTGAGCAGTTCGTCGGCCGTCGCGCCGGCGACGGCCGCGTACCGCGCCCGGCCGGCTGTTGCGAGGCTGTCGATGGCCGCGAGACCGTGCTCGAGGGTGATGCCCGGCGTCCGCAGGTCCACGATGACGAGGTCGACGCTGTCGACGCGGAGCCGCGCGATCGCGCGGGCGACTGCGGCGATGAGCGACTGGGCGCTCGGGGCGGCGTCGCGCTCGAGCACGCCGGCAGTCGGCGACATCCTGATGGAGAGCTGCATGCGGTCGGTGAGGCGACGCCTCTCCAGCCACTCGCCGACGAGCGCCTCGCTGCGGCCGCGGCCGCCGTGGCTCGCGAGGTCGATGAGGGTGCCTCCGCGGGCGGCGAAGCGGTCGAGGATGGCAAACGCCACGGCGTCGTCGAGCGCGGCGAGGCGCGCGGCGCCGAGTGCGATCGGGAACACGTCGAGTTCGGTTTCGCCGACCCGGCGGCGCGCGACGATCGCGACAGGAGCGGTGCGGTCGGCGTCGCCGGCGAGCAGAGCGTCAGAGCGCACCTGGAGTTCGTCGGCGTCCAACTCGGAGGCGCGCGCGGGGACAGCCGGATCGGCGTGCTTCTCGACCATGCCCGCCCCCATTTCCCTCAGCGCTTTGGATGAGGGTAAGTCACTCTCCCCCCATCCTCGGAGGGCGCACCCGAACCGTTACGAGAAATTTGCCGAGTTGTGCGAAAACGCCATCCCCAAAAGAGGGGTCTGGTACGCCGAGGGCGCCACACGGAACACTCCGCGCAGCGCCCTCGGGCTTTAAGGTACCGACTACTCGACAGCGGCCTCGAGGACAGCCTCGGCCGACGCGCCGCCCTCGCCATCGGCGACGACGGGAGCCAGCGACAGCTTGCCGCGGTCGTCGATCTTCGTGATCTCGACGAGGATCTTCTGGCCGACGCTGAGCACGTCCTCGACGTTTTCGACGCGCTTGCCGCCGGCGAGCTTGCGCACCTCGGAGATGTGCAGCAGGCCGTCCTTGCCGGGCAGCAGCGAGACGAAGGCGCCGAACGCGGCAAGCTTCACGACGGTGCCGAGGAACTGCTCGCCGACCTCCGGGTTCGTCGGGTTGGCGATGGCGTTGACCTGGGCGCGGGCGGCCTCGGCCGACGCGCCGTCGGTGGCGCCGATGTAGACGGTGCCGTCCTCTTCGATCGAGATCTGAGCGCCGGTCTCGTCCTGGATGGCATTGATCGTCTTGCCCTTGGGTCCGATGAGTTCGCCGATCTTGTCGACCGGGATCTGCACGCTGATAACGCGAGGCGCGGTGGGCGCCATCTCGTCGGGGGTGTCGATGGCGGCGGTGAGCACCGAGAGGATCGTGGTACGCGCCTCCTTCGCTTGCTGCAGCGCACGGGCCAGCTCGGCCGACGGGATGCCGTCGAGCTTGGTGTCGAGCTGGATCGCGGTGACGAACTCGGACGTGCCGGCGACCTTGAAGTCCATGTCGCCGAGGGCGTCCTCGGCGCCGAGGATGTCGGTGAGGACCGCGTATTCGGTGCCGCTTTCGGTCTGCTCCGAGATGAGGCCCATCGCGATGCCCGCGACGTGCGCCTTCAGCGGGACGCCCGCGTTGAGCAGCGAGAGCGTCGAGGCGCACACCGAGCCCATCGAGGTCGAGCCGTTGGAGCCGAGCGCCTCGGAAACCTGCCGAATGGCGTACGGGAAGTCTTCGCGGCTCGGAAGCACCGGGACGAGCGCACGCTCGGCGAGGAATCCGTGGCCGATCTCGCGACGCTTCGGGCTGCCGACCCGGCCGGTCTCACCGGTCGAGTAGGGCGGGAAGTTGTAGTGATGCAGGTAGCGCTTGGTCGTCACGGGCGACAGCGAGTCGATCTGCTGCTCCATCTTGAGCATGTTGAGCGTCGTGACGCCGAGGATCTGCGTCTCGCCGCGCTGGAAGATGGCCGAACCGTGCACACGCGGGAGGACCTGGACCTCGGCGTCCAGCGGACGGATGTCCCTGGTGCCGCGGCCGTCGATGCGGATGCCCTCGCGGAGCACGCGGGTGCGCATGACCTTCTTCGTCACCGACTTGTAGGCGGCGCTGACCTCGGAAAGCGCCGACTCGGGCAGCTCGCCGAAGCCGACCTTGGCGGCGATGTCGGCCTTGACGCGGGTCTTGAGCTCGTCGTCAGCATTCTGGCGCTCGATCTTGTCGGCGATCTGGTAGACCTTCGCGAGGTCGTCGTGCGCGAGCGCGTCGACCGCGGCGTAGGTCTCGGCCCTGTAGGGCAAGAAGACCGGGTACTCCTGAACTTCCTTCGCCGATTGGGCGGCGAGCTGCTCCTGCGCGGCGACGAGGACGCGGAGGAAGGGCTTGGCCGCCTCGAGACCTTGCGCGACGACGGCCTCGCTGGGCTTGGTCGCACCGCCCTGGATGAGCTCCCAGCTGTGTTCGGTCGCCTCGGCCTCGACCATCATGATGGCGACGTCGGACGAGCCGTCGGCGGCCTTGACCACGCGGCCGGCCACGACCATGTCGAACACCGCGTCGAGCAGCTGCGACGCCTTGGGGAACGCGACCCACTGGTCGCCGATGAGCGCGACGCGCACGCCGGCGATCGGGCCGGAGAATGGCAGGCCCGAGATCTGGGTCGACGCGGATGCTGCGTTGATGGCGAGCGCGTCATAGAACTCGTCCGGCGCGATGGCGAGAACGGTGACGACGATCTGGATCTCGTTGCGCAGACCGTCGATGAACGAGGGGCGCAGCGGGCGGTCGATGAGACGGCAGACCAGGATGGCCTCCGTCGAAGGGCGACCTTCGCGGCGGAAGAACGAGCCGGGGATCTTGCCGGCGGCGTACGAGCGCTCCTCGACGTCGACGGTGAGCGGGAAGAAGTCGAACTGCTCCTTCGGCTGCTTGCTCACGCTCGTCGCGGAGAGCAGCATCGTCTCGCCGTCGAGGTAGGCGGCGACGGCGCCCTGCGCCTGCTGAGCGAGACGGCCGGTCTCGAAGCGGATGACGCGCTTGCCAAACTTGCCGTTGTCGAGGACAGCCTCGGCGTATTTGATTTCAGGACCTTCCATTGAGGTCTTTTCTCCTGTCTTTTCCCCGGCCGCCGGATGCGGCATGCGGGGTTGCATGCAGGAGCAGGATGCAGGCAGGGCCGAGCCCGAAGCTCTTACTGGCCACCAGTAGAAGGTCTCGGCACCGCGTCCGAAATCCACCACCGAGGACCAGCGCCTGCCGGCCTACTCCTACGAACGGCAAGGCTATCAGAGAGGTCTGGGCGAACCCCGTCAGTGGCGCCGGAGCCTCTTTGACGCGGCGAGCGCGAACCCGATGCCGATCACGACCCCGATCGCCCCGCCGAGCGAGTTCGACGCGACGTCGCGGATGTCGGAGACGCGGCCCGGGATGTACCGCTGCACGAACTCGATGGCGCCGGTCGACGCGATGCTGAGGGCAAGCCCCACCCACCATCGCCGCCACCCGAGCAGCAGCACGGGGAACAGCCCGATCGGCAGGAACAGCACGACGTTGAGGGTGAACTCGAGATGCGGGTACGTCGCCCAGTGCGCCAGCACGGACGATGATCCCGCGTAGCGCTGGATGTGCACGTAGAGCCAGAAGACGGCCGTGTCCTTCTGGCCGACGTTGCCCGGGGTCAGCGTGACCCAGGCCACGGCCGCGAGGTAGGCGATCGTGATCGGGGCGATGACGGGATGACGGCGGAACATCCCCTGACCTTATGAGAGACGGCCCGTCGCACACTGTGCGCCGGGCCGCTCTGAGGCTTGGCGAGCTATTGACTATCGGCTCGCGCGCCAAAGGCGCGGAACTATCGGCTCGCGCGCCAAAGGCGCGGAACTATCGGCTCGCGCGCCAAAGGCGCGGAACTATCGGCTCGCGCGCCGGAGGCGCGGAACTATCGGCTCGCGCGCCGGAGGCGCGGAACTATCGGCGGAGCCCGAGGCGCTCGATGAGCGCGCGGTAGCGGCTGACGTCGATCTCCTGGAGGTATCCGAGGAGGCGGCGGCGCTGACCGACCAGGATGAGCAGACCACGACGCGAGTGGTGGTCGTGCTTGTGCTCCTTGAGGTGCTCGGTGAGGTCCTTGATCCGCTTGGTGAGGATCGCGACCTGCACCTCGGGGGAACCGGTGTCACCGGGGTGCGTCGCGTACTCGTCGATGATCGCCTTCTTGGCCTCTGAATCAAGTGCCATGAATAGGATCCCCTTTCGTTTTGCTGCGCGGTGCCCGGGCCTTCTGCCCTGACGCTCTCTGCCCGCGGCCGTTAGACGGCAACCTGTTGACTCTAACAGAATGGGCAGGATGACTTCCCCCGGGCCGGGGTTCTGGGCGGAAGCGCAACGCCTCGTAGGTTGTGGTTGTTCACGCCGACGACCGGAGGGGTTGCGCTTCCTTGACCGCACATTACCGACACCTGACCTTGGATGACCGTGTCGAGATCGAGCAGCTGCTGGAACGGGGGTTGCCGCAGGCGGCGGTCGCGCGTCGTCTGGGCGTGCACCGCTCGACGATCTCGCGGGAGCGGCGGCAGAAGACGTTCCACGGGGTACGACGCGCTGAACCCGCTTCCGTAGGTGGAAGTTCTCGCGCAGCTGCGAAGGCGTGCGCTCGGGCTGAGTTCTGGGCGACACTCCGCGGCCGAGGCGGAAATGCCTGGCGCGCCGGCCGGATCTCAGCCCGAGCGCACCGACGCACCCGCACTTGGCGCCGACCCGGCAGGATGGATGCCATGACTGACAAGACCAAGCCCGAGATCGACGCCCCGGAAGGGCCGGCCCCCGACACGCTCGTCATCGAGGACATCATCGTCGGCGAGGGCACCGAGGCCGTCCCCGGCGGGACCGTCGACGTCCACTACGTGGGCGTCGGCTACGACTCCGGCGAGGAGTTCGACTCGTCGTGGAGCCGCGGCGAGAGCATCCGCTTCCCGCTCACCGGCCTCATCAGAGGCTGGCAGGAGGGTATCCCCGGCATGAAGGTCGGCGGCCGCCGCAAGCTCACGATCCCGCCGCACCTCGCGTACGGCCCGGCCGGCGGCCACCCGCTCGGCGGCCAGACACTGATCTTCGTCATCGATCTGCTCGGCGCCTGACACTCACTCCAGAAAACCTTGCCGGTCCTGATGCGCACTATCAGGTAATCTCAAGGTTCGAGAGGAGGTCGTTCGTTGACCACCTTGTCCGTAGTGATTCCGGTATTAAACGACGGTGAGATGCTTCGACGCGTCCTTGCGGATCTCGCCGCCCAGACCCGCCCCGCCGACGAACTCATCGTCGTCGACAACGGCAGCACCGATGACACCGGCGACGTCGCCCGAGGAGCCGGTGCGATCGTGCTCCTCCAGCCTGTCAAGGGCATCATGTCGGCCGCGGCGACCGGCTACGACGCCGCCACCGGCGATGTCATCGCCCGCCTCGACGCCGACTCCCGCCCATACCCCGACTGGCTCGAGCGCATCGAGCGGGAATTCGACTCCTCCCCGGCGATCGGCGTGCTCACCGGCCCCGGCGACTTTTACGGCGCGCGCGCCTGGGTGAACTGGATCGCCGAGCACCTGTACATCGGCGCCTATTTCAACGTGGTCGGGCCATGGCTGACGAACGTGCCCGTCTTCGGTTCGAACTTCGCCATGCGGCGCTCGGTCTGGCAGGAGACGAGCCCCCTGGTGCATCGCGATACACCGCACGTGCACGACGATCTCGACCTCGCACTCCACCTTCCGCTCGACGTCGTCACCCGCT
This sequence comes from Actinomycetes bacterium, assembly GCA_021779075.1. Classification (GTDB taxonomy): domain Bacteria; phylum Actinomycetota; class Actinomycetes; order Actinomycetales; family Microbacteriaceae; genus Gryllotalpicola. The sequence continues at coordinate 1,672 of JAJYBG010000006.1, read as the reverse complement.
ACGACCACACGCTCCGCGTCGGGGTCTCGGCGCGTCCGTTCGACTCGTGGTCGGGACTCTGGCAGCGTGTCGCATGGGCCTTCGTCACCTTCAAGCTGCACTGGCCGGACGCCAGCCCGTGGGCCCGTCGGGCTGCTCGGCGGCGCCTCTTCCGTGCCGAAGCTGCAAAGAGGCAGGACTACTTGTCGCGCTGAGCGCTCTCGGCGGCGGCAGCTCGCTCGAAGAGCCGCAGCATGTCGAAGGCGAGTTGGTTCGGCGTCCTCTCGCACGGACTGTGGCCGGTGCGGTAGACCGCGAGCTCGGCGCCGATCTGGTCGGCATATTCGGCGTGCAGCGCGACCCGCCAGAGATCGTGCTCGCCGGTGGCGACGAGAGCCGGGATGCCGGAGTCCGCTACCGCCGCCCGGAGATCAGGAGCGTCGAGCATCGTGACCATCATGTCGTCGACGCTCTGGCGGCGGGTGACGCGCAGGCGGTTCACGACGAAGTCGAACCGCGCCCGGTCGACCTTGTTCTTGTTGGTCGTGATGCCCCAGCGCATGAGACCGCCCGCCTGGTGTGCCGTGAGGAACGGCGCGAGGAACCCGACGACCTTGACCCTGCGGAAAGTGTTGCCCACGGCCGGCGGGGTGGTGAGCAGCGTGAGGCTCCGCACCAGGTCGGGGCGCGTGGCGACGATCTGCTGTGCCACGATCCCGCCGTAGCTGTAACCGAGCACGTGCGCGGCATCGCCCGCGGCAAGGAAGGCAAGGACATCGGCGACGTGCATGTCGAAGTCGTAGCGGCCGGTCGCAAGCGACGGCCCGGCGTCGGCCGACTCGTACTGGCCGGCGAGATCGAACGTCTGCACGAAGTAGCCGGCCTCGGCGAGCGGCGGGGCGAGCAGGACGAAGTCCTCCTTCGAGCCGGTCGCGCCGGGAACGAGCACGACGCGCGGGTTCGCCGGGTCGCCGAGCGACCAGCCGGCGAGCGACCCGCTGGGTGCCTCGAATCGGAACGGCGCCGCAGCCGGATCGGGTGCGGCCCAATCGACCTCGGCGATCTGCGCGTCGAGGCCTTCGGCGTAGGCTCGGGTTTCGGCCAGACTCATCTGCTCACAGGACTTTACTCAGGATGCGCCTGACGAGTGAGTCTTTAGCCGCCGTGTACGGCGGCGAAACAAGCTTCATGGTGTCGGGCCTGAGGGGCTTCGAGAGCACCGCCTTCTCATGGCTGAACGTCGTCAGCGATCGCCTGCCGTGGTACGCGCCCATGCCGCTCGAGCCGACACCGCCGAACGGGAGACCGTGCACGCTCAGGTGAGCGAGGGAGATGCCGAAGCCGAGGCCGCCCGAGCTCGTTTCGGTGATGAAGCGGCGCCTGGTGCGCTTCGAGCCCGTGAACACGTAGAGCGCGAGCGGCTTGTCGTGCGCAGTGATGTAGGCGATCGCCTCGTCGACCCCGCTCACAGTGACGAACGGCAGGATCGGCCCGAAGATCTCCTGCTGCATCACCGGCGCGTCGCGCGGCACGTCCGCGAGCACGGTCGGAGCGATGTAGCGCTCGGACTCCTTGAGCACGCCGCCGCTCACGCGCGTGCCGGCCCCGAGCAATCCGGTCAGGCGAGAGAATTGCCGCTCGTTGACTATGCGACCGTAGTCGGGGCTCGCGCTCGCGTCCTCCCCGAAGAGCG
>JAJYBG010000005.1 GCA_021779075.1 Actinomycetes bacterium | reverse complement strand
CCGGTCCGCTCGGGGTCGCCGCGGCGGTGCGCGCGCTGGGCGCGGGCGCGCTGCTCGCGGCGCAGGGGGGAGGCAGTGGATTGCGCCGCGCCCGGGTCGCGGTCACCGGCGCCACGGCGATCCTGCTCGTCGTCGGCGCGGCGACGAGCGCGGGGCCGGCGGTGGCCCGGGCACTGACGATGCCGCGCGACTGGGTCGTCGCGGCGTGCGATGTCGGTCAGGGCGACGCCGTCCTCGTCCGCAGCGCCGACGAGGTCGCGCTCGTCGACACCGGCCCCGATCCGAGGCCGCTCGCCGCATGTCTGGGCCGGCTCGGCATCCGCCGCATCGACCTGCTCGTCCTGACCCACTACGACCTCGACCATGTCGGGGGCCTCGATGCCGCGCGAGCGCTGACGGCGACGGCGCTGGTCGACCCGCCGCCCGGCGAGCGGGCGCAGGCGAGCGTAACGTCTCTCGAGCGCTCGGGTGCCGAGGTCCATGTCGCCGCGCGCGGAGACTCCGGCCGGCTCGGCGACCTCTCCTGGCGGGTGCTCTGGCCGGATCCGGCGAACACCTCGTTAACGACGAGCAACGAGCGCGGCGTGGTCGTCGAGTTCGTCGGCGGCGGGGTTTCGATGCTGTTCCTCGCCGATCTCGACGCGCCGGCGCAGGCGGCGGTTCTCGCGGAGGGCGGAATCGGCGCCGTCGACATCGTCAAAGTCGCCCATCACGGCTCCGCCGACCAGGACGACGCGCTCTACCGGGCAGCGGGGCCCCGGTTGGGAATCCTTGAGGTGGGAGCCGCCAACGATTACGGCCATCCGACCGAGCACGCTCTGACCATGCTGCGCGGGCTCGGAACGGCGATCGTGCGCACCGACGAGGAGGGCATGTCGCTGGTCCGTGCGAATCCGGACGGGGTGCTCTCGATGTGGAGCGAGCACGCCGCCGACCCGGCGGGTCTGTGGCGCCCGGGGCGTCGTTAGGCTGAACCGACGGAAGGAGAGCGCAGTGGCCGCACCGCGCAGGACGGCGCAAAACGCCCGCGCCGTCATCCCGCAACTGGCCTGGTCCCAGGTCTCCCCTGCCCCGATCGTGCTGATCTCCGGCCCCGAGGAAGTCCTCGCGGAGCGCGCGGGGCACCGGCTCCGCGACGCGCTCAAGGAGACCGATCCCGCCCTCGAGATCCACGATGTCGACGCGGCCACGTACACGTCGGGCGAGATCTTCACGCTCGCGAGCCCTTCGCTGTTCGGCGAGCTCCGTCTCATCCGGGTCACGGGCGCCCAGACGATGTCCGACGCGTTCCTCAACGACGCGCTGCGCTACCTCGACGCGCCCGCTGACGGCGCTGTCGTCGTGCTGCGGCACAGCGGGGGAGTGCGTGGCAAGAAGCTGCTCGATGCCATCCGCGCCGGGGCCGGTGGCGGCATCGAGATCGTCTGTGCCGAGATCAAACGGGATTCCGACCGCTTCGACTTCGCGCGCGACGAGTTCCGCCGTGCCCGCCGCCAGATCGAGCCTGGTGCGCTCCGCGCCGTCGTTGCCGCGTTCGCGGACGACCTCGCCGAACTGGCCGCGGCCTGCCGGCAGCTCGTCGACGACACCGTCGGCGAGATCACCGAGGCGCTTGTCGACAGCTACTACGGTGGCCGCGTCGAGGCCAATGCGTTCCGCGTGGCGGACGCCGCGATCGCCGGCGAGCACGGTGCGGCTCTCGTAATGATGCGGCATGCGCTCGCCTCGGGTGCCGATCCGGTGCCGATGGTTGCGGCGTTCGCGAGCAAGGTGCGCACGATGGCCCGGGTGTACGGGGTGCGCGGGGCATCCGGTCAGCTCGCCGGCACTCTCGGGGTCGCGCCGTGGCAGGTCGATCGCGCCCGCGCCGACCTCGCGGGCTGGGACGAGGCGGGCCTCGCGGGTGCGCTCACCGCTCTGGCCGCGGCAGATGCCGAGGTGAAGGGTGCCGGCCGCGATCCCGTCTACGCCCTCGAGCGCCTCATCGCCGTCATCGCCTCCCGCGGTTCCGCTCGCTGAGCGTCGCCAACTGATGTTGGGCCCCGCTGACGAGGAGCCCGGCGCGACACGCTCTAGGAGGCGGCGGCTTTGCCGGCGCCGTGCGCAGCAGCGTCGTCAAGCCGACTGCGGTGCGCCGGGCAAGGACCGGCGTGCCGACAAGCGCGACACGCTCTAGGAGGCGGCGGCTTTGCCGGCGCCGTGCGCAGCAGCGTCGTCAAGCCGACTGCGGTGCGCCGGGCAAGGACCGGCGCACCAGACTAGCTCAGAGCGCCGCGATCTTCTTGGCGATGCCCGACTTGCGGTTCGCGGCCTGGTTGGCGTGGATGACGCCCTTGCTCACGGCCTTGTCGAGCTTCTTCGAGGCGGCCTTGAGCGCGGCCTCGGCGGCGGCCTTGTCGCCCGCGGCGACGGCCTTGGTGGTGTTGCGGACCAGCGTCTTGAGTTCGCTCTTGACGGCCTTGTTGCGCTCTTCGCGCTTCTTGTTGGTGCCGATGCGCTTGATCTGCGACTTGATGTTTGCCAACGGAGTGTCTTTCGTCGATTCGGATGGAGAGAGCCGGTGGCGGGGTAGAGGGGCCCGTCCGGCGATTCGCAGGGCGTGGGAACCGCTGCGCAAGCCAACAACGGAGTCTATCAGCGGCCGCCCCTAGGCTGAAACGCATGCCGAAGCTCGCCTCTCATATCGACCTGGTCCCCGCGTCCGGCATCCGGCGCATCCACGAGGCGGCCCTCGGCCTCAATGGGGTCACCATGCTCGCCGTCGGCGAGCCGGATGTTCCGGTGGCGCCGCACATCGCGGCGGCGGCGAAGGCGGCATGGGACGCCGACAAGACCGATTACACGCCGAACGGTGGCATCCTGCCGTTCCGCGAGGCCGTGGTCGCCAAGCTCGCCGCGGTCAACGGCATCGCGGCGACCACCGATCAGGTGTGGTCGACGATCGGCGCCACGCAGGCGATCAGCCAGGCGCTCGGCCTCGTGCTCGACGTCGGCGACGAGGTGCTCGTGCCGAACCCGGGCTATACCACGTTCAGCATGTCGACGCGGATGCTGCAGGCCGTGCCGAGCTATTACAGCCTGCTGCCCGAGAACGGCTTCCTGCCCGACCTCGCCGAGCTTGACTCGCTCGTGACGTCGCGGACCAGGGCGATCATCGTCAATTCGCCGTCGAACCCGATCGGAGTGGTGTTCCCCGAGAGCGTGCTGCGCGACATCATGGCGTTCGCCGAACGCCATGACCTGTGGGTCATCAGCGATGAGGTGTACGAGGCGTTCACCCACGGCACGCCGCATGTGAGCATCGGCTCGCTCGATGACGGCGCTCGCGTGCTCAGCGCGTTCTCGCTCTCGAAGACGTACGCGATGACCGGCATCCGCATCGGCTATCTCGTCACGCCGCCCGGCCTCGTCGACGTGATGCGCCGGGTTCAGGAGGGCGTCATCTCGTGCGTGAACGAGCCGGCGCAGTACGCGGCGATCGCGGCGATCACGGGCGACCAGTTCCATGTCGAGCAGGCGGCCGCGCACTACCGCCGCAACATCGCTCGTGCGACGGCGATCCTCGACGAGCGCGGCATCCGCTACCTCGCGCCGCAGGGTGCGTTCTATCTCTGGGTCGACGTGAGCCATGTCTCCGGTGGCGACGTGCAGGCCTGGGCGGAACGCTTCCTTTCCGAGACGCGCGTCGCCGTCGCGCCGGGCAGCGCGTTCGGCACCGCCGGCGAGGGCTGGATCCGGCTCTGCGCCGCCGCGAGCCCGGACGACCTCCTGCTCGGCGTGAACGCTCTGCCGGCACCCTAAAATCGACAGGTCATGTCACCCCGCACGAATGTCGGTCCCGTCCCGGCCGCGACCGACCCCGCGCGCATCCGCAATTTCTGCATCATCGCGCACATCGATCACGGCAAGTCGACGCTCGCCGACCGGATGCTGCAGCTCACCGGCGTCGTGTCCGACCGCGACATGCGCGCGCAGTACCTCGACCGCATGGACATCGAGAGGGAGCGCGGCATCACCATCAAGAGCCAGGCGGTGCGGATGCCGTGGGCGGCCGGCGGTCAGGCGTACGCCCTCAACATGATCGACACGCCCGGCCACGTCGACTTCACCTACGAGGTCAGCCGGTCGCTCGCGGCCTGCGAGGGTGCGATCCTCCTCGTGGATGCCGCGCAGGGCATCGAGGCGCAGACCCTCGCGAACCTCTACCTCGCGCTCGAGAACGACCTCGCCATCATCCCGGTGCTCAACAAGATCGACCTGCCCGCTGCCGAGCCCGAGAAGTACGCCCGCGAGCTCGCCGATCTCATCGGCGGCTCGCCCGATGACGTGCTGAGGGTATCCGGCAAGACGGGCGAGGGTGTCGCGGCGCTTCTCGATCGCGTCGTCGAACTGGTCCCGGCGCCGAGGGGCCGGGCGGATGCACCTGCCCGCGCCATGATCTTCGACTCGGTCTACGACGCCTACCGCGGCGTCGTGACCTACGTGCGCATGGTCGACGGCCAGCTCGCCGCGCGCGAGCGCATCGTCATGATGTCCACCGGCGCGCACCACGAGCTGCTGGAGATCGGCGTGAGCGCGCCCGAGCCGACCCCGACGGCGGGTCTCGGCGTCGGCGAGGTCGGCTACCTCATCACGGGCGTCAAGGACGTCCGCCAGTCGAAGGTCGGCGACACCGTCACGAACGCCCACCACCCCGCGACGGAGGCGCTGGCCGGGTACACCGACCCGAAGCCGATGGTGTTCTCCGGTCTCTACCCGATCGACGGCTCCGACTATCCCGATCTCCGCGAGGCCCTCGACAAGCTCAAGCTCTCGGACGCGGCACTGAACTACGAGCCCGAGACCTCCGTCGCGCTCGGGTTCGGGTTCCGGTGCGGGTTCCTCGGCCTGCTGCACCTCGAGATCGTCACCGAGCGCCTCGAGCGCGAGTTCGGACTCGACATCATCACGACGGCGCCGAGTGTCGTCTATGAGGTGACAACCGACGACGGCCGGACCATCGCGGTGATGAATCCGAGCGAGTTCCCGACCGGCAAGGTGAAGACGGTGCGCGAACCGGTGGTGCGCGCGGCGATCCTCGCCCCCAAGGACTACGTCGGCACGATCATGGATCTCTGCCAGAGCCGCCGCGGCACGCTGCTCGGCATGGACTATCTCGGCACGGATCGCGTGGAGATCCGCTACTCCATGCCGCTCGGCGAGATCGTCTTCGACTTCTTCGACCACCTCAAGAGCCGAACCCAGGGCTATGCCAGTCTCGACTACGAACCGATGGGCGATCAGGAGGCCGACCTCGTCAAGGTCGACATCCTGCTGCAGGGCGAGCAGGTCGACGCCTTCAGCGCGATCGTGCACCGCGACAAGGCCTACGCCTACGGCGTGCTCATGACGGGCCGCCTCAAAGAGCTCATTCCGCGCCAGCAGTTCGAGGTGCCGGTGCAGGCGGCGATCGGTGCGCGGATCATCGCGCGCGAGTCCATCCGCGCGATGCGCAAGGATGTCCTCGCAAAGTGCTATGGCGGCGACATCACACGCAAGCGCAAACTGCTCGAGAAGCAGAAGGAGGGCAAGAAGCGCATGAAGATGGTGGGGCGCGTCGAGGTTCCTCAGGAGGCCTTCATCGCCGCGCTCTCGGGCGACACCGCCGAACGCAAGGAGAAGGACTAGCGACCTCCGGGTCCGGTCCTCACGACGATGACGCGAACGGTGCCGCGCCCCAGGGGGCGCTCCGACGCGGCGCCGGACGAGCGCCGGGACGACCGGCGCTATCGCAGGGTATTCTTCGTCGCCACCGCGGCCGCGTTGGCGATCTTCGCCGCCGGGTCGGCGTTTCAATCGGCGGTGCTGCAGATTCGGGGCGAATCCATTCCCATCGGCCCGCGCTTGCTCGCGAACATTTGCGGTTCGCTCCTCATCGTCGTCCCAGCCTGGTTCGTGCCGATGCGGCGAATGCCGTGGCCGGCGAAGATCGCGTTCCTCGTCGGGGCGTCCGTCGTCGCAGCGGTGGCGCGGGGTGCGCTGCAGGTGGACTTCGGCGTGCATGCCTTCGGCGACACGGGTGCGCTGCTGCTCGACGTCATCCCCGCGTCCATCACATCGGCGTTCTCGATCACGACCGCTCTCGCCCTCGCCGAGTTCCAGAACCGGGTGGTGCAGGAGGAGCGCACCTCGGCGGAGCGGGCGCGAGTGGCGTCCTCTGCGCTGGAGGCGCTTCGGGACGAGGAGTTGCGGGTTCGTCGCGATGTCGCCGACGGGCTGCACGGCACCGTGCAGCAGCAGCTCGTCATGCTCAACATTCATCTCGCCCATACCGCGGAGAAGCTTGCGCAGGACGACCCCCGCGAGGCCGAGATCGCGCGCGACCTCGGCTGGGTGCGCGATGAGCTCGACCGGCTCCGCGAACAGGGAGTGCGTGATGTGAGCAGGATGCTCTTCCCGGTCGGCATCGACCTCGGGCTGGTGCACGCGGCCCGCATCCTCATCGGCCGGATCCCGCCGAGCATCGCGGTGACGACGCAGATCGACGAGTCCGTCGCCGTGGCGGAGACCGCCACCCCGGGGGGGCTGCCGTTCGAGCTGCGGATCCTCGCAATCCGGGTTCTCGAGGAGGCCGTCACGAACGCCCTCCGGCACGGGAAGGCGACCGCGCTCCGGATCTCCCTCGCCGTCGACTCGGCGGGGGTGCTGCAGGTGGAGGTCGACGACGACGGAGACGGCGTCGACCCCGCAGCGGTGCCGAGCGGGCTGAAGCGGTTGGAAGAGCGGCTTGCGACACGCGGGGGCCGGCTCGCGCTGGCGAGCCGGCCGGGCGGCGGCGCGACGGTGTCGGCCCTGCTCCCGCTGACCGGCGAGGACGTCCTGTGATGGCGCGGCGCGCGACATTCGTCGACATCCCGGTGACCTACGGCGCTGTCGGGGCCACGCAGCGCTCCGACCTGCTGCAGTACCCGCCGCGCGGCTTCCGCCCGATCGAACGCAGCATCCGGCTCGGCTCCGGCGCCGAGCGCTTCGCGGCATCGCGCGAAGCAATGCTCGCCTGGGAGGTCCAGCGCGGCGCCGGCCTCGAGGTCCGCGACGTCACCGCAGGCACGGGCGAGCAGTACCCGGGGCTGCGGTACGACGAATCCGGGTCCCCCGTCGCGCCCGAGGCGCCGCCCGAGATCGTGTACGGTCCCGACGGCCAGCCGAACGTCGCCAACGGGGTGAGCGCGGTGCTGAGGCTCGGCGTCGGCCCCTTCCATGTGGATTCCCCGGTGCGCGTCGTCTACGTCATCGACGAGCCGCGCCGGTTCGGCTTCGCCTATGGCACGCTGGCGGGGCATCCCGCGAGCGGCGAGGAGGCGTTCTTCCTCGACTGGCTCGCCGACGACAGCGTCTGGTTCACCATCCGCGCGTTCTCGCGGGCGTCGGGGCCGCTCTACCGTCTGCTGACCCCGATCACCCGGAGCGTCTTTCGCACGCTGACGACGCGCTTCCTGCGCGCGCTCCACCCTGCTGTCGGCTGACCTCTGGCGCCGTTCCGCACCCGGGCGGCAGGCACGGCGCGGCGGTGCTTCAGAACGCGCCCAAGTCATTGTGAGCGCGCGGCTCCGTGGAGTAGACCAGGACGGTGAGTGACTACCAGCCCCCTCTCAATGACCTTTCCTTCGTCCTCGAGCACATCGTCGGCTACGACGAGATCGCGGCCCTGCCCGGTTACGGCCACGCCGACCTCGAGACGGTGAGGGACCTCCTCGCCGCCGCGAGCGAATTCATCGTCGAGAAGGTCGCGCCGCTCGACCGCGCCGGCGACGTCGAGGGCGCCAGGTGGAATCCCGACTACAGCGTGACCACTCCGAAGGGCTACCAGGAGGCGTACGACGCCTACCGCGCCGGCGGCTGGACGGGCCTGCAGTTCCCCGACGAGTTCGGCGGCGGCGGATTCCCCGCCGTGGCCGGCCTTGCGCTGCAGGAGATCCTCACCTCAGCAAGCATCGCGTTCTCGCTCGCTCCGCTGCTCACCCAGGGCGCCGTCGACGCGCTGCTCCACTACGGCAGCGACGAGCAGAAGGCCACATATCTGCCGCACATGGTCGCCGGCGACTGGACGGGCACGATGAACCTCACCGAGCCCCACGCCGGATCGGACGTCGGCGCGCTGACGACGAAGGCCGTGCCGAACGGCGACGGCACCTTCGCGATCACCGGTCAGAAGATCTTCATCAGCTACGGCGAGCACGACCTCACCCAGCAGAAGGTCCACCTCGTGCTCGCCCGCACCCCGGGCGCGCCGGAAGGCACGGCCGGCATCTCGATCTTCATCGTGCCGAAGTACCTCGTGAACCCCGACGGCTCGCTGGGTGAGGCGAACTCACTGAAGTGCCTCTCCGTCGAGCACAAGCTGGGCCTCCATGGCTCGCCGACGTGCGTGATGTCCTACGAGCGCGCCACGGGCTACCTCATCGGCCAGGAGAACAAGGGCATGCGGATCATGTTCGTCATGATGAACAACGCGCGCCTGTCCGTCGGCCTCGAGGGCCTCGCGGTGGCCTCGCGCGCCTACCAGAAGTCGCTCGCGTATGCCCAGGAGCGCATCCAGGGCACAGCAGTCGGCGGCACTGAGCCGGTGGCGATCATCGAGCACCCGGACGTGCGCCGGATGCTGCTCACTCAGCGCGCCCAGCTCGACGCGCTGCGCGCGCTCATCCTGCTCAACGCAGGTCACGGCGACCGGGCGAAGCGCCATCCTGACGCGGCCGTCCGTCAGCGCGAGGACGAGATCGTCGGCCTCCTCACCCCGATCTGCAAGGCCTTCGGCACCGACCTCGGCGTGGAGCTGTCCTCGACCGCTCTCCAGGTCTTCGGCGGCGCCGGATTCATCGAGGAGACCGGCATCGCGCAGCAGTACCGCGATGCGCGCATCCTGCCCATCTACGAGGGCACGAACGGTATCCAAGCCGCCGACCTCGTGGGCCGCAAGCTCGGCATCCGTCAGGGGCAGTCGGCGCTCGAGTACCTCGAGGAGATCGGCGCCATCGACGGCACCCTGGAAGCGGCCGGCGAGGGCTTCGCCGCCATCCGCTCGGGTCTCGCCGCGAACCTCGGCGCGCTGAAGAAGGCGACGGGATGGCTGTTGCAGACAAGCGCCGGCGGCGACTTCGACTCGGCGCTCGCCGGTTCGGCGCCGTATCTGCGCATGTGGGGCCTCGTGCTCTCGGCCTGGCTGCTCGCCCGCGAGGCGCTCGTGGCGAAGGACCTCGGCGACGCCGAGTTCGCCGAGACCAAACTCGTGCTCGCCCGCTTCCACGCCGAGCAGCTTCTGCCGGCGGCGGGCGCGTTGCTCGGTGCGGTCACCCGCGGCAGGGGCGATCTCTACACCCTGTCGCCGGCGCAGCTCGCCGGCTGAGACAGCAGCGGCGCACCGCCGTGCGATGATCGGCTGATGCCCAGCAGCCTGCCCATCGCGGACCCGGCGCCCGAGGATGGGCTCCTCCCCGCACAGGCTGCCGAAGGCGCGACGCACCGCGACCTCGGCGTGTACGTGCACGTGCCGTTCTGCCGGGTTCGCTGCGGCTACTGCGACTTCAACACCTACACCGCGACCGAGCTGCGGGGGGTGAAGCAGTCCGACTACGCCGAGCAGGCGGGCGCCGAGATCGCGTTCGCGCGTGGCGTGCTCGAGCGATCCGGTCTGCCGCAGCGCGAGGCGGCGACCGTGTTCTTCGGCGGCGGCACCCCGACACTGCTGCCGCCCGCGGATCTCGCGCGGATGCTCGGCGCGATCCGCAGCGCCTGGGGCATCGCCGACGGCGCGGAGGTCACCACCGAGGCGAACCCCGACTCCGTCGGCGCCGACGATCTCCGGCGACTCGCCGACGCCGGCTTCACCCGCGTTTCGTTCGGGATGCAGTCGGCGGTGCCGCGGGTGCTGGCGACGCTGGAGCGCACGCACGACCCGGAGCGCATCCCTCTCGTCGTTGACTGGGCGCGGCGGGCCGGCCTCGACGTCAGCCTCGACCTCATCTATGGCACCCCGGGCGAGTCGCTCGCCGACTGGCGCACCTCGCTCGACGCGGCGGTCGCAGCCGAGCCCGATCACCTCTCCGCCTACGCGCTCATCGTCGAGGACGGCACGAAGCTCGCCCGGCAGATCCGCAGCGGCGAGGTCGGTCGGCCGGACGACGACCTCGAGGCCGACATGTACGAGCTCGCCGACGAGCTGCTGGGGGCGGCCGGCTATGGCTGGTACGAGGTGAGCAACTGGTCGCGCGGCGAGGAGCACCGTTCGCGGCACAACCTCGGCTACTGGCTCGGCCACGACTGGTGGGGGGTCGGTCCCGGCGCGCACAGCCACATCGGCGGGGTGCGCTGGTGGAATGCGAAGCACCCGGCCGCGTATGCGCAGCGCCTCGCTCAGGGCGTGTCGCCCGCCGTCGGGCGCGAGACGCTGGATGCCGGAACCCGCCGTATGGAGATGATCCTGCTGCGCACGCGCATTGTCGACGGCGTCCCGACCGTCGAGCTGCCGACGGCCGCGCGCACTGCTGTCGCCGGGCTCATCGCCGACGAGCTCGTCGACGCGAAAGCGGCCCTGGCGGGGAGCATCGTGCTCACCCGAAAGGGCCGCCTGCTCGCCGACGCCGTCGTGCGGCGCCTGACGACTACTTGATGAACGCGATGGACAGCGGGTAGGTGTACGGGCGGCCCTGGCTCGCCGCGACCGCGGCGAGGATGCTGAAGATCAGGGTCAGGATGCCGGCCGCGGCGACGATGAAGCCGCCGATCAAGATCGCCGTCAGGATCCACCCGACCGCATAGGCGATGGCCATGGTGATCTGGAAATTGAGCGCGGCGACGCTGTGCTGGCGCAGGAACGGCCCGCGATCCTTGAAGACCAGGAACGTGATGAGCGAGGGGATGAAGCTGAAGAAGATTCCCAGCACGTGGGTGAGGATGGCGTACATCTTCTCGTCCGCCGGATTGAGGGGCGACGCGGGTCGCGTGTAGGTCATGCGGCCAAGGTAGCGGTGGCGGGTGCCCGCGGGCAACGGCGGATTGCCATCGGGTGGCGTTACGATTGGCACTCAGAATGGTGGAGTGCTAGCGAGAGGGGCGCCATGGTCTCGGAACGCGGGCTGCAGGTGCTCCGCGCGATCGTCCACGACTATGTCGCGACGCGCGAGCCCGTGGGCTCGAAGAGCATCGTGGACAAGCACGCCTTCGGCGTCTCGGCCGCGACCATCCGCAACGACATGGCAGCGCTCGAGGACGAGGAGCTCATCGTCGCCCCCCACACCTCAGCCGGTCGCGTCCCGACCGACAAGGGCTACCGGGTGTTCGTCGACCAGCTCGACGAGGTGCGGCCGCTCACGAGCGCGCAGCGCAATGCCATCGAGGCGTTCGTCGGCGAGAGCCTCGACATCGACGACGTCCTGGCGCGCACCGTTCGTGCGCTCGCCCAGCTCACCCACCAGGTGGCCCTGCTGCAGTACCCGCAACTGTCGCGCGCCAGGGTACGGCACATCGAGCTCGTGACGATGGGGCCGAGACGGCTGCTCGCGGTCCTCATCACCGACAACGCCTCGGTCGAACAGCGCGTCGTCGAGACCTCGTCCGAGATCGACCCCGAGGCGCTCCATGCGCTGCGCGACGCCGTGAATGCCGCTGTCACCGGCGCGACGATGACGGATGCTGCGGCACTGCTCGAGGCTCTCCCCGACTCGGTGGAGTCCGCGTCGCGCCCTCTCGCTGCGGAGCTTGCGGCCGCGCTCGTCGCCGAGATCGAGTCGACCCGGTCGGAGCGTCTGCTCATGGCCGGCACCGCCAATCTGGTGCGCACCGAGCACGACTTCTCGGGCAGCATCTATCCGGTGCTCGAGGCGATCGAGCAGCAGGTCGAGTTGCTCAAGATCTTCGGCGAGATGGCGAGCGAGCAGCATGGGGTGGCGGTGAGCATCGGGCGTGAGAACGTCGCGGTCGGCCTCGCCGAGACCTCGCTGCTCACCAGCGACTACGGCGGAGGTCTGGGCAGGCTGGGTGTGCTGGGACCTACGCGCATGGACTATTCATCGAACATGGCTGCGGTGCGCGCGATCGCCCGCTATCTCAGTCGGCTGCTGGGGGAGTAGTGGCGGACCATTACGAGGTCCTCGGAGTCGAACGCGACGCCAGCCAGGACGAGATCAAGAAGGCGTATCGCAGGCTCGCCCGTGAACTGCATCCCGATGTCAACGGCAGCGACGATGCGGAGGAACGCTTCAAGCTCGTCACCCACGCCTACGACGTGCTCAGCGACCCGCAATCCCGCCAGCAGTACGACCGCGGCGGGCAGACCGGCAGCTTCGGCGGCACGCAGGGCTTCGGCTTCGAGGACGTGTTCAACGCGTTCTTCGGCGGGGGCGGCGGGTCGGCCGGCGCTCGGCCGCGTTCGCGCGCCGAGCGCGGGCAGGACGCGCTGCTGCGTGTCGACGTCGAGCTCGCCGAGGTGATCTTCGGGGCGCACCGCGATCTCGAGGTCGACACCGCCATCGTCTGCGAGACCTGCGGCGGCACCTGCTGCCAGCCCGGCACCCAGCCCGTGACGTGCGATGTCTGCGGCGGCAGCGGTCACGTCCAGCGCCAGGTGCGTTCGCTCCTCGGCAACGTCGTCACGTCGAGTCCGTGCGGGGTCTGCCGCGGCTACGGCACCATCATCGCGACCCCCTGTGCCACCTGCCAGGGCCAGGGGAGGGTCCGCGCCCACACGACGATCCCGGTCGACATCCCCGCCGGAGTCGACACCGGATTGCGCCTGCAGCTCTCCGGCAAGGGCGAGGCCGGCCCGGCGGGGGGTCCCCACGGCGACCTCTACCTGGAGATCCGGGTCAAGCACGACGACGTGTTCAGCCGCGAGGGGGACGATCTGCTCGCGACGCTCGAGGTGTCGATGGCGGACGCCATCCTCGGTGCGAAGACGATGGTCGAAGCGCTCGACGGTCCGGTCGACGTCGACCTCAAGCCGGGCGCGCAGTCGGCCGACGTCATCACGGTGAAAGGCCGGGGCGTGACGCATCTGCGCGGAAGCGGTCGCGGTGATCTGCGCATCGGTGTGCAAGTTATCACCCCGACCAAGCTCGCCGCCGCCGAGAAGCAGCTCATCGAGCAGTTCAAGGGACACCGCAAGGATGCCGCCCCGCGCCTCGCCCGGTTCCAGCAGGGGCTCTTCGCGAAGCTCCGCGATCGCTTCCTCTGAGGCGTCCCGTGGCCAACTTCTACCTCGACGAGACGCTGGCGGAGACGCGCATCGGCGCGTCGGTGCGCCTCACCGGCTCCGAGGCGCGACACGCCGCTCAGGTCGCGCGCACCCGCGTCGGCGATGAGCTCATGGTGGGAAACGGCCGTGGTCTCGTTGTGCGCGCCCGGGCGACCTCGGTACAG
The DNA here is from genome assembly GCA_021779075.1 of Actinomycetes bacterium. Taxonomy (GTDB): domain Bacteria; phylum Actinomycetota; class Actinomycetes; order Actinomycetales; family Microbacteriaceae; genus Gryllotalpicola. Next base: position 23,693 of record JAJYBG010000005.1, on the reverse strand, counting down.
CCCTCGGCCGTCGAGCTCATGGTGGATTCCGTCGAGCAGCAGGCTGCACCAACGGTCAAGATCGCACTCGCGCAGGCACTGGCGAAGGGCGACCGTGACGAGCTCGCCGTGCAGGCCGCTACCGAGCTGGGCATCGACGTCGTCATCCCCTGGCAGGCCGAGCGCTCGGTGCCTCGGTGGGGCGGCGAGAAGGCCGAGAAGGGCCGCGAACGCTGGGCGGCGATCGCGCGGGAGGCGTCCAAACAGGCCGTGCGCCCGTGGTTGCCCGAGGTGCTGCCGCTCGTCTCGACGACGCAGTTGGGCGTACTCGCATCCTCGTGGCGTCTCGTCGTCCTCGAGCCGGATGCGCGCGAGCCGCTCGCCTCGCTCCAGCCGGACGGGCGCGGAATCCTGCTCGTCGTCGGGCCCGAAGGCGGCATCGCCCCCGCCGAGCTCGAGGCGCTGCAGGACGCCGGCGGCGAGCTGCGCCGCCTCGGCGGCACGGTGCTGCGCACCTCCACCGCGGGGCCGGCCGCGCTCGCCGTCCTCAACGTGCCGCTGGCGCGGTGGTGACAGACTTGAGCCATGAGTGAGCCCTCGGTCTTCTCCCGTATCATCGCGCGGGAGATCCCTGCGCTCATCGTGCGCGAGACGGACCGCCTCATCGCCTTCAAGGACATCGCGCCCAAGGCGCCGGTGCACTTCCTCATCGTGCCCAAGACCGAGCAGTACGCCAACATCACCGAGCTCGCGGCAGGCGATCCCGGGCTGCTCGCCGAGATCGTGGCGGTCGCGCAGGAGCTCGCGGACGAGTATTCGAACGGGCAGTACCGGCTCCTGTTCAACACCGGCCCCGAGGCGGGTCAGACCGTGTTCCACGTTCATGCGCACCTGCTCGGCGGCGGCCTCACGGAGAGCACCATTGGCTTCTAGCGGCGAGCAGGTGCAGACCCAGCTGCAGGTGGACGGCGTGGCGATGGTGCGTCTCCTCGGCCCGCAGGACCGCCTGCTCACCACCCTCGAGAAGCAGTACCCGGGCGTCGAGGTGCACGTGCGCGGCAACGAGATCACGCTGAGCGGAGAGGCCGAGCACGTGGCGTCCGCGCGCACTCTCGTCGAGGAGCTCATCGCCCTCGTCGAGAACGGCCACGACCTCCAGCCCGTCGAGGTGAGCAAGGGCCGACGCCTCGTCGACTCCGGCCAGAGCCCCGCCGCGGTGCTGGGCGAGGCGATCCTGCAGGTGCGCGGCAAGACCATACGCCCCATGACCAAGGGGCAGAGCGACTACGTCCACGCCATCGACCGGAGCACCATCGTGTTCGGCATCGGCCCCGCGGGTACGGGCAAGACCTACCTCGCAATGGCCAAGGCCGTCCAGGCTCTGCAGCGCAAGGAGGTCGAGCGCATCATCCTGTCGCGCCCGGCGATCGAGGCGGGAGAGCGGCTCGGCTACCTGCCCGGAACGCTGACGGAGAAGATCGACCCGTATCTTCGGCCGCTCTACGACGCGCTCAACGAGATGCTCGATCCCGAGATCGTGCCGAAGCTCCTCGCCTCGGGCACCATCGAGGTTGCACCACTGGCATACATGCGCGGTCGCACCCTCAACAGCTCGTTCATCGTGCTCGACGAGGCGCAGAACACGACCCCTGAGCAGATGAAGATGTTCCTCACCCGGCTCGGCTTCGGCTCGCGCATGGTCATCACGGGCGACGTCACGCAGATCGATCTGCCGGCGGGGGCGTCGGGCCTCCGACTGGTCACCCGCGTGCTCGCCGGAGTCGATGACATCCACTTCGCGACGCTGACGAGCGACGACGTCGTGCGCCACAGCCTCGTCGGCCGCATCATCGACGCCTACACGGCATACGACCAGAAGCAGCAGGCGGCCCACGTCGAGCGCGAGCAGGCCCGCGAGTTCGCGGACCGGGCCGCGCGCCGCCCCGCGGACCCCACCGTCAAGAGAGGCAAGCCCCGCCAGTGAGCGTCGAGGTCAACAACGAGTCCGCCGTCGAGGTCGATGAGGCGCTGCTCCAGCGGGTCGTGCACTACGCGCTGTACTCGCTGCACGTGAGTCCGGATGCCGAGCTCGCCCTCGTGCTCGTCGACGAGGCCGCCATGGAGCAGCTCCACGTGCAGTGGATGGACGAGCCCGGCCCCACCGACGTGCTGAGTTTCCCCATGGACGAGTTGCGCCCCGGCACCGAGGAGTCGCCCACGCCGGCCGGCCTCCTCGGCGACATCGTGCTCTGCCCGCAGGTCGCCCAGGTGCAGGCGGAGACCGCCGGGCACGCACTGCAGGACGAGCTCCTCCTGCTCACCGTCCACGGGCTGCTCCACCTGCTCGGATTCGATCACGCCGACCCCGCCGAGGAGCGCGAGATGTTCGGCATCCAGCGCGACATCCTCGTCGGCTTCGCCCTCGCTGAGCGCAAACGGTAGGCGGGATGCGCCGACTCGCCGCAGCGCTCTCGCGCTTCTTCGCACGGCTCGCTGTGCGCGGGGATGCCGCGGAGGACGCCGGCGAGGAGCAGCTCCTCAGCCTCGTCGACGATCAGGCCGAGCACGAGGCCATCGAGGAGGAGGACGCCGAGCTCATCCATTCGATCTTCGACTTCAGCGACACGGTGGTGCGCGAGGTCATGGTGCCCCGCACCGACATGGTGACCGTCGGCGTCGGCGACACCGCCGCCGAGGCCATGGGCGTGTTCCTGGGCCGCGGCGTCTCGCGGATGCCCGTCACCGCCTCCGACGCCGACGACGTCACCGGTGTCCTGTACCTGCGCGATGTCGCCCGGCTCGTGTTCGAGCGTCCGGCGGATGCCGACACGACGCCCGTGGCGGCGCTGCAGAAGCCCGGGGTCTTCGTGCCGGAATCCATGCGCGCCGACGCGCTGCTGAGGCAGATGCAGGCCGAGTCGAACCATCTCGCGCTCGTCGTCGACGAGTACGGCGGCATCGCCGGCCTCGTCACGCTGGAGGACCTCATCGAGGAGCTCGTCGGCGATATCGCCGACGAGTACGATCGCGAGGCGCCGGGTGTCGAGCGCGTCGACGGCCGCACCTACCGCATCGCCGCCCGCTACAACGTCGAAGAGCTCGGCGAGCTCTTCGAGCTCGAGCTCGAGGACGACGACGTCGACTCGGTGGGCGGACTGCTCACCAAGCACCTGGGTCGCCTGCCGGCCGCCGGCGACGCCGTCGACGTCGGACCACTCACCCTCACCGCCGAGCGCGTTGAGGGCCGCCGCGGCCGGATCGCGACCGTCCTCGTCGCCCGACGCGAGGAGGACGGCGATGGCTGAGGCACCGGCGGAGCCGTATCGGGCCGGCTTCGTGTCGTTCGTCGGTCGGCCGAACGTCGGCAAGTCGACCCTGATGAACGCCCTGGTCGGCCAGAAGGTCGCGATCACCTCGTCGAAGCCGCAGACGACGCGCCGCGCCATCCGCGGCATCGTCCACCTGCCGCACGCCCAGCTCGTCGTCGTCGACACCCCTGGCGTGCATCGGCCCCGCACGCTGCTCGGCGAACGGCTCAACGCCGTCGTCGATGAGACGCTCGGCGGCGTCGACGTCATCGGAATGTGCCTGCCCGCGAACGAGGCGATCGGCCCGGGTGACCGGTTCGTCAGCGAGCAGCTCGACCGGCACCCCGGCGCGAAGAAGGTCGCTATCGTCACGAAGACCGACACGGTGACGAATCCACGCCTCGCCGAGCAGCTCCTCGCGGTGCAGGCGCTGCGGGAGTGGGACGACATCGTACCGATCTCGGCGCTGACCGGCCGCCAGCTGGACGAGCTTGTGAGCGTGCTCGTGGCCCTGCTGCCGGAATCCCCGCAGCTCTACCCCGACGATGCGGTGACCGACGAGGATTCCGTGCAGCGCATCGCCGAATACGTCCGCGAAGCCGTCCTCGAAGAGGCGCGCGACGAGCTGCCGCACTCCGTCGCCGTGACAATCGACGACATCGTCGAGCGCGACGACGGCGTTACCGTCGTCTACGCCAACCTGTTCGTCGAGCGCGACAGCCAGAAGGGCATCGTCATCGGCAAGGGGGGCGAGCGCCTCAGGCAGATCGGTCAGACCGCGCGCGCCCCGATCGAGGCGCTGCTCGGCACGAGAGTGTTCCTGTCCATCCGGGTCAAGGTCGCCAAGGAATGGCAGCGCGACCCTAAGCAATTGGGCCGTCTGGGTTTCTGAGTTCATGGCGCGCCGGTCCCTGCCCGGCGCGCGTCGCGCCGCCCACCGGCGAAGGGGTCGCTGATTCACTGATGGCTGGCCAGGCGGGCACCGCGCGGTGTTACGATTTTCTGAGCATGTACTACACGGCGCTGCTCCTCCTTAGCCGCCGCGACGAGTCCTAGTTCAGCAGGCCTCCCTCGTCGCGGAGTTTGGCGTTGGCCGGCGATCCCGACTCGAGAACAAGAGCTAAGCCATGAAGAACAACCAGCAGCCCACGTCCATGCCGATCCAGCGCTATCGGCCGTACCACGAGCAGTTCGCCGTGGACCTGCCCGACCGCACCTGGCCGTCCCAGCACATCGAGAAGGCCCCGCGCTGGTGCGCGGTCGACCTCCGCGACGGCAACCAGGCTCTCATCGACCCGATGGGCCCCGAGCGCAAGCGCATCATGTTCGACCTGCTCGTCAAGATGGGCTACAAGGAGATCGAGGTCGGATTCCCCTCGGCGAGCCAGACCGACTTCGACTTCGTCCGTTCCCTCATCGAGGACGGGGCGATCCCCGACGATGTGACGATCCAGGTCCTCACCCAGGCCCGCGAGCACCTCATCGCCCGCACCTACGAGGCCATCAAGGGCGCCAAGCAGGCCATCGTCCACCTCTACAACTCGACGAGCATCCTGCAGCGCCGCGTCGTGTTCCGCGAGGACAAGCAGGGCGTTGTCGACATCGCCCTCGAGGGCGCCAGGCTGTGTAAGAAGTACGAGGCGACGATCCCCGAGACGGCCGTCTACTACGAGTACTCGCCCGAGAGCTACACCGGCACCGAGCTCGAGTTCGCCGCCGAAATCGTCAACAGAGTGCTCGAGATCTTCGTTCCGACGCCGGAGCGCAACGTCATCGTCAACCTCCCGGCCACCGTCGAGATGGCAACGCCGAACCTCTACGCCGACTCCATCGAGTGGATGAGCCGCCACATCGACCACCGCGAGAACGTCATCATCTCGCTGCACCCGCACAACGACCGCGGCACCGCCGTCGCCGCAGCCGAACTGGGCTATCTGGCCGGCGCCGACCGCATCGAGGGCTGCCTCTTCGGCAACGGCGAGCGCACCGGCAACGTCGACCTCGTCACCCTCGGCGTCAACCTGTTCACGCAGGGCATCGACCCGCAGATCGACTTCAGCGACATCGACGAGGCGAAGCGCACTGCCGAGTACTGCACCCAGCTCCGGGTCGGCGAGCGCTCCCCGTGGGCGGGCGACCTCGTCTTCACCGCGTTCAGCGGCTCGCATCAGGACGCCATCAAGAAGGGCTTCGAGCAGATGGCCGCCGACGCCGAGGCACAGGGTGTCACTGTCGACGACATCGAATGGGCCGTTCCGTACCTGCCCGTCGACCCCAAGGACCTCGGTCGCACCTACGAGGCCGTCATCCGAGTCAACTCGCAGTCCGGCAAGGGCGGCGTCGCCTACCTGCTCAAGACCGACCACGCTCTCGACCTGCCGCGCCGCCTGCAGATCGAGTTCTCCGGCGTCGTCCAGGCGAAGACGGATGCGGACGGCGGCGAGGTCACGAGCGACGAGCTCTGGGCGATCTTCCAGGACGAGTACCTGCCGGCGGCCTCCGATGAGGAAAAATGGGGCCGCTTCGAGCTGCTCGGCACGCGCACCTCGAGCGATCTCGGCGGCGCGGTGCAGCTCGCGGTGAGCCTGCGCGACGGCGACGGCATCGCTGCCGAGGAGGCGAGCGGTAACGGCCCGATCGATGCCTTCCTCGAGATCGTCGCGGAGCGCGGCCTGACGGTCACGCTCTACGACTACGTCGAGCATGCTCTCAGCGCCGGCGGCGATGCCACGGCCGCCTCGTACGTCGAGCTCGACGTCAACGGCGCGCGGCTGTGGGGCGTCGGCATCGACGCGGACATCTCGACGGCATCGCTCAAGGCGATCGTCTCGGCGGTGAACCGTGCGGTGCGCGCGAAAGCCGATCAGGCGGAATCCGTCAGCGCCTGACCCCGCTCGAGTCGCCGGTTCGGCACGGCGGTGCGCTCCGCACCGTGCGGAGTTGGCGGTTCGAGCTTGCCCTACCCCGCCTAGCGCTTTCGGATGACCCTGATCGGCCGCGTCGCCAGCGAGCGCTGCTCGGGCGGGCTCCACCCGGATCGCACGGCGAGCAGCCGCACGACGAAGGTGATCGCGGCGCCGAGGACCGCGACCGCCGCGCGATCGGCCCAGAACGGCAGGGTGAACGTCGTGGCATCCATCGGATTCCGTTGTGCCGGGCCGACAATGGAGTGTGCCCACCTATCGTGACGAAGCCGTCGTGCTCCGCACCTACAAGCTGGGCGAAGCCGACCGGATCATCACCCTGCTCTCGAAGCAGCACGGCAAGATCCGTGCGGTCGCCAAAGGGGTGCGCCGCACCGCGTCGAAGTTCGGCTCGCGGCTGGAGCCGTTCATGGTCGCCGACATCCAGTTCCATGAGGGCCGCTCGCTCGACGTGGTGCAGCAGGCCGAAACGCTCGGCTCCTATGGGGCCGACATCGTCGGCGACTACGCGAGCTACACCGCGGCGAACGCCATGGTCGAGGCCGTGGACCGGCTCACCGAGGACGACGGCTCCCGGCAGCAGTACCTGCTGCTCGTCGGCGCGCTGCGCTCGCTCGCCCGTCGGGAACACGCGCCCGCCTTGTCTCTCGACTCGTACCTCGTGCGGGCCCTCGCCATCGCCGGCTGGGCGCCGAGCTTCGGCGACTGCGCCCGGTGCAGCAAGCCCGGCCCGCACTCGCATGTCGTCGTGCAGCTCGGCGGGGTCGTCTGCGACGACTGCGCACCGCCCGGCGCGCCCAAGCTCGACGGCGAGACCCTCGCGCTGCTCACGGCCCTGCTCACGGGCGATTGGGCGAGTGCGGATTCCTCGGCCGAGGCCGCCCGCGGCACGGCATCCGGCATCATCGCCGCATATACGCAGTGGCATCTCGAGCGCGGATTGCGGTCGCTGCGGCTCGTCAGCCGCGAGGCTGAGGCGAATGCACACAGTGGTCGGCAGGCGGCCAGCGCGTGAGACCGAAGCCCGCCACGCACCAGGACGCCGCGCCTTTCGTGCCGATCGACTGGACGGCGCAGTACCCGCCCGCCATCCCGCCGTCTCAGGTGCCGGACCACGTCGCCATCGTCATGGACGGCAACGGTCGCTGGGCGAACCGTCGCGGCCTCGCCCGCATCGAGGGCCACCGCGCGGGCGAAGCGGCCCTGCTCGACGTCGTCGCGGGCGCGCTGCAGGTCGGCGTGAAGCACCTCAGCGTCTATGCGTTTTCGACGGAGAACTGGCGCCGCTCGCCTGACGAGGTGCGGTTCCTGATGGGCTTCAATCGCGACGTGCTGCACCGCCGCCGCGACCAGCTCAACGAGTGGGGGGTGCGCGTGCGATGGGCGGGCCGCGCGCCGCGGCTGTGGCGGTCCGTCGTCGACGAGCTGCGCTTCGCCGAACGGCTCACCGCGGGCAATTCGGCGCTGACCCTCACGATGTGCGTGAACTACGGCGGCCGGCTCGAGATCGCCGACGCGGTGCGCGCCATCGCCGAGGACGTCGCCGCCGGACGGATGAAGCCGTCGGCCGTCACCGAGAAGGCCATCCAGCGCCGCCTCTACCTGCCGGACATGCCCGATGTCGACCTCTTCGTGCGCACCAGCGGCGAGCAGCGCACGTCGAACTTCCTGCTGTGGCAGAGCGCCTACGCCGAGTTCGTCTTCCTCGACACCCTCTGGCCGGACTTCTCGCGCACCGACCTGTGGCGCGCCGTGGAGCTCTACGCCGACCGCGACCGCCGTTTCGGCGGCGCCGTCGACGCGCCCAGCGTCTGATCCGAGGATGCGGAATAGACGGTGGGGCAGCGCTGTTTACTCGAATCATGAGTGAGCCCATCAAGATCGACGTCTGGTCCGACATCGCGTGCCCGTGGTGCTATATCGGCAAGCGCAAGTTCGAGGCGGGTGCCGGGTTGTTCGCCGGCAACGGCCCCGATCGCGATGTAGAGATCGAATACCACTCCTTCGAGCTGTCTCCCGACACTCCCGTCGACTTCGAGGGCGGCGAGGCCGAGTTCCTCGCGAGCCACAAGGGCGTGCCGGCCGAGGCGGTTCAGGAGATGCTCGACCGGGTGACCGGCATCGCCGAGTCCGTCGGGCTCCATTACGACTACGACCACCTCCAGCACACGAACACCGTCCTCGCGCACGAGGCGGTGCACTTTGCCAAGGCCCAGGGCAAGCAGCTCGAGATGAAGGAGCGGTTGCTCAAGGCGTATTTCATCGAGGGCAGGCACGTCGGCAAGGTCGACTCGCTCGTCGAACTCGGCGAGGAGATCGGTCTCGACGGCGCCGCCCTCCGCGCGGCGCTCGAGCAGCACACGTACCTCGCGGCGGTCCGCGAGGATCAGGCGCAGGCGGTCGCGTACGGCATCCAGGGCGTGCCGTTCTTCGTCATCGACGGCAAGTACGGCGTTTCTGGCGCTCAGGACGCCCGGGTGTTCGCCAATGTCCTCGAAGAGGTCTTCACCGAGCGCGCCAAGGCCGGGGCGGGAGCGTTCGGCGCATGAGCGATCTCACGCCTGCTATCGAGCTGACGCCTCTCGGCGAGATGGACGCCGCGATGTGCGTTGACGGTGTCTGCGCGCTTCCGCCGATGGGCGACGCTCCAGTGGATCGTCGCGCGGATACACGCCGCCGATAGGCGGCCCTACTCGTCGAGCTCCGTGATGTCGGCCACCGTCGCCCCGTAGGCGGCGATGAGGTCGTCGGCCTCGGCGCGGGCTGAGAAGCCGTGCTCGCCGGAGCCGAGGTGGATGGTCTGCCCGACGATGGTCACGTCGGCGAACACGGGCCACGCGATCGCCGATCCGAGCGGCGTGATGGTGCCGCGCTCGTACCCGGTCGCCTCCTTCGCCACTTCCGGGTCGGGCATGGCGAGCCTGTTGACGCCGACGAGGGCGCGCAGCTTGGGCCAGGAGATCTTCCGCCCGCCGGGCACGAGCGCCAGCAGGAAGCTGCCGTCGTGACGCCCCACGACGAGGGTCTTGACGATGCCCGACGGCGCGACGCCGAGCAGTGCCGCCGCCTCCGTGAGGGAGTTCGCGCGGGGGCGCGGGATGATCTCCACGGCGAGGCCGCGTGCTGCGGCATCCGCCGCCACCCGGGAAGTCCCGGTCAGGCCCTCGAACGCATCGGCCACGCGTTCGCCCTCCGTTCAGCCCCGTCTGAGAGAATCGACAGGATGCCAGCCACGATAACCGCCGCGCCCGCGCTGATGCTCGGCGAGCACCGCCTCGAGGTGCCCGTCGTGCTCGCACCGATGGCGGGCATCACCAACATGGCGTACCGGCTGCTGTGCCGCGAGTTCGGCGCCGGTCTCTACGTCACCGAGATGATCACGAGCCGCGCACTCGTCGAGCGCCGTCCCGAGACGTTCCGGCTGATCCGGCACCATCCCACGGAGTCGTACCGCTCGATCCAGCTCTACACGACCGATCCGGTGACGGTTCGGGATGCCGTGCGCCTGCTCGTCGACGAGGGCCTGGCCGACCACATCGACCTCAACTTCGGCTGCCCGGCACCCAAGGTCACCCGCAAGGGCGGCGGCAGCGCACTGCCGTGGAAGCTCGGGCTGTTCCGCGAGATCGTGCACGAGGCGGTCGCCGCGGCGGGGGTGCTTCCGGTGACGGTGAAGATGCGCAAAGGCATCGATGACGACCACCTCACCTACCTCGATGCCGGCCGGATCGCCGAGGACGAGGGCGCGAAGTGGGTGGCCCTGCACGGCCGCACGACGGCGGACATGTACTCGGGGCGGGCCGACTGGTCGGCGATCGCGCGGCTCAAGGACGCCCTCTCGATCCCCGTCCTCGGCAACGGCGACATCTGGTCTGCCGACGACGCGCTGCGGATGATGGCCGAGACCGGCGCCGACGGCGTCGTCGTGGGACGAGGCTGCCTCGGCCGCCCGTGGCTGTTCGGCGACCTCGCACTTGCGATGAGGGGCGAGTGGACGCGCGATGCGGGCTACCAGCCCGACCTCGGCGTCGTCGCGCGCGCGTTCCGACGTCATGCCGAACTGCTCGGCGACTTCTACGAAGACGAGCTGCGCGGCTGCCGCGACATCCGCAAGCATGTCGCCTGGTATTTCAAGGGCTACCCGGTCGGCGGCGAGGTGCGTGCGGCACTGGCCACCGCCTCGACGCTCGAGGAGATCGACGGATTGCTCGCCGAGCTCGACTGGTCGACTCCGTACCCCGGCGTCGACGCCGAGGGCCAGCGCGGTCGCGCCGGCGGGCCGCGCGTGCCGTCGCTGCCGGACCGGTGGCTCGACAGCCGCGAGCTCGACGAGGCCGCGCGCGCCGACATCGCCGCCGCGGAGGAGCACAACAGCGGTGGATGACGCGTACACCGCGTTCGACCGCGAGCGCTGGCTTCCCGAGGAGCACTCGAACCGGCGCAGCGACTTCGCCCGGGACCGGGCCAGGATCTTCCACTCCAGCGCCCTGCGGCGCCTCGCGGCGAAGACCCAGGTGCTCTCGCCGACCCTCGGCCTCGACTTCGCCCGCAACCGGCTCACGCACTCGCTCGAGGTCGCGCAGATCGGCCGGGAGCTCGCCCAGCAGCTCTCGCTCGACCCCGACGTCGTCGACACGGCGTGCCTCGCGCACGACCTCGGGCATCCGCCGTTCGGTCACAACGGCGAGCGGGCTCTCAACGACTGGTCGGCGGACATCGGCGGTTTCGAGGGCAACGCGCAGACGCTGCGCGTGCTCACCCGGCTCGAGCCGAAGGTGTTCGGCGTCGACGGGCGGCCCTACGGGCTCAATCTCACCCGCGCCAGCCTCGATGCGAGCTGCAAGTATCCGTGGTCTGCCGCGTGGGCCGTTCTGGATCCGAGCGGTCGTGCCAAGTTCGGGTTCTATGAGGACGACACCGCCGCTTTCGACTGGCTGCGGCAGGGCGCTCCCGAGCAGGTGCGCTGCATCGAGGCGCAGGTCATGGATCTCGCCGACGACATCGCGTATTCGGTGCACGACTACGAGGACGCCGTCGTCGGCGGATTCATCGACGTCTCAGCCTTCACCTCGTCGAGATCCGACGCCGACCTCGTCGACACGATGGCCGCCTGGTCGGGCGACGAGTTCGCCCGGGAAGAGCTCGCCGAGGCGTACACCCGGCTGCGCGCGCTCGACGCCTGGGTGACCGCCTGGGACGGCTCCCGCCTCGCCCAGGCGCGGCTCAAGGACCTCACCAGCCAGCTCATCGGCCGGTTCGTGCGCGTTGCCACGAGTGCCACGCTCGAGGCGCACCCGGTCGTGCTGCTCGCCCGGTTCGGAGCATCCGTCGTCGTGCCGCGCGAGATCGCGGCGGAGATCGCCGCGCTGAAAGGCATCACCGCGGCGCACATCATGGCGAACAACGAGCGCCAGCCGGTGTACCAGCGACAGCGGGAGCTGCTCATCGGCCTCGCCGACGCGCTGCTCGCGGCCGGCCCTGTTGGACTCGACGCGGGATCCGCGGGCGACTGGGCCGCGGCGCCCGATGACGCGGCCCGCAAGCGCGTCGTCGTCGACCAGGTCGCTTCGCTCACGGATCAGGCAGCGATCGCCTGGTTCGAGCGCAGCGTTCCGCAATAATCGAGCCATGCCCGGCCGCATCCGACACTCCGACATCGAGGAGGTCAAGGCCCGGACCAACATCGCCGACGTCGTGGGCGAGTACGTGCAGCTCAAGCCGGCGGGCATCGGGTCGCTCAAAGGGCTCTGCCCCTTCCACGACGAGCGCAGCCCGAGCTTCCACGTGCGCCCCCAGCTCGGCTACTACCACTGCTTCGGCTGCGGCGAGTCGGGCGACGTCTACTCGTTCCTCCAGGCGCTGGACCACGTGACCTTCGCCGAGGCGGTCGAGAAGCTCGCCGCCCGCGTCGGCTACGTCCTCACCTACGAGGACGGTGGCGCGCAGGATGACGCGGAGCGCGGCCAGCGCACCCGGCTCCTGGCCGCGAACAAGGCGGCCGAGGAGTTCTTCGTGCAGCGGCTCACCCTGCCCGACGCCGAGCCCGGCCGCAGGTTCCTCGGCGAGCGCGGCTTCGACGCTGCGGCCGCCTCGCGCTTCGGCGTCGGCTATGCGCCGAAGGCCTGGGACGAGCTGACGAACCACCTGCGCGCGAAGGGGTTCACGCCCGAGGTTCTCGCCGCCGCCGGCCTCGTCAGCCAGGGCGACCGGGGGATCTACGATCGCTTCCGCGGCCGGGTCGTCTGGCCGATCCGCGACGTCACCGGCCAGACGCTCGGATTCGGAGCGCGTCGGCTCTTCGACGACGACCAGGGCCCCAAGTACCTCAACACCCCCGAGACGGCGGTGTACCACAAGGCTCAGGTGCTCTACGGGCTGGACCTCGCCAAGCGCGACATCGGGCGCGGCCACCAGGTCGTCGTCGTCGAGGGGTACACCGACGTCATGGCGTGCCATCTCGCCGGCATCACGACGGCTGTCGCGACCTGCGGCACCGCGTTCGGCGCCGACCATGTGCGGATGCTGCGGCGGATGCTCGGCGACGAGGAGGCATCCAGCCAGGTCGTCTTCACCTTCGACCCCGATGCGGCGGGCCAGAAGGCCGCCGAGCGCTCCTGGGACGTCATCCAGGAGACGAGGATCGGTGCGCAGACCTACGTCGCCGTCGGCCCGGACGGGCTCGACCCGTGCGATTTGAGACTCGCGCAGGGCGACGCTGCGATCGTTCGGATGATCGACGAGAAGCGGCCGATGTTCGAGTTCATCCTGCGCCAGACGGTCGCGCGGTTCGACCTCTCGACGCTCGAGGGCCGCATCGGTGCGCTCCGGGCCGCGGCGCCGGTCATCGCCGAGCTCAAGGACACCGCGCTGCGCCCCGGCTACACGCGCGAACTCGCCCGGATGACGGGCGCGGAGTTGACCGAGGCCGAGCACGCGGTGACGGCGGCAGGCCGTCAGAGGAGAGATAGCGCCGATCCGGCGCACCGGCGCCCACTCGGTGGCGCCGAAACCTCAGGACTGTCGAGAGAAGGCGGTTCGCCCCCGCCCGCAGCGGGCGGGGAAACCCCCGCCATCCGGGCATCAAATCCCGCAGGCCTGTTCGCGCTCGCCACCGACCCCGTGACCCGGCTCGAGCGGGACGCTCTCATGGGGATCCTGCAGCAGCCCGAACTGGTCGGCCGCGACCTGGCCGGGCAGGCGGCCGAGGCGCGGTTCGCGAACCAGTCGCTGCAGGTGGTCCGCGATGCGATCGCTGCGAATCTCGACAGCTATGCGGAATCCGGCTGGTTCGCGAAGGTGCTCGCCGATGTGCCGGCTCCGCTCGCCGGCCTCGTCCAGGAGCTCGCCGTCGCGCCCCTTCCGGTGCGCGACGAAGCGCAGCTCGCCGGCTTCGTCCGGGGCGCCGTCGCCGCGCTCGTCGAGAAAGACCTTCTCGGGCGCAAGGCGGAGCTCCAGGGCCGACTGCAGCGCAGCGACCCGGTCGACGTCGATGGCCGGGCGACCCTCCAGCGGGCAATGGCCGACATCGAGCAGCAGCGGCGCGCGGTCCGCGGCGAATAGCGATTCGCGCGTGACGTGGTGGGTCCGCGGTTATGCCGCGGAAATACTGTTGTGGTTAGCTAGCAACCACCCTTGAGGCCGCGCAGTCGCGGCCGGAGGGCCCTGCACCCATCACAGAAAGAGATTTCAGCGGCATGACTTCCTTCACGAAGCGCCGGGCTGGTTTGATCGCCCTGGCCGCCACCGCGGTCGCGGGATCGCTCGTCCTGGCGGGCTGCTCCGGCAGCAGCCCCAGCACCGGATCGACCGGCGGCGCGACCATCACGCTGGGCACCACCGACTCCATCGTCGCGCTCGACCCGGCCGGTTCCTATGACAACGGCTCGTTCGCCGTGCAGACCCAGGTCTTCGGCTTCCTCTTCGACACGCCGTACAACAGCCCGGACGTCAAGCCCTCGCTCGCGGAGAGCGGATCGTTCATCAATCCGACGACGTTCGAGGTGAAGCTCAAGCCGAATCTCACCTTCGCCAACGGCGACCCGCTGAATGCCGCTTCGGTGAAGTTCACCTTCGACCGGCAGCAGGCCATCGGCGCTTCCGGCGCCGACGGCGGCAATGGCCCGAGCTCGCTCCTCGCGAACCTCGACAAGACGACCGTTGTCGACGACACCACCGTCGACTTCCATCTCAAGGTCGCCAACGACCAGACGTTCGAGCAGGTGCTCTCGAGTCCTGTCGGCCCGATCGTCGATCAGAAGGTCTTCAGCCCCACCGCGCTGACCACGGATGACGCGATCGTCGCCGCGAATGCCTTCGAGGGCCAGTACACGATCAAGAGCTACAAGGTGAACCAGCTCGTCGACTACGTCAAGAACGCGGGCTACGTCGGCGTCCTGCCGCCTGCCGCCAACGCCGAGGTCGTCGTCAAGTACTACAAGAACTCCTCCAACCTGAAGCTCGACGTCGAGAGCGGCAACATCGATGCGGCCTACCGCAGCCTTTCGGCGCAGGACATCGCCGACCTCAAGACGGCGACCGACAAGGTCACGGTCACCACGGGCCCCGGCGGCGAGATCCGCTACCTCGTCTTCAACTTCAAGACCCAGCCGTTCGGCACCGGAACCTCGACGCCCGACCCGGCCAAGGCACTTGCCGTGCGCCAGGCCGTCGCCGATGTCATCAACCGCCAGGCGCTGAGCGACCTCTACAAGGGCACCTACACGCCGCTCTACTCCTACGTCCCGAACGGCCTCACCGGGGCCAACACGGCGCTGAAGAGCCTCTACGGCGACGGCAACGGCGGACCCTCGCTCGACAAGGCGAAGGCCGTGCTGACCGCGGCGGGGATCACCTCGCCGGTCGCGCTCGACATCACCTACAACAGCGACCACTACGGTCCGCAGTCGGGTGACGAGTACGGTCTCCTCAAATCGCAGCTCGAGGCGAGCGGGCTCTTCACCGTGAACCTCAACGGCGTCGAGAACGTGACGTTCTCGAAGCAGGCCCCGAACGACGGCTACCCGCTGTTCCAGCGCGGCTGGTTCCCGGACTACTCGGACGCCGACAACTACCTGGCCCCGTTCTTCCCGCAGGGCGGCTTCCTCCACAACCACTACGACAACCCGGCTGTGGACAAGCTCATCTCGCAGGAGACCGGCGAGACCGACGCGGCCAAGCGCGCCGCCGAGATCGGGCAGATCCAGGACCTCGTGGCCAAGGATCTCGACACGATCCCGCTGCTGCAGGGTGCGCAGGTCATCGTCACCGGCAAGTCGGTCACCGGCGCGGTCCTCGACGCCTCGTTCAAGTTCCGCTACGCGACGCTGACCAAGTAGCAGCCCGTTCAATCGGCAGGGCGGTCGGCTTCGGTCGGCCGCCCTCCTCCTCGTCCAGGAAGGCCTCGATGGCAGAGAAGACGCATGCTGCGAGCGGCGGGCTGATCCGCTACCTCGTCGTGCGGTTCCTGCTCATCTTCCCGACGATCTTCATCCTGGTCACCCTGGTCTTCTTCCTCATGCGCGTCACCGGCGACCCCATCACGGCGTCGCAGGGCGGGCGCCTTCCGCCGGACGAGCTCGCACAGCGCATCCACACCGCGGGCTACGACCAGCCGATCATCGTCCAGTACGCCCAGTACCTCGGGCAGCTCCTGCGCGGTGACTTCGGCACGACGTACAGCGATCATCAACCGATCACGACGGTTCTCACGACCTACGGCACGGCGACGCTCGAGCTCGCGGTCTACGCGCTCGTCGTGGCCTTCATCGTCGGCATCCCGCTCGGCATGCTCGCGGCGTTCATCCGCGACCGCTGGGGGGACGCAGTCCTTCGCGTCCTGGCGATCCTCTTCTATGCGACGCCGATCTTCTTCTCGGGGCTGCTTCTCAAACTCGTCTTCTCGATCTGGCTGCACGTGCTGCCGGTCGCAGGCCGTGCGTCGACGACCGTCGAGCTCAAGATGCAGGAGTTGAGCAATCCCACCGGAATCTACTTCATCGACGCGCTGCGCACCGGCGACCCGGCGGCGCTTCCCGATGTGCTGCAGCATGCGATTCTGCCTGCCGTCACCCTCGGCCTGCTCACGGCCGGCATCTTCCTCAGGCTGGTGCGCACCAACGTCATCGGCACCCTCAACACCGGGTACATCGACGCGGCGCGCTCGCGCGGGGTCGGCGAGTACCGCCTCGTGACCAGGCACGCCTTCCGTCCCGCTCTCATCCCGATCATCACCGTGATCGGATTGCAGATCGCGATGCTGCTCGGAGGGGCGGTGCTCACCGAGACGACCTTCGAGTGGAACGGTCTCGGCTACCAGCTCAACCACTACCTGCAGGCGCGCGACTTCGTCGCGGTGCAGGGGATCGTCGCCCTTCTCGCGGTGATCGTGGCCGTGGTGAACTTCATCGTCGACATCATCGCGGCGCTCATCGACCCGAGGGTGAGGTACTGAGATGACCGCAGTGCCCGCGAAGCCGCGCGGAACGTGGCTGGCGAAGGTCCCGGTCCTGCGCGAGTTGCGCCAGAGCGTCGGCGTCCAGCGCTTCATGCTGCTCGTCGGCGTGATCATCACGCTCGTCTACATCCTCGTCGCGCTGCTGGCGCCGGTGATCGCGCCCTATCGCTTCAACCAGCTGCAGGATGCCTCGGGCACGTTCCCGGGCTCGGCGGCGCCCTCGGCCACGCACCTCTGGGGTACGACCATCGCCGGCTACGACGTGCTCAGCCGCACCCTATACGCCTCGCAGACCGCCCTGATGGCCATTGTTGCGGCCGTCATCATCTCGCTCATCATCGGCGTGCTCCTCGGGCTGTTCTCGGGCTACTTCGGCGGGCCCCTCGACCGCATCCTCGTCGTCGTCTGCGACGCGATCTACGCGTTCCCGTCGCTGCTGCTGGCGATCGTCATCTCGATCATGCTCAGCCGCGGGCAGTCGAGCCTCTGGTCGGGCATCATGGCCGCGGCGCTGTCGATCTCGGTGGTGTATGTGCCTCAGTACTTCCGGGTGGTGCGCTCGGAGGTCGTCCGGATCAAAGCGGAGGCGTACGTCGAATCGGCGAAGGTCATCGGCGCCGGCAATGGCCGGGTGCTCTTCGTCCACGTGCTGCGCAATTCGGTGCGCACGCTGCCGCTCATCATCACGCTCAACGCCGTCGACGCGTTCGAGACGCTTGCGGGGCTCGGATTCCTCGGGCTCGGCATCGAGCCGTCGAGCGCCGCCGAGTGGGGCTACGACCTGCAGAAGGCCGTCTCGGACGTCACCGCCGGCATCTGGTGGACGGCCCTGTTCCCCGGCCTGGCGATCGTCCTCCTCGCGCTCGGGATCTCGCTCCTCGGCGAAGGCCTCAACGACCTCGCCGATCCGCGGCTGCGCCGCCGCTCGGCCGAGGCGAACGAAGCCGCACTGGAGCTCGAGGCATGAGCGACGTCGTCAAGATCGAGGACCTCGTGGTGCGCTTCGCCACCGACGAGGGCAGCGTGCTCGCCGTCGACGGCGTCAGCCTCGCGGTCGGGGAGCGCGAGGTGCTCGCGATCGTCGGCGAGTCGGGGTCGGGCAAGACAGTGACCGCGCGCGCGATCCTCGGCCTGCTCCCCGAGACTGCGACGACGAGGGGTGCCGTCGTGCTGCGCGGGCGGGACTCGTCCGACGGCGTCGATGTCCTCTCGCTGTCTCCCGGCCAGCTGCGTCAGGTGCGCGGCCGGGATGCGGCGATGGTCTTCCAGGAGCCGTCCGCCGTGCTCAATCCCGTCTACCCGATCTGGTGGCAGATCGCCGAGGGACTGCGCGCCCACGGCCGGCTGAGCCGCGCCGACGCCCGGGCGCGCGCCGTCGAGATGCTCGAGCTCGTCGGCATCCCCGATCCGACGCACCGCATCGACCACTTCCCGCACGAGTTCTCCGGCGGGCAGAAGCAGCGCATCGTCATCGCGATGGCGCTGGCACTCAACCCGGGCCTCATCATCGCCGATGAGCCGACGACCGCCCTCGACGTGACGGTGCAGGCCGAGATCCTCGATCTGCTGCGCCGTCTCCGGGATGACTTCGGCAGCGCGATCGTGCTCATCACTCACAACATGGGCGTCGTCGCCGATCTCGCCGACCGTGTCGCGGTCATGTATCAGGGTCGGGTCGTCGAGCAGGCGCCGGTGCGACAGCTCTTCGCGGTCCCGCAGGACGCCTACACGCAGCGTCTGCTGGCCGCGGTGCCTCGCGTCGGCGCGGGCCACTCGCAGCGGGACACGCCGGAGCCGGCGACGGCGAACGTGGTCGAGGCGAAGCGCCTCGTCATCCAGTACCCGGCCAGGTTCGGGAGCGGCGGTTTCACGGCGGTGCGCGGCGTCGACTTCCACATCCATGCCGGCGAGGTCCTGGGTCTGGTGGGGGAGTCGGGCTCGGGCAAGACGACGATCGGGCGCGCGATCGCCGGCCTCACGCCGGTGACCGGCGGCTCCCTCGACGTGCTCGGGTTCGAGATGAACGGCGTCCGTGAGAGGCGCTTCCGGGCGGTTCGCGGCGACATCGGGTTCGTCTTCCAGGACCCGGGCACGAGCTTCAACCCGCTGCTCACCATCGCCGAGTGCGTCGCCGAGCCGCTCATCGTCCACGGCCGCGCTCGAACCGCTCGCGACGCCCGCGCTCGCGTCGACGAACTGCTGGATGCCGTGCAGCTGCCGACCGTGTACGGCGAGCGGTTCCCCCACGAGCTGTCCGGCGGCCAACGCCAGCGTGTCTCGTTCGCCCGCGCGCTGGCTCTCTCGCCGTCGCTCGTCGTCCTCGACGAGCCGACCTCGGCGTTGGACGTCTCGGTGCAGGCGCGGGTGCTCGAGCTTTTCGGCGAGCTTCAGCGGCAGTTCGGGTTCGCTGCGCTGTTCATCAGCCACGACCTTGCCGTCGTCGACCAGCTCGCGACGCGCATCGCGGTGATGAGGAACGGCGAGATCATCGAGACCGGTCCGAACTCCCAGGTGCTCGGCAGCCCGCAGCACGCGTACACGCGCCGGCTGCTCGCCTCGCTGCCTGTGCCGGACCCGGACGCGCAGGCCGAACGGCGCGACGCCCTGCGCGCGCTCGGCGACTAGGGTCGAGCCGTGGCAGAGAGAGCGCCGATCGAGGTCAGTGATCTCAGCGCCGACTACGCCACGCGCTCTGGCGTCGTGCACGCGCTGCGCGGCGTCTCGCTGACGGTGGGGCCGGGGGAGATTCTCGGCATCCTCGGCGAGAGCGGCGGCGGCAAGACGACGCTCGCCCGGGTGCTGGCCGGCGCCCTGCGCCAGAAGGGGCCGGGCGGCTGGGATCTTCGGGTGACCGGCGGCGAGGCGGCCGTACGCGGCGTTCCGCTGCGGCGCCTCAGCCGGCGCGGGCGGCGCGCCCTCGACTTCTCGGTCGGCTTTCTGCGGCAGGACGCCGCGACACGGCTCACGCGCACCCGCACGGTCGCCGATCTCATCCTCGAACCGGTCTACGCGCGGTCACGACCGCTCGCCCGAGCGGCCGGGGATGACCGGGTAGGGCGGCTCCTCATCGCCGTCGGTCTGCCGCTGGAGGCGGCCTGGCAGTACCCCTACGAGCTCAGCGCCGGCCAGCAGCAGCGGGTCGCGATCGCGCGTTCTCTGGTCCTCGGGCCGAACGTGCTCATCGCCGACGAGCCGACCGCGGGCGTCGACGCGACCGTGCGGGATGCCGTGCTCGGCGTCATCCGCGAGCTTCAGCGCGACCCCGGGTTCGCCGCCCTGCTCGTGACGCACGACCTCGGCGTGCTCCGGGCGCTGGAGGCCAACGTCGCTGTGCTGCACGAGGGCGAGATCGTCGGGTACGGGGGAGTGGACGAGGTGTTCGCGTCGCCCGCGCACCCCTTCGTCGCTCGGCTGAAGGAGGCGCTCGATCTGGTGGAGCTCCCCGACTTGGACTCGAACCAAGAACCTGCCGGTTAACAGCCGGCTGCTCTGCCAATTGAGCTATCGAGGAATGCGCTGCCTGGACTTCGGCGGCAGAAGCCACTCTAGCAAATCTGTCCGGCGCGCCTCGCGTCGAGGTCAGTGCGCGAATTGCGCCATGTCAGGCTCCGGCGGCTGAAACCTGTACGTGGCGCAATTCGCGGCTAGCCTTCGAGCCTGTCCATTCCCGGCAGCCAGGAGCGCCCCGGCTTTCCCCAGCCGCGCTTCCGGGCGACCTTCGCGGCATCCGCGTCGTAGGGCGGGTAGAGCCGGTCGATGTAGAGCGTGCCGTCGAGGTGGTCGTACTCGTGCTGGAAGATGCGGGCCAGCCAGCCCTTCGCCCGGATCTCGAACGGTTCGCCGTCGAGGTCGACGGCCGCGAGGATCGCCTGGTCGGCGCGCTTGAGGGGGAAGCGCTCCCCGGGGAAGCTCAGGCATCCCTCCTGCTCGGCCTCCTCGTCGGGCTCCTCGGCGAGGACCGGCGACAGCCACAGCACGGGGTTGATCGCGACGCCGCGATACTCGGCAGCTTCGTCGTCGCTCCAGCCGTAGACGAACAGCCGCTGGGCGACGCCGACCTGCGGTGCTGCGAGGCCGACGCCGGGTGCAGCGTCCATCGTCTCGAACATGTCGGCGACGAGCGTGCGGAGCTTGTCGTCGAAGACGGTGACCGGTGCCGCGGGGGTGTGGAGGACGGTCTCGCCCCAGATCCTGATGGGTAGCACGGCCATTCGTCCAGAATATCGGGGGAGCATCGGGTACTTTTGCGAGGTGGGCGGCAGTCTGAGCAGCGTGGCGCAGGGACTCGCCCTCGACCCCAAACAGTTCATCGGCATCCCCATCGCGCTCGCGGGCGCGATTCTGCTTGCGCTCGGCACCCAGTTCCAGAGCCGTGGCGTCACCAAGGTCGGCACCGAGACCGGCGAGCTGGTGGCCGCCGCCGGCGGGCTCGGCATGCGCCATCTCGGAATGCTGCTCAAGCGCCCCACCTGGATCGCCGGTACCGCCCTCATCGGCATCGCCATCGTGCTGCAGCTCACGAGCCTCGCCTTCGCCCCGCTCATGGTCGTGCAGCCCATCGGCGCCTTCGGCCTCGTCGTCACGGCCGTGCTCAACTCGTGGCTGTCGCAGACCAAGCTCAACACGCCGACCATCACGGCCATCTGCCTCTGCGTCGGCGGGGTCGGCGTCTTCGTCATCATCGCCGCCTTCACCTCGCGCGACGTCGGCGTCACCGAGAGCGCGCTGGTGCAGGTGCTCGCCGTCCTCGGCTGGGTGCTCGCGGCGTGCATCGTGGGGTTCGTGCTGCTGCGCAAGCGCCTGCGCGCCCTCGTCTACGTCATCGGCGCGGGCGTCCTCTACGGCTTCGTCGCGACGCTCGCAAAGGTCGTCATCTCACGCACCGAGCAGGGTGCGTTCGGCTTCCTCACCGCGATCTGCATCCTCGCGCTGCTCGTCGCGGTCGCGCTCGGCGCGTACTTCGTGCAGAACGCCTACGCCTCGGGCCCGCCCGACCTCGTCATGGCGGGGCTCACCGTCATCGACCCGATGGTCGCGGTGACCATCGGCATCGTCATCCTCAACGAGGCGGCCGTCGCGCAGGGCTGGACCACCGCCCTCTTCGTCGTGACGGGGCTCGTGGCGATCGTGGGAGTGCTCGTCCTCGCGCGCTACCACCCCCAGGCGCGCGTCGAACACTGATCGCCCGAATCGCGCTTCTAGACTGAGGCGTCCCCGACGGAAGGTAGACGATTTGCCGGACCCGGCCACCGACGAGCGGCTCACGATCCTGCTCGGCTGTGACACCTTCGCCCCGGACGTCAACGGCGCGGCCAAGTTTGCCGAGCGACTCGCCGAGGGTCTCATCGAGCGCGGCCATCGCGTCGTGGTCGTCGCACCGTCCGATACGGGTGTTCCCCACGAGGGCGTCGAGACGCATGCTGGGCATGCCGTTTTCGTCTATCGGCTGCGCTCGCACCGCTGGCCCCTGCACGAGTGGGTGCGCTTCATCTTCCCGGGGGCTGCGCGCCGCGGCGTCGCGCGCATTCTCGACGATGTGAAGCCGGATGCCGTGCACTTCCAGTCGCACTTCATCGTCGGCCGCGCGCTCTCGGTCGAGGCGCGCAGCCGCGGCATCCGCCTCATCGCGACGAATCACACCATGCCCGAGAACATGCTGGAGTTCACCGGCGTGCCACGGTTCGCGTGGCCGGTTCTGCTCAAGTGGGCGTGGCGCGACGAGGGGAAGGTGCTCGGCAGGGCCGAGGCGGTGACGACGCCGACGCGCCGCGCGGCCGAGTTCCTCGAGGAGCACACGCCGATCCGCGATGTGCACGCGATCTCGTGCGGCATCCACACCACCGACTACACGCCGTCGTTCCAGGGGGCCCGCAATACGGTCCTCTTCGTCGGCCGTCTCGCGCATGAGAAGTGCATCGACGTGCTGGTGAGGGCGTTCGCGCTGCTGCCGGAGTCGCTCGGCGCGAGGCTCGAGATCGTCGGCAAGGGCGAGCAGCGCGCCGAACTCGAGAAGCTCGTGGCGTCGCTCGGCCTCAGCGATCGGGTCGCGTTCGCGGGCTACGTCTCCGACGCCGATCTGCCGGCCCGTTACACCGCGGCGAGTGTTCTGGCCATGCCGTCGATCGCGGAGCTGCAGTCCATCGTGACGATGGAGGCGATGGCATCCGGGCTTCCCGTCGTCGCGGCCGACGCGATGGCGCTGCCCCATCTCGTTCACGATGGCGAGAACGGCTACCTCTTCCGCCCCGGCGACGTCGTCGATCTCGCCGCCAAGCTGGAGCGTGTGCTGACGCTGCCGGAGGCCGAGTTCGACGCGATGAAGCACGCGAGCCTCCGAATCGTGCAGTCGCACGACATCGAGCGCACCGTGTCGACGTTCGAGGCTCTGTATCGTGGGATGCCGGTGACGGACCCGGTGACAGAGTGACCGGTCCCATCGCCGAGGGGCGGTAGCTCAGCCGGTTAGAGCAGAGGACTCATAATCCTTGGGTCGCGGGTTCAAGTCCCGCCCGCCCTACGGAAGTCGCCCGGAATCCCTGGGGTTTCGCGACTTTTTGCAGGGGTCGGATTTGATGAATCCATCGCAATCCCATCGGAATGGGGTCGCTCTCGCTGTTCCTGTTCGCGTCGTTCTGGGTCGGTTTCCGGTTTTCTCCGGCCCCGTCGGAACGTCTTCCGCACCTATCCGGTATGGAAGACAACTCGAACCGGATGGGACTGGCCCCGCTGCTCGGGGCCGCAGAGCTGGCGCGCTACCTCGGCGTGCCGGTGCAGACGATCTACGACTGGCGTGTGAACGGGCGCGGCCCCAGGGCCTACCGTGTCGGCAAGCATCTGAGATTCAGCGCGGCGGACGTGAACGCCTGGCTGGAAGCCCGCCACGAGCGCGGAGCGTCGGAGACCGGGCGGGGGTGACCGGCCGTGGCTAAGCCTCGATCCACCGACCCGGCGGGGGGCGTGCGTCTGATTTCCATTTGAGTGGTGCGCCTCGTTTTGGGCAGGGCTGGTCGTTGGGCCTTTCTGCCCGCG
>JAJYBG010000056.1 GCA_021779075.1 Actinomycetes bacterium | reverse complement strand
AGAGGCAGGGCCCGACGTCTTCGCGATGGGCGAGCACCACAACCCGCCGTTCTTCTCCTCGTCACCGACCACGACCCTCGCCTACGTCGCCGCCAAAACCGAGCGCCTCATCCTCTCGACCGCGACGACCCTGATCACCACGGACGACCCGGTGAAGATCGCCGAGGACTTCGCGATGCTCCAACACGTCGCGCGGGGCCGGGTCGACGTCATGATGGGCCGCGGCAACACCGGCCCGGTCTACCCGTGGTTCGGCAAGGACATCCGCCAGGGCATCCCGCTCGCCATTGAGAACTACGCGCTGCTCCACCGGCTCTGGACGGAGGACATCGTGGACTGGGAGGGCCACTTCCGCACCGCGCTGCAGGGCTTCACCGCGACCCCGCGTCCGCTCGACGGCGTGGCTCCCTTCGTCTGGCACGGCAGCATCCGCTCGCCC
Source organism: Actinomycetes bacterium (assembly GCA_021779075.1). Lineage (GTDB taxonomy): Bacteria > Actinomycetota > Actinomycetes > Actinomycetales > Microbacteriaceae > Gryllotalpicola. The sequence continues at coordinate 8,771 of JAJYBG010000056.1, read as the reverse complement.
GAGATCGCCGAGCAGGCCGCCTATTACGGCGACGGATTCTTCGCGAACAACATCTTCTGGCCGAAAGAGCACTTCGCCCGCCTCATCAACCTCTACCGCGATCGCTTCGAGCACTACGGTCACGGCACGCGTGAGCAGGCCGTCGTGGGCCTCGGCGGCCAGGTGTTCATGGCGAGGAACTCGCAGGACGCTGTTGCGCAGTTCCGCCCCTACTTCGACAACGCGCCGGTGTACGGCCACGGTCCGAGCCTCGAGGAGTTCGCCGAGATGACCCCTCTCACGGTCGGCTCGCCGCAGCAGGTCATCGACCGCACCCTGTCGTTCCGCGACTGGGCTGGCGACTACCAGCGCCAGCTCTTCCTCATGGACCACGCCGGCCTGCCGCTCACGACGGTGCTCGAGCAGATCGACCTCCTCGGCTCCGATGTCGTGCCGGTGCTCCGCAAGGAGTTCGCCAAGAACCGCCCGGAAGGCACCGCCGACGCCCCGACTCACGAGGCGCTCGTCAAGGCCAAGTACGGCGACGGCCCTGTCTTCGAGGCGCGCCCGAACCAGGCGGGCGGCGACAACCTCACCGTGGGCGGCCCGTACCGCGCCTCCGACCCCGTGAAGGCGTGACACCATGACCACCACTCGCAAGCTCGCCGTCGTCGCGGCCGGCGTCGGCGCCCCCTCATCGACACGGCTGCTCGCCGACCGCCTCACCCAGGCCACCGTGGCCATCGCGAAGGAGAACGGCATCGAAGTCGAAGCCTCGATCTTCGAGCTCCGCGACACCGCGAAGGACGTGACGAACAACCTCATCACGGGATTCCCCACCCCGAAGCTGGCGAGCGTCATCGAGACCGTCGCGAACGCCGACGGGCTCATCGCGGTGACTCCGGTGTTCAACGCCAGCTTCAACGGCCTCTTCAAGTCGTTCTTCGACGTCATCGACCCGAGTGCGCTGAGCGGCCAGCCGGTGCTCATCGGCGCGACGGGCGGATCGCCTCGCCACTCGCTCGTCCTCGAGTACGCGCTGCGCCCGCTCTTCGCCTACCTCCATGCCGACGTGCTCACGACCGGCGTCTACGCCGCCACCGAGGACTGGGCCGGCTCGTCGGACGATTCGCTGCCGTCGCTTCCCGATCGCATCGACCGCGCTGCCCGCTCGCTCGCCAGGGCGCTCGAGACGAGCGACCGCTCGCAGCACATCAAGGACCCCTGGGAGCTGGATTCGTCCTTCAACGTCACGGGCGGCTTCTCCGCGGAATAGCCGATCAGCGTGAAATCTCGCGTTTCGAAGTCTTCCTGTCACCTGGCTGCCGCCCGCGCCGTGGACAACCCGGTGCGCCCGATGTGGAGAAACACAACATCTAGGGTAATGACAAAGGTGTCATTCCGGGTATATAGTGGTTCTACCGCAAAACGCGGTACTACGTGAAGCTTCGAAGGAGGCCCTCATGGACTACGAAGGCGACAGCATCGGCGGCTACGCGGTTCCCGTCGACCCGATGGACCTTCTGCAGTGCGAAAGCTGCCAGTAAGGCTCCCCATCTTCGAGAAAGGCCCTGCTTCGGCGGGGCCTTTCCTCTGTTTAAATAGACTGACTTCGTGACCATCAATCTCGCCCTCGAGGGCCGCACTCTGCCCCCGACCGTGCCGTACACGGTGGGCGTCGAGAAGATCCGCGAGTTCGCCCGCGCCGTGTTCGCCGGCGACACGACGGGCGCTGTGGCGCCGCCGACCTTCGCGATCGTCATCCAGCAGCTCACCCTCGACCAGCTCCTCGACGACCCCGACGTCGGCATCGACTTCAGCAAGGTCGTCCACGGCGACCAGCACTTCGTCTACTCGCGCACCATCGTGCCGGGCGACGAGCTCACCGGGCAGCTGACGGTGACGAGCGTCAAGTCCCTTGGCGGCAACGCGATGATCACTGCCGATACCGTCGTCACCGACCGCGACGGGGCGCACGTCGTGACGGCGACCTCGACGCTCGTCGTGAGGGGCGGAGACTGATGGCCGACCTCGCCGTGGGCGACGTCGTCGCCGAGGCCGCCTTCCACCTCACTCGCGAGTCGCTGGTGCGCTACGCCGGGGCATCCGGCGATTTCAACCCCATCCACTACCGGGACGATGTCGCGGCCTCGGTCGGCCTTCCCGGCGTCCTCGCCCACGGCATGCTCACGATGGGCGTGGCCGTGCAGCCCGTCGTCGACTGGGCAGGCGGCGCCGAGCACATCGTCGACTATCAGGTGCGCTTCACGAGGCCGGTCGTCGTCGACCCGGTCGAGGGTGCGACGCTCGGCGTGGTCGCCACGGTCGGCGCGCTGCCGACCGACGCCGACCCGGGCGTCGTCCGCATCGATCTCGCGGTGACCGCGGCCGGGCGGACGGTGCTCGGCAAGGCGCAGGTGCGGGTGCGGCTGGCGTGACCGGGCCCCGGCTGGCCGAGCTGACGACGCTGCGCGTCGGCGGCGCGCCCCTGAGGTACCTCGCGCCCGCCACCGAGGCCGAGCTCGTCGCCGCCGCGAGCACGATGCTCGAAGACCCGGAGCCGCACCTCGTCCTCGCCGGAGGCTCCAACGTCGTCGCCTCCGATGACGGATTCCCCGGCACAGTGCTTCACGTCGTCACCCGCGGCATCGAGCGGATCGATTCCGCCGACGGTCTCGTGCACCTGCGCGTCCAGGCCGGCGAACCATGGGACGGCCTCGTTGCCGACGCCGTCGCCAACGGCTGGAGCGGCATCGAGGCCCTCAGCGGAATCCCCGGCTCCGTCGGAGCGACTCCGGTGCAGAACGTCGGCGCCTACGGCGTCGAGGTCGCCTCGGTGCTCGTCGGAGTCGACGTCGTCGCACCCGGTGCGGCCTCGGCCCGCCGCCTCCCGGCCTCCGAACTCGGGCTGGCCTACCGCAGCTCGATCTTCAAGCGGGGCTTCGAGGGGGTCATCGTCGCCGTTGAGTTCGCGCTGACGCCGTCGCTGGTCGGGTCGGTCGCCTACGACCAGCTCGCCGCGGTGCTCGGCACTGACGTCGGCCACGCGGCCCCGATCGCCGAGATCCGCGAGCAGGTGCTCGCGCTGCGTCGTTCCAAGGGCATGCTGCTCGACCCGGCCGATCACGACAGCTGGGGTGTCGGCTCCTTCTTCACGAATCCCATCGTCTCCGAGAGCCTCGCGCGCACTCTTCCCGAGGACGCGCCGCGCTGGCCGGTCGCTCCGTCCGAGCAGCCTGATGACGGGCCTGTCCTCGTCAAGCTCAGCGCCGCCTGGCTCATCGAGCATGTCGGAATCCGGCGCGGCTTCGCGCTCGCCGGCTCGAGAGCGGGCATCTCGTCGAAGCACACCCTTGCGATCACCAACCGCGGGGGAGCGACGGCGGCCGAGGTGATGCAGCTCGCCGTGTTCGTGCAGTCGCGGGTCGCGGCCGATTTCGGCGTGCTGCTCGCACCCGAGCCTGTCATCGTCTGAGCCGGTGGGACCAGTTTCGGGGGCGCGCTCCGTCGGCGGCCGGGGCAGTCAAACCTCCGGTACCGCCACCGTGGTCAAGGTCGCGGTGGGCGACACGGCGACTGCTGGTGGGCGAGACCCTAGCGACTGTCGAGGCGACCGCGCTCGGGGCGGCGGCGATGGGATGACACGCTCGTCTCCGGCTCGAGCCCGGCGGTCGTGGTGTTCAGCATCCTGCTCTCGACTGGGATTCGCCAGTGGCTTCCCTGACTGTCGGTCGAGTGCGCCGCGGACCGATGGTGGCGCGGCGTGCGCCGGCAGCCGAGCGGGGCCCGAGCTCTGTTTTGTGCCCGTCTCCCGCGCACCTAGACTGTTCGAGGCGGTTGAAAAAGAGCCAAGCTTCGTCGCGCCCGGAAGCGGGTGTCGGGTTCGATTTCGTACGTCTAGGGCGGTGGCTCAATTGGTAGAGCAGCGGTCTCCAAAACCGCAGGTTGCAGGTTCGAGTCCTGTCCGCCCTGCAAGTCGGCGTTTTCGCGCCGACCCATGAAAGGTAGAACCAGGTGGCCCGAAACGTGATCGACGAGCCCAGTGAGGACGTCGTCGCCGTCGCCAAGAAGGAGCGTGCGGCTCGCCGCAACCCCTTCTCGCGGATCGCCCTGTTCGTCCGACAGGTTTTCAGCGAGCTGAGGAAGGTCGTCACGCCCACGCGCGGCGAGCTCTTCAGCTACACGGGCGTCGTGCTGATCTTCGTGGTCATCATGATGGCCATCGTGTTTGGTCTCGACCAGCTGTTCGGGTGGCTGGTCCTGGTCGCCTTCGGCAAGTAGAAGCAAGAGGTAAGAGATCGTGTCCGACATCGAGAGCGAATTCGACGAGCAGATCGCCATCGACGCGCCCGGGGCTGAGGTCGTCGACGCGCCCGCATCCGACGAGCCGGCCGCGCCGGTCGAGGCCGACCCCTACGAGGCGTTCAAGCTCGAGCTTCGCCTCAAGCCGGGCAAGTGGTACGTCATCCACTCCTACGCCGGCTTCGAGCGGCGCGTGAAGTCGAACCTCGAGAACCGCATCCAGTCCATGGGCATGGAGGACTACATCTTCGAGATCCAGGTCCCGATGGAGGACGTGGTCGAGATCAAGAACGGCCAGCGCAAGATGGTCAACCGCGTGCGCATCCCCGGCTACGTGCTCGTGCGCATGGATCTCAACGAGGACAGCTGGTCGGTCGTCCGCCACACCCCTGGTGTGACCGGATTCGTCGGCAACGCGCACAACCCGACTCCGCTGCGTTTCAACGAGGCCTTCGAGATGCTCAAGCCGACCCTCCAGGTCGAGACCGCACCGGTCGGCAAGGCCGGCGCGAAGGGCGGTAAATCGGCGTCGCGCTCGGTCGTCACCGAGATCGACTTCGAGGTCGGCGAGACGATCACCATCAAGGAGGGCTCGTTCGCCGGGCTTCCCGGAACGATCAGCGAGATCAAGCCCGAGAGCGGCAAGCTCACCGTTCTCGTCTCGTTGTTCGAACGTGAGACCCCGGTCGAGCTCAGCTTCGACCAGGTCACCAAGCAGTAGGCTTCCCCAGTCCACCACCGGCAATTCGGCCGCGTGGGAGAGGGCCTCCGGGCCCTCGTGAGAAAGGTAAAGAAATGGCAGCGAAAAAGAAGGTTACTGGTCTGATCAAGCTTCAGATCAATGCCGGCGCCGCTAACCCGGCCCCGCCCATCGGCCCGGCGCTCGGTCAGCACGGTGTCAACATCATGGAGTTCTGCAAGGCGTACAACGCGGCGACTGAGAACCAGCGCGGCAACGTGATCCCCGTTGAGATCACGGTGTACGAGGACCGCAGCTTCACGTTCATCCTTAAGACCCCGCCCGCCGCGGAGCTCATCAAGAAGGCTGCCGGCGTCCAGAAGGGCTCGGGCACACCGCACATCTCGAAGGTGGGCAAGCTCACCCGCGAGCAGGTGCGCGCGATCGCCGAGCAGAAGATCGTCGATCTCAACGCGAACGACATCGAGGCCGCCGAGAAGATCATCGCCGGAACCGCCCGCTCCATGGGCATCACTGTGGACGCGTAAGGGAGGAACCGACAATGGCACAGAAGTCCAGGGCATACCGCGCCGCGGCTGAGAAGATCGAGGCCGGCAGGTTCTACAGCCCCGATGAGGCCGTAGCCCTCGCGAGGGAGACCGGCTCGGCGAGGTTCAACTCGACCGTCGAGGTCGCGCTGAAGCTCGGCGTCGACCCCCGCAAGGCCGACCAGATGGTGCGCGGCACCGTCATTCTGCCGCACGGCACGGGCAAGACGGCCCGCGTCATCGTCTTCGCGACGGGCCCCGCGGCCGAAGCGGCGCTGGCCGCCGGCGCCGACGAGGTCGGCGGTGACGAGCTCATCGAGAAGGTGGCTGGCGGCTACACCACGTTCGATGCCGCCGTCTCGACCCCCGAACTCATGGGCAAGGTCGGCCGGCTCGGCAAGGTCCTCGGTCCGCGCGGCCTCATGCCGAACCCCAAGACCGGGACGGTCACGCCGGATGCGGCCAAGGCCGTCTCCGACATCAAGGGCGGAAAGATCGAGTTCCGCGTCGACAAGCACTCCAACGTGCACTTCGTCGTCGGCAAGGCGGGGTTCACCGCAGACCAGCTGCAGGAGAACTTCAAGGCCGCCCTCGACGAGATCCAGCGCGCCAAGCCGTCGGCCTCCAAGGGTCGTTACATCCAGAAGGGCGCCGTCTCGACGACCTTCGGCCCAGGCATCCCGCTCGACGTGACGGTGCTGTAAGCATTCCGCAAATGAGGAACGGCCCCGCTTCCGCGGGGCCGTTCCTCATTTCCTCGGGTTCCGCGCCAGGCTCCGCCCGTTCGCAGGATCAGCCCGTGGCGATGGTTCACCGGACGGCAGCCCTAAGCCAGGCCGATCCGGATGAGCTTCTTGTTGACGAACTCGTCGGCGCCGAAGCGGCCGAGTTCGCGACCGAAGCCGCTGCGCTTGACCCCCCCGAACGGCAGCTCGGCGCCGTCGGCGAGCACGAGGTTGACGTAGACCATGCCCGCGTCGATCTTGTCGGCGACGCGCAGCGCCTGCTCGGGATCCGTCGTGAATACATACGAGCCCAGGCCGAACGGGGTGTCGTTGGCGACGCGGATCGCCTCCGTCTCGTTCGCGGCCTTGTAGACGGATGCGACGGGGCCGAAGAACTCCTCGCGGTACGCGTCGCTCTCCGGAGAGATGTTCGTCAGCACGGCCGGCGCGATGAAGTTGCCTTCGCGACCGCCGTTCGAAACGAGTGTCGCCCCCTGGGCGACCGCGCGGCCGAGCTGCTCCTCGAGGCGATCGGCGGCGGCGGTCGACGAGAGCGGCCCGATCGGCGTCTCCGACGAGGTTGGATCGCCCGGGGTTACTGCGGTGAGGGCAGCGGTGAACTTCTCGAGAAACGGCTCGTAGAGGTCCTCGACGACGATGAAGCGCTTGGCGGCGTTGCACGACTGCCCGGTGTTGTCGAGGCGGGCTTCGACGGCCTGCTCCACGACGGAGTCGAGATCGTTCGTCGACAGCAGGATGAAGGGGTCGGAGCCCCCCAGTTCGAGCACGACCTTCTTGAGGTGCTTGCCGGCGATCGCGGCGACCGAGGTACCCGCTCGCTCCGAGCCGGTGAGCGAGACGCCCTGTACCCGAGGGTCGGCGATGACGGTCTCAATCTGCTCGTTGGTGGCGTAGATGTTGACGTACGCGCCGGCGGGGAATCCGGCGTCGAGATAGATCTGCTGCAGCGCCGCGGCCGACTCGGGGCACTGCGGGGCGTGCTTGAGCAGGATGGTGTTGCCGATGAGGAGGTTGGGGCCGGCAAATCGGGCGACCTGGTAGTAGGGGAAGTTCCACGGCATGATGCCGAGCAGCACGCCGACTGGACTCCTGCGCACCACGGCCGTGCCCTCGCCGGCGAGCAGTTCGATGGGTTCGTCGGCGAGCAGCTTCGCCGCGTTGTCCGCATAGAAACCGTAGATGCTGGCGCAGAAGTCGACCTCGCCCAGAGCCTGCTCGATCGGCTTCCCCATCTCGCGGACGATGGTCTTGGCGAGCTCCTCGCGGCGCTCCGAGTGCAGTTCCCCGACACGTCGGACGAGCGCGGCGCGCTCCCCGGCGGTGGTCGAGCGGGACCAGCCGCGATAGGCGGCTTCGGCCGATGCGATCGCCTCCTCGATCCCCGCATCAGTGATCGTCGGATACTCCCTGATCGTCTCTCCGGTTGCGGGGTTGACCACGGCGTAGACCATGGAATCGATTCCTCTCATCGTGGCCTCGCACAGTGCTGTTCGAGCGCCCGGTCGGTTGTGACATCTCACGATATAACGGCGGGATTCCGCGGGAGCAACGGCCCCCGACACCCGACACGCCCGGGCCACCTGCCTCGATTTGCACCCCGCGGAAGGCGTGACTAAGTTAGTAACTCGTCGCCCCAAAGGTGTGAGAGCGCGAAAGCTGCTCCGCCTCAAGTAGTGACAATCCGGCGCCCGAGAAGGCAACTCGAACGAGTGCTGATCGAGGCGCCTGGAAGGCCGAAACGGCATCTCGAGTGATTTGATCGCGCGGGGGTCCTGCTGCTAGGCTAGAGAAGTTGCCCCGGGGCGACACGAGACAGCTGCGCTGGCTCGTAGAACCCGGGTGCGTACGGTCCTTGAGAACTCAACAGCGTGCACATTGTCAATGCCAATTACCTCGTGCGCTCCATTCATGGAGTCGCAGAGATTCCTTTGGATTGAACATAACGAATGTCAGTAGATATTCGTTTTCAGTCAGATCGAACTCGTCGGCGTGTCGCATTTTCCCGCGGCTCACCGGCACCAATTTTTTATGGAGAGTTTGATCCTGGCTCAGGACGAACGCTGGCGGCGTGCTTAACACATGCAAGTCGAACGATGACGGCTGGAGCTTGCTCCGGCCCGATTAGTGGCGAACGGGTGAGTAACACGTGAGTAACCTGCCCTTGACTCTGGGATACGCGCTGGAAACGGCGTCTAATACCGGATAGGACTTTGAGAGGCATCTCTCGAGGTGGAAAGAATTTCGGTCATGGATGGACTCGCGGCCTATCAGCTTGTTGGTGGGGTAAAGGCCTACCAAGGCGACGACGGGTAGCCGGCCTGAGAGGGTGACCGGCCACACTGGGACTGAGACACGGCCCAGACTCCTACGGGAGGCAGCAGTGGGGAATATTGCACAATGGGCGAAAGCCTGATGCAGCAACGCCGCGTGAGGGACGACGGCCTTCGGGTTGTAAACCTCTTTTAGCAGGGAAGAAGCGAAAGTGACGGTACCTGCAGAAAAAGCACCGGCTAACTA
>JAJYBG010000055.1 GCA_021779075.1 Actinomycetes bacterium | reverse complement strand
CAGTACTTCTGCACCCAGCGCCAGGTTCGCCTGGCGCTCTGTGTTTAAGCGCGCCGGTCCCCGCCCGGCGCGTGGTGTTCAAGCGCGCCGGTCCCCGCCCGGCGCGTGGTGTTCAAGCGCGCCGGTGCTTCCGGCGTCGTGTGTTCGGGCACGTGATTGACTGAATGGCGTGACGATCACCCTCTACACGAGACCGGGGTGCCACCTCTGCACCGACGCCCGCGCGGCGGTCGCCAGGGTGGTGGCATCCGTCGACCCCGGAATCGTGGTGGACGAGATCGACATCCTCTCCGACCCGGTGCTCGTCGCGCGCTACGGCGAGGAGATCCCCGTCGTGCTCGTCGATGGGCGCATGCACAGCTACTGGCGGGTCGACGAGGACCGCCTCGAGAAAGCCCTCCGGAACGTGCCATGAGCGTTCGCCATATCGTCACCTTCACGGTGCCGGAAGGTCCCGAGAAGCCGGCGCAGCTTCGGCGGGCGAAGGAGTGGCTGCTCACCCTCCCGGACCGGATCCCCGGCGTGCTGAGCTTCGAGGTCGGCCTCAACGAGTTCTACCCCGCGGCCAATTGGGACCTTGCCATCGACGCGAGCTTCCCCGACTTCGCCGCGCTCGAGGCGTACAACAGCCACCCCGCGCACGTCGAGTACCTCGCGTGGTGGAAGACCGTGCACAACGGCCGCGCTGCCGTCGACTGGGAAACGTAACCCGTTCCCGAAGGTGTCCGGCCCTGCCGGCACCGGCGGCGACCCCTCAGGAAGCCGACTGCCCCGCGCCGGGCGAGTGCGACCGGCGCGTCATGGGAACAGCCTGGTAGGCCCGCGGAAGAGGAACGTCACCTCGCGGATCGACGCCTCGCCGAGCAGCAGCATGAGCACGCGCGCCAGGCCCATGCCGAAGCCGCCGTGCGGGGGCACCCCGTAGCGGAAGAACTCGAGATACGTCTCGAGGCCGGCGAGGTCGAGGCCCTTGGCGAGCGCCTGCTTCTCGAGCACCTCGATGCGGTGCTCGCGCTGCGCCCCGGTGGTGATCTCGGTGCCGCGATAGACGAGGTCGTAGCTCTTGGTCAGCCCGGTCGCCTCGTCGAGCATGTGATAGAACGGCCGGATCGTCGCCGGGTAGTCGGTGAGGAACACGAAGTCGTGGCCATACGTCTCCTTGACGTAGGCGGCGATCTGCCGCTCGCCTTCCGGGTCGAGGTCGCCGTCGGCGCGAGGCACCGTGTAGCCGCGCGCCTGGATGATCGCGTGGGCCTCTGCCAGCGGAATCCGCGGGAACGGCAGCGCGGGGACCTCGACCTCCAGTCCGAAGAGCGCCTCGATCTCGGCGCCGTGGCGATCCTTCACGGCCTGGAAACCGGCGACGAGCAGCTGCTCCTGGAGCGCCATGACATCCTCGTGGGAGTCGACCCAGGAGACTTCCATGTCGACCGAGGTGAACTCGGTGGCGTGCCGCGAGGTGAACGACGGGTCGGCGCGGAACACCGGTGTGATGGCGAAGACGCGGCCGAAGCCGGCCGCCTGCGCCATCTGCTTGAAGTGCTGGGGGCTCTGCGCGAGGTAGGCGGTGCCGAGATCGAAGTAGTCGAGCTGGAACAGCTCGGCGCGGGATTCCGACGGCGACGACATCAGCGACGGGGTGTGCACCTCCACGAATCCGTTGTCGATCCACCAGGTGCGCCAGGCGTGCTCGAGCGTGGTCTGGACGCGGAAGATGAGGTTGTTGCGCGGCTGGCGCAGGTCGATCCAGCGGTAGTCGAGGCGTTTGTCGAGGCTCGAGTCGGCCGCGATCGGCGTCTCGGGGAGCGCGCGCGTCTCGACTGTCAGCGTGTCGACCCTGACTTCGACCCCGCCGAGCTTGACGCGCTCGTCGTGCTTGAGCTCGCCGGTCACGGTGAGGAACGAGCCGACCGAGAGGCCGGAGATGGTCTCGGCCAGTTCGTCGGCGACGGCATCGTCGCCGCGCGGGTGGACGAGCTGCAGCGCGCCCGACTCGTCGCGCAGCACGACGAACTGCACCTTCTTCTGGTCGCGCACCGTGTCGACCCAGCCGGCGACGGCCACGGGGCCGTCCGGAAGCGAGGCGAGGTTCTTGATGAGGATGCGCGAAGTCACGGTCCTTAAGCCTAGGGCGCAGGAGCTCGCATCGCCCACGCGGGAAGAGCCCGAGGCGGTTCCCGCCGTCGGGGCAGGCTCCGTCGGAGACGAGGAGGCGTTGCGCGCCGGAGGGCGGCGTGAAGCTCCGCCCGAGTTCTAGTCTGAAGTGCAGCAGGGTGTGGGCGTTCTTCGGCAGGGAGTGCGGGAAGTTTCTGGCCATCGCGATGCCTGCCCTGCTGGACGCGCTCGAACGGCACGGTGAGCTCGTGACCGGGAAGGGTCGCTACTCGGTAGAGGCCGTCGCCGCTGCTGCGATCCTCGATCCAGATCCGCAAGGCCGGGGACGAGGTCGAGGATTCACCCGTGTGCTCACCGCTCGATCCGCAACATGGCGCACGTCCGCGTCCTCGCCACCCTGCAGGCGACCAGGGGCGGCGAGACTCCGACGCAGCGCTGTCCACGCCAGGACTGCAGCGCCCGGTCGACCATAGCGTCCCAGGGCAGGGTCGGCGCGACGGGAGTCGACCACGCAGGCGGCGAAGAGGCTCGGCATCCATCGAGTGCATCGACGTGGCGTGCGGCGGGACCAGCACCGTCACCCCGCGGGCGCGCTACGCCGCCGGGGCCGCGTGAAGGCCTTCCTCAGTTCCGCGATGGAGACCAGCACCAGGGCGAGGGCCGCCGAGACGAGGAGATCCGACGCGGCGACGTAGCCGAAACGCAGCAGCTCCCGCAGCGGCGGAACGTAGACGGCGAGAAGCAGCAGGGCGATCGCGGCGACCGCCCACAGGTTCATCACTCGATTGGAGAAGAGCCCCCGGCGAAAGACCCAGTTGCGGTCGCTGCGCGAGATGAACGCCAGCGCGATGTGCCCCACGATCCACGCTGCGAAGGAGCAGCTCTGCACGGCAGCCGGTGACAGCCCCCGCCAGGTGGCCCAGCCGTAGGCGACCATGACCGCGATGAAGAGCAGCGCACCCTTGAAGAAGATGAGCCGTACGGCGGCGCCATCGACCAGCGGGCCACCCGCGCGGCGCGGCGGGCGGCGGGCGATGTCGGTCTCGGCCGGCTCGGCGACGAAACCGGCGGAGGCGGCGAGGTCCATGAACAGCTCGAGCAGAATGATCTGGATCGGTGAGAACGGCAGGGGAAGGCCGGCGACCACGGGGAGCAGGAAGATCGCCACCAGTCCGACCTTGACAGCGAGATAGTAGTTGACCCCCTTGCGCAGGTTGTCGAAGAAGTGCCGCCCCTCGAAGACGCCGCGGGCGAGCGTCGCATAGTTGTCGTCGGCCAGCACCGCCTGGGCCGCCTCCTTCGCGACATCGGTCCCCCTGATCCCCATGGCGATGCCGACGTCGGCGGCCTTGAGCGCCAGGGCGTCGTTGACCCCGTCGCCGGTCACCGCGACCACCTCGCCGTTCTTCTGCAGGGCCTGCACCAGCCGGTATTTGTGTTGCGGCGTGGCCCGGGCGAAGACCGAGACTTCGCGCACCTCATCCGCAAGCGTCGCGTCATCGAGGCGATCGAGCTCATCACCGGTGAGAACCCGGTCCGCGGCGATGCCGACCTCGCGGGCGATGGCGGCAGCGGTGGCTGGATGATCGCCGGTGACCATCATGGTGCGGATGCCGGCGCCCGCCACCTGCGCGAGCGTCTCCTTCACCCCGGCCCGCGACGGGTCGGCCAGGGCCACCAGACCGACGAGGTCGAGGTCGTGCTCCCCTTCCTCCAGCGACCCCTCGGCAGGAGGCGCCTCGATCGTGCGCGTTGCCACGGCGATGACCCGGCGGCCCAGGGCGGTCTCCGCCTGGAGCGACTCGCGAAGCGCGGCCGGCACGTCGCGACAGCGGCCGAAGACCTCCTCCGGTGCGCCGCTGAGATAGAGACGCACCGAGCCGTCCGGGTGACGCCACAGCATCGCCTTGCTGCGCCGGCCGTCACCGGGATAGCGCACGTTCAGGATCTCGCCCTGCGGTGCAGCCAGGCCCAGCGTCTTCGCGCGCTCGGTCACCGCCCCTTCCAGGGCATCCGGCACCTCGGGGGACGCTGTGCCCGACGCCGCTTCGAGAACCGCCCGTTCCGCATCCGTCGGCCAGACCGCCGCCACCCGCATGCGGCTCTCGGTCAGGGTCCCGGTCTTGTCGGTGAGGATGACGGTGGCATCCCCCAGCGTCTCCGCCGCGCGCAGCCGCTTGACCAGGAAGTTCTGCCGCGACAGCCGATAGGCGCCGAGGCCCAGCACCATCGTGACGATGATGGGCAGCTCCTCCGGGATGGTCGCGAAGGCGAGCGACAAGCCGGTGAGGATCATCGGGCCGACGTCGCCGCCGCGCAGGATGCCGATCACCGGGATGACCACGGAGAAGAACACCGCCACCCAGAGCAGCTTCCCGGACAGGGACCTCATCTCAAGTTGCAACGGCGTCTTGGGAGGCGTCACCTGGCCGAGCTGGGCGGCCATCCGGCCGAGCCGGGTCGTACCGCCGGTGAAAGTGACCTCGGCTTCGCCCTCGCCCGCCGCGACCACCGCGCCGGCATAGACGGCGTCGCCCGCGGACTTCTCCACCGGGAAGGATTCCCCGGTGAGGGTCGACTCGTCGACGCTCAGGTTCACGACACGGCTCAGCGTGGCATCGGCGCCGAGTCGGACACCGGGAAGCAGGATCAGCAGGTCGCCGGGAACGATGGTCTCGGTGTCTACCGCGACGACCCGACCGTCGCGGCGCACCCGCGCCTTCGGTGCCGACAGTCGCTCGAGGGCGCCGATGGCACGCTTGGCACGGAACTCGTTGATCACCTCCGCGGCCACCAACAGCAGGATGACGGCGAAGATGGTGATCGCGTCGCCCAGGTTGCCCAGAACGCTGTACACAATGCCCACCACGATCAGCAGCAGGATCATCGGCTCCCGGATCTCCTCGGCAGCGATGGCCCAGAAACGGACCGGGGCAGGGGTGAACAGCCGGTTCGGCCCGACCCGGACCAGACGCGAGGAGGCCTCGGCCGCAGTGAGGCCCAGGTCTGTGGTCGTCTCCATTGATGGTCCCTCGCTCATCGGCGCGGCGGCACTCCTCGGTCAGTGCGTGCAGTCGGCTCTCAGCTCATGAAAATCGACGCTAGCGGGATCGATCCCCCGAGTTCTAGCCCGAAGTGCAACAGGGTGTGGCTGGGGTAGCCCAGGCGAGGACCGTGCGGGGCCGGTTGGCGATCTCCGCGACGAGCTCGACACGGTCCTCGACCTCGGTGGGACGCGCATGAATCGAGGTGCGCCGCTTGATCCGCTCTGAGTGCACCCGCCGCCCCTGCCGGCGACGACGGCGTGTGCGCCCCCCGGGGCGGATACTGCCACAGCTCCCGATGCCGTTGACGTTTCGAGTAGATCCACGCATACAGCGTCTCCGCCCCCACCCGCATTCGCGGATCGTCGGGGAACTCCACCGGCAACCGGCCCGAGATCTCCTCCGGCGTCCACCCCTTCCGCAGCTGCGTCAGCACCTAGTCCACCAGCCGGTCATGCTCCATCCGACAAGGCTGATGCGAACGCGGCCTGCGGGTGTCGGCGTGCAACTGCGCCTGACGGCCCGGATACAGCCGATCGTGCGGACCGCGAGTATCCAACCTGTTCGCAAGTACGGACGCAGGTTCGCGTGATCAGGTTCAGGCTGCCACGCCCCCGCGCGGTCTCCCGCGTGATCGTGGCCCGATGAACCCCGACCCGGCGGGCGATCTCCGCCGTGCTGAACCCGAGATCGAGCAGCCTCTCAATCTCGATCCGATCATCCATAGTCAGGTGTCGGTAAAGTGCGGTCGAGGAAGCGCAACCCCTCGGTCGTGATCTGGATCTTCTTCGGGGCGAAGAACACCTACGAGGACCGCGAGGCCGCCAGGACGGCGCGCCAGGAGGCACAGATCGCGGGCTGACGATCACCCTGGACAGCTCTTGGGGGAGTCCTAATAATGCGTTCCGTAGACTGACCCTCGTGGCGGCGGTCAGGCAGGTGCATCTCGTGCGCCATGGCGAGGTGGACAACCCGCAGGGCGTGCTCTACGGGCGGCTGCCGGGATACCACCTGTCGGCTCTCGGGCAGCGGATGGCGCAGGCCGCCGCCGACGAGCTGGCCGGTCGCAGGCGCAGCCTCGCCGCGCTCATCGCCTCGCCGCTGACGCGCACGCAGGAATCCGCGGCGCCCATCGCGGCTGCGTTCTCGATCGGCATCGGCACCGACGAGCGCGTCGTCGAGCCGGGCAACCGCTTCGAGGGCACGGTGATGGCCCGCGCCGCGCGCAACCCGCTCAACTGGCCGTGGCTCATCAACCCGTTGCGGCCGTCGTGGGGCGAGGCGTACTCGTCGATCGCGCGCCGGATGAGCGATGCAGTCACCGACGCCTTCGCGCAGCCGTGGCTGTCGGCGGACGAAGCGGGCGACGTCGTCATCGTCAGCCACCAGCTTCCGATCTGGATCGAACACCTCACCGTCGTCGGCGGCGGCTATGTGCACGACCCGCGCCACCGCCGCTGCACACTGTCGAGCATCACGACGTTCGAGCAGCGCGGCATGCGGCTGTTCGAGGTGGGCTACGCCGACCCGGCCGCGCCGCTCGCGGAATCCGCCGTCGACGTGGGGGCGGTGTGATGCGACGGATTCTTCGCGCGGCGGCTGCGGTCGCTCTCGCCGTCGCCCTCGGCGGCTGCACGCTCACCTCGCTGCAGCAGAGCTACCAGAACGACCCCAACGCCGGCTACGTGCAGGGCCAGACCGGCATCACCGTGGTGCAGCCCGACCAGCGCAAGGCGCCCGTCGAATTCAGCGGCACGACGGAGAGCGGCGCGCAGTTCGACTCGAAGAGCGAGCTCGGCAAGGTCGTCGTCGTCAACTTCTGGTACGTGCTCTGCCCGCCGTGCCGGGTCGAGGCGTCCGACCTCGCCGCCGTCGCGGCCGAGTACGCCAAGAAGGGCGTCGTCTTCGTCGGGATCAACACCCGCGACGATGTGTCGAGCATCACGGCCTACGACGAGCAGTTCGGAGTGAAGTACCCCTCGATCGTCGACGCGGCCTCGGGTGCGGCGCAACTCGCTTTCAGCGGGGCGTATCGGCCCAACGCGACGCCGACCACCATCGTCCTGGACCGCGAGGGCCGGGTTGCGGCCCGCATCGAGGCGACCGTGCACGGCCAGCTCTCCAACCTCACCTCGCTCATCGACTCCGCTCTCGCGGAGAAGACGTCGTGAGCGGCATCGGCGCCCTCGTGGCGAGCGGCCAGCTCTGGGTGTCGGTCCCCATCGCGCTGCTCGCGGGCCTCGTCTCGTTCGCGTCGCCCTGCGTGCTGCCGCTGGTGCCGGGCTATCTCGCCTACATCGGCGGCTTCGACAACGGCGGCTACACGGCGGCGAAGGGCGACCGGCGCGGCACCGCCCGGCTCGCCCTCGGCGTGCTGCTCTTCATCCTCGGCTTCACGCTCGTCTTCGTCCTCGGCGAGTTCGCGTTCCAGCGCCTCGGCTTCTGGCTCATCGAGTACCGCGATCTCATCACCCGGGTGTCGGGCGCGGTGGTCATCCTGCTCGGCCTCGTGTTCATCGGCCAGTTCAGCTTCCTGCAGAGCACCATCAAGCCCCGTTGGCGGCCGGCGAGCGGGCTGGTCGGGGCGCCGCTGCTCGGCATCATCTTCGCCGTGGGCTGGAGCCCGTGCACCGGCCCCACCCTCGCGGCCATCTCGGGCATGAGCCTCGCCAGCGGCTCCACCAGCCAGGCCGTGCTGCTCGCCGTGTTCTACTCGCTCGGCCTCGGCGTGCCATTCCTCCTCATCGCGCTCGGCCTCAGCTGGGCGACCCGGGTCATCGGGTTCCTGCGCCGCCACATCCGCCGCATCAACATCATCGGGGGCGCGCTGCTCATCGCCATCGGCATCCTCATGGCGAGCGGCATCTGGAACCAGTGGATGCTCGACCTCGGGGCGGTGATCCCGAGCTTTGGCACCCTCGTCTGAAAGCGCCGAGCGCGTCGCGCCGCGCGTCGACTACCTGCCGTCCGGCCACGCCGATGCCGCCGACGGCGGCGACGGCGACGGTCCTGTCACCGGCGGCAGGCTCGGTCCCGTCGGCTGGGCGCGTTGGTTCTGGCGGCAGCTCACGAGCATGCGCACGGCGCTGTTCCTGCTCATGCTGCTCGCTCTCGCTGCGGTGCCCGGCTCGCTCGTGCCGCAGCACATCAGCGATCCGAACGGCGTCCTCCAATACCAGCGGAGCCATCCGACGCTCTACCCGATCCTCAACGCGGTGCAGCTGTTCGACACCTACACCTCGGTGTGGTTCTCCGCGATCTACCTGCTGCTCTTCGCGTCGCTCGTCGGCTGCATCATCCCGCGCATCACCCACCATGTGAAGGCGCTCCGGGCGCAGCCGCCGCGCACTCCGGCGCGCCTCGCCCGCATGGCCGGCTACCGTGCGCTGCCCGCCCCGGCGGGGGTCAGCGCCGAGGCCGCGATCGAGTCGGCGAGGGGATTGCTGCGCAAGGCCGGCTACCGCGTCGTCACGCTCGAGGGCAGGGACGGCCTCTCGGTCTCGGCCGAGCGCGGGTACCTGCGCGAGACGGGCAACCTGGTGTTCCACATCGCGCTCGTGGGGATCCTGCTCGCCGTCGGCATCGGGGGAGGCTTCGGCTGGACGGCGCAGCGCGTCGTCGTCGAGGGCCAGACCTTCGTCAACACCGCGGTGAACTTCGACTCGTTCAACCCGGGCCGCTTCGTCAGCAGCGAGAACCTGCCCGCGTATTCGGTGACGCTCGACAAGTTCACCGTGAAGTACGACCAGAGCGCCGGGGGCGAGTCGGGCATGCCGCTCGACTACGACGCGCAGATCGTCGCCCGCGAGAAGGGCGGCGCGAGCTGGAGCACGAGCATCAAGGTCAACAGCCCGCTGCAGATCGACGGCACGAACGTCTACCTGCTCGGCAACGGCTACGCGCCGGCGCTCACCTTCCGCGACGCCGCGGGCAAGGTCATCGCCTCGGGCCCGACCCCGTTCCTGCCGCAGGACGCCAACCTCACCTCGCAGGGCATCATCAAGATCGCGGGCGGCCTGAAGCAGCAGCTCGGCATCATCGGCATCTTCACGCCGACCGCGCCCGTCTCGACGTCGGCCCGGCCGCTCTCGACCTACCCGGACACCCGCAATCCGCGCGTCAGCCTCACGGTGTTCGCCGGCGACCTCGGCCTCGACGCGGGCGTCCCGGTGTCCGTCTTCGCGCTCAACACCGACCACCTCACGCAGATCGCCGGACCGAACGCCACGACCGGGGCGCTCAATCTCGGCGTCGGCGAGACGGCGCAGCTGCCCGACGGGCTCGGCACGGTGACCTTCGACGGTGTGAAGCGCTTCGCCTCGCTCGACATCCACCACGA
>JAJYBG010000004.1 GCA_021779075.1 Actinomycetes bacterium | reverse complement strand
CCGTGGCGGCGGCGGGCTGGGCGCGTAGCCATTTCTTCATTGTCTGCTGGAACCGTTCGACCTTGCCCTGGGTTTGCGGGTGGTTGGGTCGTCCGTTCTTCTGGTCGATGCCCAGCAGGTTCAGCTCGTTCTCGAAGGTGTTCTTGCCGCCGCGGACCCGGGTGGTGAAGACCAGCCCGTTGTCGGTCAATGTTGAGGCGGGCGGGCCGAACTCCGCGACGGTTTGACGGAATTGGCTGAGAACTCGTTGGACGGTCACGACGGGGTAGGCGATCACGGAGAGGGCGAGCCGGGCATGGTCGTCGAGGAAGGTGAGGATCTCAACTCCGATCCCGCCCTTGATGCGCCAGTGGGTGAAGTTGGATTGCCAGGTCTCGTTGGGCAGATCGGCCTCGAAGCGAAGGTAGGAAGACTGTCATCCCGACCAACCGAGTCTTATTGCAAATTGCGACCTCTTGGGCCGCTCGCGGTGAGACTTGGAGGCTCATAACTGAGAAGCGGTCGAGGTGATCACTCTTCGTCCGGTCACGGGCTCGGGCTCTCGGCGGTCACGAGGATCGGTCCACGCTCATCATGGCCGAGTGCGGGTCACCTCGACCCCGGGGTTGGGTTCGCGGGTGGATCTGGTCCTGCGCGTCTCTTCGCAGAAGTAACGCCGGCGCGCGAAGCCGCCCCGCGCACGGGATGCGCGGGGCGGCTTCGGCGGGATTCCCGAGTTCTTCTACTTCTCGGAGTCTCCGCCCTCGTGGTTGACGTCGGCACCCGGTGCGTCGGCGTGGCCGCCGGGGCCATCGTTCGCGGTCGAGGATTCCGCGGTCGCTCCGGTCTCCGGTGCGTCGGGGGTCTCCGTCGCGCCTGCGGTCTCAGGGGTGGTGGTCTCCGTGCTAGATGAGGTCGACGTGCTTGGCGGTGCCGACGGCGTGCTCGCCATGGCAGCGCTCGCGCCGACAGAGGCCAGACCAACCCCGCCGAGGATCGCGAGAGTCGTGATGACGGTCTTCTTCTTCTGCATGTGTGTCTTCTCCTTGTTCGTCGTCCGCTTGGACATGGAGAAACTGTCACAGCCGAATGAGCCGGAAATAAGTTCGCCTGGGGATTCGCCTGCGGTTGTGGCCGTGCTGCGCTCTCACGGCCGTCTCAGCCATGCGGACAAGAATGGGCGGGTAGCTCGACGATTCCGATCGGGCGGGGACGGGGTCGGCGATGCGGGTTCTCGTCATCGACGACGATGCCGAGATGCTCGCGGCTCTGGCCGTCGGGCTTGGTTCTGAGGGATTCCAGGTTGAGACCGCGCCGGATGGCATCGAGGGACTCTGGATGGCCACGGAGAACGATTTCGACATCCTGGTCCTCGACCTCATGCTTCCCGGGATCTCTGGATTCGAGGTGTGCCGGCGTGTCCGCCAGAACGGATCGAAGGTGCCCATCCTGATGCTCACGGCGAAGGACGGCGAACACGACGAAGCCGAAGCGCTTGACCTCGGGGCGGACGACTATCTCTCGAAACCATTCTCATTCCTGGTACTTGGCGCCCGCATCCGGGCCCTGCTCCGGCGTTCACCTGCCGATCGATCGCCCAAGCTGACTCTCGGCGACCTCAGCATCGACCCCGCCGCCCGCAGGTGTTGGAGGGGCGAAACCGAGATATCGCTCACTGCGCGGGAGTTCTCCCTTCTCGAATTCCTCATGTATCGACGCGGGATCGTCTCCAGTCGCGCCACCATCGCGCGGCATGTGTGGGACGCAGAGCTCGACATCGACTCGAATATCGTCGATGTGTACATCGGCTACCTTCGTCGCAAAATCGATCGCCCCTTCGGGCGCCACGACATCCAGACGGTTCGCGGGGTCGGTTATTCGCTTGATGCCGTGGAGTCGCCCGCGGCGCGGCCGGGTCCCGGATGATGCGCTCACGGTTCCACCACCGGCAGTGGGGCGTCCGTGCCCGGGTCACATTCGCCGCCGTCGGTGTCCTGGCCATCATCATGACGTTCGGCGCAGTCGCTATCGTCGCGCTGGTGCATCAGTCGCTGATCTCGAGCCTCGACGCCTCCGCCTTGACGCGAGCGCGTGACGTGTCGGCTCTCCTGATGCACTCGGCCGCGCAACCAACTCTCCCGACCCCCGTCGACGGCAGCAGCTTGGTGCAGGTCGTCAACCAGACCAATGCGGTGACCTCGGCATCCGACAACGTTCTCGGGGAGCCACCGATCCTGAGCCGGCCCCCGTCCGCCATCCACGACACTTTCGTGACCCTGCAGACGCTGCCGATCGGGGACGAGTCGCAGTCGTTTCGGGTCGTCACGCACCCGGCAACTCTTCCCGGCGGGCCCGGATGGGTCTATGTCGCGACGTCGCTCGCGCACGTCGACACGGCGACAAACACCCTCAGCTGGTCCCTCGCTGCGGCAGTTCCGAGCTTGATCGTGATCGTTGCATTGACCATCCGCTCCGCGGTCGGACGGTCCCTGAAGCCCATCGAGAGCATCCGCCGGCAGGCCGCGGCGATCGGGTCGGACCCCAGTCAGCGGGTTCCCGTCCCGGGATCTCGTGACGAGGTGTCGCGACTTGCGGTCACGGTCAACCACATGCTCGATCTCCTCGAGGCCTCCGCGCTCAAACAGAAGAGGTTCATCGGAGACGCGTCGCACGAGCTGAGAAGCCCGCTCGCCACGCTGCGGGCCCAGGTGGAGGTCGCCCTCAATCCATTGACCCGATCCGATGCGCTGACCGCACTTCGCGCAGTCCAGGTGCAAGCGGTCCGGATGTCTTCACTCATTGACGACCTCCTCTTCCTCGCGCATACGGACGAGGGGCGTCAGCGCGACGACCTCGAGGCGGTCGATCTCGATGAGATCGTCATCGACGAGTTCCACCGGATGGAACAGCTCGGCCAGGTTGCCGTACGACTGGTCGACCTCCAGGCCGTGCGGACAATGGGCCGACGTGGAGATCTCGCCCGGTTGGTGCGCAACATCGGAGACAACGCGGTGCGACATGCCCGGTCGACGGTCTCCATCTCACTGACGGAGAGGGGTGGGGATGCGGTCATCACGATCGCCAACGACGGTATCCCGATCCCTGCCGAAGATCGGCTGCGGATCTTCGATCGATTCACCCGACTGGACCCCGCCCGCGCACGTTCCGCCGCCACCGGTGACAGCGGGAGCGGTTTAGGCCTCGCAATTGCAAGCGAAATCGCGACGTCGCACGGTGGTCGCATCACGACGGAGTCACCCGATAGCGACGACGGCGCGGTGTTCGTCGTGTCCCTCCCCGTGCGCCCGACTGGCACGGACGCCCTTGATGAGGTAGATGCCCGTCACGGGCGGGGCCGGGCTTGAGGCCCCCTGGCGGACAAGCAACGGATAAGGGTCGCCTTCTCAGTCTCGGGGTGTGTCGGCCGCACGTCGCAAGTGAGTCTCGCCTGGCGTGGGCATGGTGAAGCGCTCGACGAGTACCGTGCTGCCGCAAGCTGGTACGAGAACCGACGAGCTGGTCTCGGCGAAGTCTTCATGGACGCCGTCGATGCCGCCGCGGAGAGCATGCTCGATCCATCTCTGCGAGTCCGCACAGGTGTTGCTGATGAAGGCGATCAGCGCGGGTGCGTCTCGTATCGTGCTGTCACTTCCCACAGGGTTCTCGTCGTCGTTGACGTAAGTGCCGGGCGGGGCTATCGGCCGTTCGATGCGCACCGGCGGGCGACGGCCCGGCGGGCCCGCCGCCCTCGACGGCGTGTCGAGATCGAGCCGGTCCTGCGGCGGTCGGTGGTGGAGATGCTGGGGCAGCGGTGGAGCCCGGAACAGATCAGCCGGCACCTGCGGCTCACATTCCCTGAGAACCCGGAGCTGCAGTTGTGCCGCGAGAGCATCTACCAGGTCCTCTACGCGCCCGGATCCGCGTTCCTGCGGCCTTCGAAGCTGGCACCGCAGCACCGCTCGCCGCTTCGGACAGGGCGGGATCACCGGCGCGCTCACCAGGACACGCAGCGGCGCCGGCCCCGGTTCCAGCAGCCCATGCTGACGATCCACGACCGGCCCTTCGAACCGGCCGACCGATCCGAAGCCGGTCACTGGGAGGGGGATCTCATCGTCGGCCGGGGGCAGGGATCCGCGATCGGCACTCTCGTCGAACGGCAGACGCGGCTGGTCCGGCTGCTGCATCTGCCCCGCCGGGATGGCGAGTCGCTGCACGAGGCGTTGAAAGCGCGGATGGGTGATCTGCCCGATGGCCTGCTGCGGTCGATCACCTGGGACCAGGGCACCGAGATGGCCAGGCACATCGAGATCACGAAATCGCTCGGGACGCCGGTCTACTTCTGCGACTTCCACTCGCCGTGGCAGCGCGGCTCGAACGAGAACACGAATGGGCTCCTGGAGTGGTCCCCGAAAGTTGGACGTGCAAATAGACATTACGCGGTTGGGGCCAGCTGTGCTTGATACTCGTCCGGGCTGAGGTAGCCGAGCCGTTCTTGGAGTCGGGCAGAGTTCCACCAGTGAAGGTATCTCCTCAGCCCTGCGTGGAACTCGTCGAGAGTTTCGGGTTGCTGGATGCGGAACCATTCTTCCTTGAGGTGGCTGAAGAAGCCTTCGATCACCGCGTTGTCGAGACATGTGCCCTTGCGGGACATCGATTGGGTCAGCCCGGCCTCTCGCAACGCGTCTCGCCAGAGGGCGTGGCGGTATTGAAATCCTTGGTCAGAGTGAACCAGGGCTCGCTCGCCGGGCTCCAGCTCGCCGATTGCTAGGCGGAGACCGTCGGTGACCATCTTCACGCTGGGAGAGGGTCCTGCCATCGTTGAGATGACTCTGTTGTCGTGCAGATCGAGGATGGAGGAGACGTAGACCTTGGAGGTACCGATCTTGAACTCGGTCACGCCCGTGACCCATTTGGTATGCCTGACTCTGGTCGCGAACTCGCGGTTCAACACGTTGTCGGCTGCCTCGCCGACCTCGCCACGAAACGAGTTGCAGCGTTTGCGGCGCCGAACCGGGCACTGCAACCCGAGCTCGCGCATTAACTTGAGCACGGTCTTCTTGGACACCCTCCACCCCTGTGTCAGCGCTCTTCGAAATCTAGGCCGGTAGCGCCTCTTCGAAATCTAGGCCACCCAGACAGATTGGTTGGGTGATCACAGTGAAGGAATGGGCGGAGATCCGGCACCTGCATGGCAGCGAGGGCCTGTCGATCCGGCAGATCGCGAAGCATCTCGGGGTTGCTAGGGACACGGTGACGAAGGCGTTGGCGCTCGAGGGGCCGCCGTCGTATTCGAGGCCGGTGGTCCCCTCGGCGTTCGACGTGTTCGAGGTTCGTGTCCGGCAGTTGTTGGTGGAGTTCCCGTCGATGCCGGCGACGGTGATCGCGGAGCGCGCCGGCTGGTCGGGTTCGATGTCGTGGTTCCGGAAGAAGGTCGCGTTGTTGCGGCCGGAGTACGAGCCGAAGGATCCCGCTGACCGGCTAGCGTTCGCGGCCGGTGATCAGGCGCAGTGCGATCTCTGGTTCCCGGCGACGCCGGTGATGACACCGGCCGGGCCGGTCGTGTTCCCGGTGCTGGTGATCGTGGCGTCATTTTCGAGGTTCATCACGGCGGAGATGATCCCGACCCGGACGACGCAGGATCTCTTGGCGGGCATGTGGTCGCTGCTGTCCGGGCAGCTCGGCGCGGTCCCGCGCCGTCTGATCTGGGACAACGAGGCCGGCATCGGCCGCCGCAACAACCTCGCCCATGGGGTGCCGGGGTTCTGCGGGATGCTCGCGACGAAGCTGGTGCAGCTGAAACCGTTCGACCCGGAGTCGAAAGGCATCGTCGAACGCGCGAACGGGTTCCTGGAGACCTCGTTCCTGCCCGGCCGGTCGTTCTCTTCGGCAGATGATTTCAATCAGCAGCTGCGGGCCTGGCTGCCGATCGCGAATGCTCGGAGGGTGAGGTCTTTGCGGGCGAAGCCGGCGTCGCTTGTGGGGTTGGACCGCGACCGGATGCTGCCCCTTCCGCCCGTCGCACCCGAGCTCGGGTTCCGAGAGCAGGTGAGGCTGCCACGGGATTACTACGTCCGGGTCCTGGGCAACGATTACTCCGTCGACCCGACAAGTGCGCTTCGGTGATAGAGGCTTGATGTGTTCCCAGCATCCACCGCTTGGCGAGGGACGCGACCCGGTGCACGCCGGGCAGCAGCGTGCCGATGTCCTCGCCGGCCTTCCTGGCGGCGGACTGATTGCGCGGCTCATGCTGGTAGCCCAGGCCGGTAACACCGGCGTAGCCGGACCACCCGTCGGTGATCACGGTGGCGCCGGGTTCCACGTTGTCGCTGATGAAACCACCCAACGTGGCCGCGGAAGCATCCTGAATGACCTGCATCCGACAGCGGCCGAATCCGCGGGCGGCCTCTTCAACAGCCACCGCCACCATCGATTTCTTCCCCTTCGCGCGGCCGCCCGCCAGCCCTGGCTCGACGCCACCGAAGTAGGTCTTATCGACCTGCACCGTGCCCGACAGCCGCTCCCGGCCCGGACGGATCAGCACCTGCCGCAGCCGGTGCAGCATCGCCCACTCGGTGGCGTACGAACCGATCTCCAGCGACCGCTGCACCGTCAACGCGGAGACACCATTCTTGGCCGAAACGAACATCCAGCACGCCTCGAACCACACCGTCAGAGGCGTGCGCCGCCGGTCGAACAACGTCCCCGCCGTCACCGCGGTCCGCCTACCGCAGCGCCGGCACCGGTACCCGCCGTCCGCTACCCGCCAGCCGCCCGCGCCCCCGCAATGCGGGCAGACGAACCCCGCCGGCCATCGGACCCAGTCGAGGTAATCGAGGCAGTCCTCATCTGTAGCGAACCACGACCTCAACTCGCCCGCCGACCTGGGGTAATGCACACCTGCGCGCAGGCGATCAACCACACGCCAAAGACCACTCCGCTCAGATGAATAGCCCTAAGGAACGTTTCATCCCTTGAGCCTCGTCGTAGCCTTCCTAACTCATTACAGATAGGCTTCATGTGTAGAGAGTTGGGAGGTGGATGATGGCGGCGGACCTCGGACCCGTGTTCACGCTCGGCGACGCTCGCACCGCAGGCCTGCGGAAAGATCAGGTTTACGACCTTCTCGCGAAGGGTGAGATCGAACGCGTAGGTCGCGGCGTGTATCTGCGTCCTGACAAGATCGACACTGCCTTTGCTTCGCTCGCCGCAGCAACGGCCGTGCGTGAAGAGGCGACGTTGTGTCTAACGAGTGCGCTCGTGCACCACGACCTGAGCGACGCCATCCCGTTCGAGTCCGATATCGCCCTACCGCGTGGTGTCCATCATCCCGTTGGGCTCGCTCACGTTGCCTGGCACAGCTTCGACCCGACAACTTTTCACATCGGACGCGACCACATCGATGCCGGAAATGGACTTAGGTTCTCCATCTACTCAGCCGAGAGAACGATCGTGGACTGCTTCCGGCTCATGCATCAAGAAGGCAGCGACGTCGCCTACGACGCACTCCGACGGTGGTTACGCCGCCGCGGGAACTCACCGGCAGCCCTGTTGAAGGTTGCCTCGTCGTTCCCAAAGGCGCAGCCGCGGATCCGCCAGGCGCTCGAGGCGCTCCTATGACTCCGCCAACGCCGACACGAGACACTCCTGCTGGGCAGGCGTACAACGATCTGCGCAATCTCGCCCGCCGCGACGGACGCGATCCTGCTGAGTACTTCACGCTGTACGCGCTCGAAGGTTTTCTCGCCCGGTTGGCCGTCTCTGAGCATGTCGGAGAGTTCGTACTCAAGGGCGGTGTGCTTATGGCGGCATTCGCTGCGCGACGGCCGACCCGCGATATCGACTTCGCAGCGACTGGATTCGCCAACGACATAGCCGATGTCGAGCAACGGGTGCGCAGCATCATCGAAGTGCACCTCGAGGACGGATTGGAGTTCGACTCGGACTCCGCAGTAGGAGAGCCAATCCGGGACGACGCCGATTACAACGGTGTCCGCGTCAAGATCACCGCGCAACTCGCGACAGCGCGGGTAGCTCTGCACGTCGACGTGAACTTTGGTGATCCGATCTGGCCGGCCCCGACTGAAGTCGTGCTCCCGCTGCTGCTCGGCGGAACACTTCGCTTGAGAGGCTATCCCGACCACATGGTGCTTGCCGAGAAGATCGTCACCGCACTCGAACGAGGTGAGCAGAACACCCGCTGGCGCGACTTCACCGACATCGCGGCCATCGCACGGTCCAGGATCATCCGCGGAGCAGACCTGCGCGAAGCGATCGACACCGTCGCCCGCTACCGTCACGTCGACATCGAACCTCTTGGGCCACTGATCGCGGGGATGCCGGCGCTGGCACAACGCAAGTGGGAAACGTGGCGTAAAAAGCAACGACTCGAACAGTCGACACCGGAGAGCTTCGTCGAACTTCTTCAGGCATGCATACTCTTCGCCGAACCTGCCCTGACAAATAACGTGGCCCATCTGATATGGGACCCGAACGCTCAGTCCTGGGGAAAAGCCGTTGACTGACGCCGAGATCGACATCTTGAGGTCTCGGATCACGAGACTGGAGCAGGACCTCGCGGAGGCTCGCAGCGAGCTCGGAGAACTTGAGCGCGCGAGAGACGCGATGGAAAAGGCCTTGGTGGCTGTACCCGCTCGTGCTGGCCTGCTGCCTGCGGTGACGGCAGCATCGTCGAGTGCCGAAAAGCTCGCCCTGTTCCGTGCTCGCTTCGTCGGCAGGAATGATGTCCACGCGGTGCGATGGACCAGCGCGCGCACGGGAAAGTCAGGTTGGGCCCCCGCGGTACGCGGCGGCTTTTACACCGGATCCGAGACCACTGCGGACTATCTGCCACTCGAAAATCGAACCGTGGAGCGGCATCTTCGAGGCGCTTCTCAACCCGGAGAGCGCGAGTTTCACGCAGGCCTCTACCCGATGCTTGCTGGCGACCAGTGCCGTCTACTGGTCTGCGACTTCGACGACGCGCAGTGGCGGCATGATGCCGCAGCATTCGTTGCGGAGTGCGAGCGCGCCAGGATCGACGTGCTCACCGAAGTGTCGCGATCCGGTGAGGGTGCGCATGTCTGGATCTTTATCGAGGACCTTGTTCCGGCGGCGACAGCACGCACGGCAGGGATGCGCCTTCTGCGCGCCGCCATGGCGCGCCGACCGACGATGGATTTTCAGAGTTACGATCGCTTCTTTCCGTCGCAAGACACCCTGCCGGAACGATCCACTGGGCGGGCGCGCCTGGGCAATCTCATCGCGCTACCGTTGCAGGGCGACTGCCGCCGACGCGGGACGACCGTGTTCGTCGATCCCGGGACCTGGGATCCGTATGAGGATCAGTTCGCGGCCCTGGCAATGACGACGCCCGTACCCGTCGAACGGGTCGCTGAACTCGGTTCGACGAGCCTCGCGGAGTCACGCGTGGGGCCCGCGGAGTCGCTCGGTGCACGGCCGCGGCGATCAAGTATCAAGGCGGTCGCGCGCACGATAGCGGGACGAAAGCTGGGGCTACGCCGCGATGCGGTTCTGCACATCCCGACAGAGCTCCTTCCGGGGATTGTGATCACCGAACTCAAGCACATGGCGTCCGTGCCCAATCCGGAGTTCTACCGCAGACAGGCTCAGCGGTTCAGTACCTTCGGCACGCCGCGTCTGGTCACCAGCTTCGAGCATGACGAGCACGAACTGCGCCTGCCTCGGGGACTCGCCGACGAAGCCGAAGCGCTCCTCGCGGACGCAGGCTTCCAGACAACGACCGAGACAGTGGCTACGGCGCCGGCGTGTCTAGAGGTGACCTTTGCGGGTCAACTCCGAGACGAGCAACTGCGCGCGGTCGATGCGCTCCTCGCGCACGACACCGGAGTGCTCGTCGCTCCTCCAGGCGCAGGCAAGACGGTCATGGCCTGCGCCCTCATCGCCGAACGCGCGACGCCAACGGCGATCCTCGTGAACCGTGCCGAACTGCTCGCCCAGTGGCGCGAACGACTCCAGCAGTTCCTTGGCCTGACCGAGAAGCAGATTGGTCAGCTCGGGGCGGGGCGACGGAAACGGCGCGGCGTTGTGGACCTGATCATGATGCAGTCCGTCGCGCATCGGAACGCGGACCCCAGCATGCTGGAGGAGTACGGGCAGATCATCATCGACGAATGCCACGCCGTCGCAGCACCAGCAACCGAAGCCGCCCTGCGCAACGTCAATGTCCGCTACTGGGTGGGGATGACGGCGACACCCTACCGCGCCGATCAGATGAATGGACTGATCACGATGCAATGCGGTCCGATCCGCCACGTGGTCGACACCGCCGATCATGCTGCTCGCGAGATGGTCGTCCATGAGACGACCTTCCGCACCGAGGAACCCGGAATCGACGGTCCATCCGTTCAGGCGATTTACTCGGAACTCGCCGCCGATACCGAGCGCAACGCAATGATTACAGGGCACGTCAGAGAAGCAGCCGACCAGGGGCGCACTTGCCTCGTACTGACAAACAGGCTCCAACACCTCGACGCGCTCGCGGATGCGCTGGAATCATGCGCTTCGCCGGTGATCCGGCTTCACGGACGCCTCACCGCCGCCAACCGCCGTGACATCAGGCATTCGCTCGAGGAGATGGACGCGCAGCAGCAGCCGTTCGTTCTTGTCGCCATCGACAAGATCGCCGGAGAAGGTCTCGACCTCCCGACGCTCAACACTCTCTTCCTCACTGTCCCGGTCTCTTTCAAAGGGCGCGTCATTCAGCAGATCGGCCGCATCACGCGTGGACGAGCGGAGCAGTCTATGCCCGCGATCGTTCACGACTACCGAGACAAGAACGTGCCTATCTTGGAACGCATGTACTCACGGCGCAGACGCGTGATGTCGAAGGAAGGCTTCGTGACGGCGGAACCTGTTGAGGGTGGCGAGCGGGTACAGGCCACAGTCGGCCAGGAAGGTTCCGCCTGATCGTCGACTCGCGAACTTCGAACCTCGAAAGCCCGCGAGTTCCCTGCTTGGGGTGTGATGTCTCGGGGCATCGGTGACGAAACTGTATCTGGACATCGGTGACACTTCCTGTGTCTGGACATCGGTGACGGTTAGAGGGTTTGGGGTCGTCGGCCTCGGGGTTTCCCGTTGCCGACGTATCTGATGCCGGGATCGGGCCAGGAGTGTTCGATGATCAGGGTGCCGGCGTCGTCGAAGAACAGCACGGTGTCCTGTTCGTAAACGACATAGGCGCTC
Organism: Actinomycetes bacterium; assembly: GCA_021779075.1. Lineage (GTDB taxonomy): Bacteria > Actinomycetota > Actinomycetes > Actinomycetales > Microbacteriaceae > Gryllotalpicola. The sequence continues at coordinate 28,128 of JAJYBG010000004.1, read as the reverse complement.
TGCCCGGCGAGGGTGCTGCTGGTCTGGAACAACACGCCGCGTGCTTTGACGGTCCCGTTGCCGCGGATCCGTGCGACACGCACCTCGTCGGCGGCCCGACCGTGCATGGTGGTCGCGGGAGCGTGCCGTGGCAGTGGCCGCTGCGTGTTGTCGGGGCGAGGCCGGGGCGGGTCGGCCTTCCGTGTCGCTTCCCATGCCTGCTGCGGTGTGATCCTGCCGGGTAGGCCCTGGTGCGGACGCTGCGTGTTGTAGATGATGTCGAACTGGTCGACCTGCTCCTGAAGTTGCTCGATCGTCTCGGCGAGAGGCTGCTTATCGAGGAAGCGGAACAGGGTCTGATGGAAGCGTTCGTTCTTGCCCTGCGTGGTCGGCTTGTATGGTTTCCCGGTGATCGCCTCGACTCCGAGAGAGGTGACATACGCGGTGAGTTGACCGATCACCCCACGTCGGGAGGGGTTGAGCGCGAGGCCGTTGTCGCTGAGAAGCCGCTGCGGGACCCCGTGCGCGTTGATGCCCTTCTTCACGACCATCACAGCCGCTTCGGCGGTCTCGGACCCCGCGACGTGGGAGGCGACGGCGTAGCGGGCGTGATCATCGATGAGTTGGAAGATCACGCACTTGCGCCCACCGGTCAGGACATATTCGGTCGCATCCAGCTGCCAGCACGCGTTCGGCGCCGGATACACGAACCGGCGCCACGCGGCCCGAGGCTTCTTCTTTGGCTCCAACCTCGCGACGCCTGCGTCACGGAAGACCCGCGCCAGCGACGCCGGGGACGGGGCGGTCATCCCGAGGGCGCGCAGCTTCTCATGCACGCTGATCGGACCGTGATCCAGCCCCGACTGCTCCAGCGCGGCCCGCACCCCGAGTGCTTGCTGCTTCACCTCATCGGCGATCGTCGTCGGGCTGCTCTTCGGACGCCTTGAGCGTGGCTCCAACGCCGCCGCAGGCCCATCGGCGGCGACGCGTTTCCGGATCTCGTAGAACGTCTTCCTCGAGACCGAGTGCTCAGCGCAGAACGTCGTCACCGCACCTCGTGGCGCGTCCGGCGGCCACTGGGCGATCGCAAGACGGACACGGGGATCGACAGGCTCGTTTTTGCTCACCCACCAATCAGAACGGCAGAAGTGTCACCACCAGACACCCCGGAAGTGTCACCGATGTCCTGACACAGAACCGTCACCGATGTCCTGCGACATCACAGTTCCCTGCTTGGGGTCACGTCCCCGGTGCGGGGACCAAAAAGGGGACCAAAACCATGGAAACCATGCATCTCGTGACGCGCTCGGCATGACTTGAGCCGCAGAACCACGCGGGATCAATGCCAGATCGAGCAGTTTGGACGCCTGGGGGATAAGGGGTTTAGGCCCTTTCCAGTCGGCCCGACACAACTGAATATCGAACGTCACGGGCTGTGGCGCAGCTTGGTAGCGCACATGACTGGGGGTCATGGGGTCGCAGGTTCAAATCCTGTCAGCCCGACAAAAAATCCTGGTGAGAGCATGTTTCTCACCAGGGCTTCGTCTTTTCCGGGCCCCCGGCGTTCTGGTCCCCAAAAGTCATCGTTACTTGGATCGGCGCCCTGTCGTCGCGTTCTTCCAGGAGCACGAGACCGTCGAGCGTGTCGGCGTCGAGGGCACCGGCTCCTACGGCGCCGGCATCGCTCGCGCCCTCGCGATTGCGGGAATCACTGCCATGGAGATCGCCCGCCCGAACAGGCAGCATCGCAGGCTCAAAGGGAAGTCCGACCCGATCGATGCCCACCAAGCCGCGCTGGGGGTCATCGCCGGCACCCAGACGGCGACTCCGAAACGGGGTGACGGGGGCGTGGAATCGCTTCGGATTCTGATGAGCGAACGCCATTCCGCGGTCAAGGCCCGGTCGCAGACCATGAACCAAATCCACGGCCTCCTGATCACCGCACCCGACCGGGTTCGCCAGGACTACCGGGCACTGGACAAGACGAAACTTGTCGCCGTCTTGAACCGGACCAGGCCTTCAGGCGGCTCCGATCCTGACTCCGTCGCCCGGCAGACGTTGAAGCGGCTCGCGATCCGACACACGCTTCTCCGCAACGAGCTCACGATCATCGACGCGCAACTCGATGCCCTCGTCCGAGCCGTCAACCCGGCACTCCTCGCCCTCAGCGGCGTCGGTGTCGTCGTCGCGGCGACCATCCTGACCGCCGCCGGAGACAACCCCGAAAGACTCACCTCCAAGGCCGCGTTCGCATCCCTCTGCGGTGCCGCCCCGATCCCCGCCTCATCAGGGCAACGCATCCGACACCGCCTCTCTCGAGGTGGGAACCGGCAAGCGAACAGCGCCCTCTACCGCATCGTGCTCCTGCGGATGCGACACCAAGAGCCCCGAACGGAGGAGTACTTCGCCCGGCGTCGAGCCGAGGGGCTCTCTGACCGCGACATCATCCGCTGCCTGAAACGGCACATCGCGAACGAGATCTTCCACACCCTCACCCACCCCTCACCCGAGACACCAACAGGCCTGGTCCTTCGTCAACGCCGCCAAGCCCTCGGCATCCCGATCACGGTCCTCGCCGCGACCCTCGGAGCCCCCTACCAGAAGCTCCGCCGCCTCGAGGTCGGCACCCGCGGCGACACCACGCTCGAGCGCCAAGCACACACCGCCCTCGACCAAATCACCCCTCCACCTTGCCCTTGACAGCAATAGGAGCATCCACTCAGCGGGACGTCACCATCTGAGACAGCCCGACGTAGGTCTCTTTCGTGGGAGCCCGGCGGCCCCTTGTGGTCGGAGTAACTTCAAACTGACACAGCAGCGGTTATCGGCTACACATTTAGTATCCACCAATGACGGCTACATGATAGCATGAGGGCGTGACGCCCGGGTGGACCGACTCAACCGAGAAGCATGGCATCCCACGCGACGACCAGGTGTACGCCGTCGTTCACGCGACGTACTCCGCCAAGCTGCCGGATGAAGGCTCCGCCAGCGGTGACGTATGGCTCTACATCGGGCACCCGCACCCGCAGACCGACCGCGAAATCGAGATCCTGGTGGAAGTGTTCTCAGACGGCCGCGAAGCCCTTGTATTTCACACGATGGAGCTTGGCCCGAAGTTCCGCCGACACCGAGAGGAGAACCCCAATGGCTGACCCCAAGGACACCGACTACGACGCGCTGGCCGCGTGGCTGACCGACCCCTCGACCCCGATGCCGAAGGTGACGGACATCGCAACCGGCGCCGAAGCGGCCGGGCGCGGCCGCGCACTCATGTTGCGCGAGTACGGCAGCGAGGCGGCGCTGGACGCCGTGCTGCGGCGTGCCGGGCGTACACGACTCGGCGAGCACCCCAAGGGAGCCTCTCCCACCGTGCGGGGGCGGCTGGCTGAGGCCGACTTCGCCGCATTCAAGCAGCTCGAGGAACAGACGGGCAAGAAGCAGAGCGAACTCGTCCGCGAGGCCGTGCAGCTGCTCCTCGCGGAGCACAAGATCGGGGCGTGACAGCGGCTCTCCGCGGGGCCCTTCACCGGTGGTTTCCAGTTTTCGAGCGCCGTCGACAGAAGTGGCGGCGCCGCTTCGAGGTCGACGCGGGCGAGCGGCCGGGAGTGACCTCGATCGAGCATGCTGAGGTGAAGCGGTTGAAGCAGGAGAACGCGGAGCTCAAGCGGGCGAACGAGATACTGCGGGCGGCGTCGGCGTTTTCGCCGCGGAGCTCGACCGCCCCGCGACGAGATGGTCCGCTTCATCGATCAGATGGGTGCGTTTCGGGGTCTGGGCCATCTGCCGCACGCTTGCTGCGGCGGAGAGTGTGTTTCACTGCCTGCGGCTATCGGCCGCGAAGGGCCGGCCGCGGGCGGCCCGATCGCTTTCCGAGCCCGCGGCATCGCCACCGCAGGACGGGTCGGGCCGGCTCGACGCCTCACGCGCTGACGTCACGGCCAGAGGGCGGCGATCGCGGCAGGGACAGCGCTCGGTCCGGTCACCTCCGCCACCCGACCGCCGACCGCCCGCGCCAGTGCGCGCGCCTGCGCACCGGACTCGTCCGGCCCGACCGGCGCCAGCACCAGCAGCTCGTCCAGTGCGCGCGCTGCCGGAAGCGGGTCGTCCCCGGTGGTGGCGCGCCCGTCCGAGAGCAGCAGAACGATCCGCCGTGATGCGGCCGAGTCCGACAGTTCGCGCGCGGCGGCTCGCAGCGCGGCGGCCAGATCGGTGCGGCCGTGGCCGCGCAGGCTCAGCAGGTCGCCCACGACGCTCTCCACGGAGCGCGGCTGGCGCTGCGCCTTGACGACGCGCACGGCCGAGCCGAAGGCGATGACGCTGTAGTCCTCGATGTCTCGCAGCGCCACCGCCGCCGCGGCCACCGCCGCCGTGGCCAGCCTTGCGCCGCCCATCGATCCGGACCGGTCCAGCACGCTACTGATCGCGGTCGCGGACCGGACCCAGCCGGGTCCGCGCAGCCCGGCCGGGTCAGCGGCCCGCCCGGCGAGGTTCGAGACCATGAGCTCGTCCAGGCTCGCATCCACGTCCACGTCCACGCCCGGCTCCCAGCGCCGCGACCGGATGCGCCCTGCGCCGGGCCGTGGTGCGCCGCGCGGCGACGCCGCGCGGACCATGACCCGGCCCGACAGCGCCCGCGCCAGGCGTCGCAGCCGCTCGTCAGTGGCGCCGCTCATCTCCGCGAGCAGGGTCAGCGCAGCATCCGGGTCCCGTCGCTCGAGGGCGCTGAGGGCCTGTTCGTCGAGCATCCCCACCTGCGGGGACACCTCCTCGAACCCCGCTATCGCCTTGAGCAGGTGACGGCCCGTGGAGACACGCGGCTGGTCGCCCTGCTCGGCGCGCGGCTGCGGGTCGGGGCTCAGCTCGTTGCGAGGGGCGCCGGTCGGTCGGGGCCGGTCGCCCCGCGCGCTTTTCCCGGTTCCGCCCCCGCGTCCGCTCCCGGCTGCGGCGCGACGGCCGGGTCGTAGACGCGATGCCACAGCTCGGTGATGATCTCCTCAGCGCTGCGCTCGCTGCTCTCCTGCACCCGGATGCGTCCGGTCAGCGCGGCGAGGGCGGCATCCAGACTGACGCCGGCATCCGTTGCGGCCGCGCCGCGCAACTCGGCGAGCCGGTCGGCGACGAGCATCATGTCGATGGCACCGCGCACCGACGAACCGATGCGGACGTCGGGGTGGCTGCGGGTCGCGCGCACGAGCGCGACCACCCGGCCGACATCGAGCGGCTGCCGACTCCCGTCGGGCACCGCGGCGGCACCGCCGGCGTGGACGGCGCGCTCGACCACGCGTTCCTCATCCGCCGCGCTCTGGTAGTCCATCCGGATGCGGCAGGTGCGGTCGTAGACGGCCGCGGAGATCCGAGCCGTGCCGACCGCGTCGAATGGGTTCATCGCGGCGACGAGAGCGAACCCCGGCGCCGCCCGCACGAGGCCGAGGCGCGGAACATGCAACTCGCCCTCGCTCATGACCGTGATCAGGACGTTGATGGTCTCCTCGGGGACGCGGTTGAGCTCCTCCAGATACAGCAGCGCGCCGGTCCGCATCGCCTGCACGAGCGGGCCGTCGAGGAAGTTCTCATCGCGGTAGCCCTCGGCGAGCAGCCGACTCGGGTCGTGGCTGCCCACGAGCCGACCCGGGGTCAACTCGGCGCTGCCCTCCACGAACACCAGGCCGATGCCGGCGGCGTCCGCGAGCGTGCGCAGCAAGGTGGACTTGCCGGTGCCCGGCGGGCCTTCCAGAACGATGTGGCGGCCCGCCGCGAGTGCGGCCAGGAGCACCTCGGTTTCCGGACGACGACCGATCACAGCCGCATCGAAGGCGGCGAGCGTCGCCGGAGTGAGGATCGCCGCGACCCCGCCGGGTGGAGTCGCGGCGATCCCGTGGGGCGAGGTCACGTCAGTTGTAGACGACCACGCCGCGGATGTTCTTGCCGTCACGCATGTCCTGATAGCCCTGGTTGATGTCCTCAAGGCTGTAGGTCTTGGTGACCAGCTCGTCGAGCTTGAGCTGCCCGTTCTGGTAGAGGCTGAGCAGGCGCGGGATGTCGGCGCGCGGGTTGGCCGAACCGAACAGTGAGCCCTGCAGCCGCTTCTGCGAAAGCGTCAGATCGAACAGCGACATGTTCACGCTCATGTCGGCGGCCGGGCTGATGCCGGTGACCACCGCGATGCCGCCCTTCGTGGTCAGCGCCATGATGCCCGCGATCAGTGCGCCCTCCACGACCCCTGCCGTGTAGATGACCGCATCGGCCATCGCACCACGGGTGAGCTGCTGCACGAGAGGCATGGCCTCCTCGATGCTCGCGGCGGTGTGGGTAGCGCCCAGCGACTGCGCGTTCTCGCGCTTGAACTCCACCGGGTCGACCGCGACGATGTACTTCGCCCCGGCGATCCGGGCGCCCTGCACCGCGTTGGAGCCGATCCCGCCCACGCCGACGACGACCACCACGTCGCCCGGCTTCACTTCCGCGCTGTTGACCGCTGATCCCCAGCCGGTCGTCACACCGCACCCGACGAGCGCCGCCAACTCGAGCGAGATGTCGTCGTCGATCTTCACGGCGGATGCCTCGTTCACGACCGTGTACGGGGCGAAGGTGCCGAGCACGCACATCAGCCGGGCGTCATCGCCCTTGACGTGGTGCCGGGAGGTTCCGTCGGTGATCTGCAGACCCTCGAGGATCCCCGCGCCGAGATCGCACAGGTTCTGGTGGCCCGTGGAGCACATCTTGCACCGGCCGCACGCGGGGATGAAGCTCAGCACGACATGATCGCCGACCTTGAGGTTCTCCACGCCCGGGCCGACCTTCTCGACGACGCCCGCGCCCTCGTGGCCGCCGATGTACGGGTAGCCCGGCACCGGCATGTCCCCGGTGAGGATGTGCTCGTCCGAGTGGCACAACCCGGATGCGGCGAGCTTGACGAGCACCTCGCCGCGCTTAGGATCGTCGAGCTCGAGCTCTTCGATCTTCCAGTCCTGGCCGACGCCCCAGTTCACGGCCGCTTTGGTCTTCATGGCAATCTCTCCTTCGACATCGTCGTCATAGCGAGCTCCCGGCGCTACTGGCCAGGACATGCCTCCACGCTATGCCCGCGTCGGGCCCACCGCAATGGGCGCAATGGGGCGGCGGAACTGAGGACGGGAGGCTCGGCTCACGAGCGGCGCGGGAGCGCTCAGCGCTCCACCGGTCGTGCTTCGCCATGGTCGGCGACGACCCGCTTTCCGCGCCGTGAGCATTCACCGCTTTGCGGGCAGCCTCATCGGAGGCACCGCAGACGTATCGTGGGCATCCGCCGTGAGTCTCGTCGGCCCATTGACATCCGCCCCCACCGGTGGCAGCTTGTGAAGGCAGACGAGCAGTTGCGGCATTGTGTCCGCGCGAGCGCACGGAACACGCACTGACCCTGGCAATGGAGCAAGGAGACGGAACTAGTGAGCGCATACGCCACCATCAATCCGGCGACCGGCGAAGCACTCGCCGAGTTCCCGGTCATCAGCGACCGCGAGGTCGACACGATCCTCGATCGGGCCCACACTGCGTACCTGTCGTGGCGGAAGACGCCGTTGACTCAGCGCACCGCAGCACTGGCACGCGCCGCGCAGTTGTGCACCGAGCGCATCGACGAACTGGCGCGGCTGCTCACCCTCGAGATGGGCAAGCCGCTGATGCAGGCCCAGGGCGAGGTGATGATCGTCGCATCGATCTTCCAGTACTACGCCGAGAACGCGGCGAAGTTCCTCGCCGACGAGGTTCTTGACGCTGTCGGCGGCGGCGAGGCCGTCGTCCGCACCGAGCCGATCGGCGTCGTCCTTGGCGTCATGCCGTGGAACTTCCCCTACTACCAGGTGGCCAGATTCGCCGCCCCCAACCTGGCTCTCGGCAACACCATCGTCCTCAAGCATGCGCGCAACTGCCCGCAATCCGCCCTCGCTATGGAGAAGCTGCTGCACGACGCCGGCATCCCGACCGACGCCTACATCAACGCGTTCATCGACAGCCGTCAGGTCGCCGAGGTCATCGCCGACCCGCGCGTGCAGGGCGTCTCCCTCACCGGGTCGGAGAAGGCGGGCTCGGCGGTCGGCGAGGTCGCCGGACGCCACATGAAGCGCTACGTGCTCGAACTCGGCGGATCCGATCCGTTCATCGTGCTCGAAGACGCCGATATCGACGCCGCGGTCCAGGAGGCCGTGATGGGCCGGGTGCTGAACGCCGGGCAGGCGTGCACCGCGTCGAAGCGGTTCATCGTCGTCGATTCCGTGTACGACGAATTCACCCAGAAGTTCATCGGGGCGATGACGCAGATTTCCACCGGCGACCCCGCGGATCCCGCCACCCTGATCGGGCCGCTCTCCTCTGCGCAGGCCGCCGAGGATCTCGGCGAGATCGTCAAGGACGCGGTCGACAAGGGCGCTGAATTGCACTCGGCACCACAACCGACCGGCGGCAGCGCTTATTACGCACCTGGGGTGCTCACCGGCGTCACCCCCGAGATGCGCGCGTTCTCTGAGGAGTTGTTCGGCCCGGTTGCGACGGTGTACCGCGTGCCGTCGCCGCAGGCGGCGGTCCAGTTGGCGAATTCCTCGCCGTTCGGCCTGGGCAGCAGCATCTTCACGAAGAACCTCGACCTCGCTCGCGACCTGGCTGACGATCTGGAGACCGGGATGGTGTGGATCAACGCGGTCACGGGGAGTTCGGCCGAGCTGCCGTTCGGCGGGGTGAAGCGCTCCGGCGTCGGTCGTGAGCTCGGCAAGTACGGGATGAGCGAGTTCGCCAACAAGAAGCTCGTGCGCGTGCCGCAGCCCGTGAGCGCGCACTGAGTCGCGGAGCGGTCGCATGCCAGGCTCAGCAGCGCCCGTGCTGCGGCAGCGTGCGACATAAGCTCGATCATGGTCACATCGAATGGAACCGTTGTCTCCCTCGTGGGCGATAGCTCGGCCGAGGTGCTCAAGGGCCTCGCAGCCCTGCGCAACGTCGAGGCCGTCGAGTTCGCCGCCGCGGGAGCGTCCGAACTCGTCAGCCGCATCAGCCGCTCGCACGCGTCGTACTTCGTCAGCGATGCCGATCCGCTGCTGCATGTCGCGGCGGCCTGGGTCGAGTTCTACGACGATCTGGTCTCGCTCGAGACGCTGAGCCTCGAGGCCGAGACGGCCGCTGCCGCGCTGCAGTCGGGGGCGACCGTGATGCCCGACTACTACCTCGTGCTGGAACCGGAGACCGTCGAGGGCACCTGGCGGCACTGGTGGTTCGGCGCGCTCGCCCGCAAGGCGCCCACGCGGGTGCTGCCCGTGCCCGGCTCGACGGCTCAGGTGCGTGCTCTGCTGCGCCAGCTCCCCACCGGTCGGCCCTGGGGCGAACTCGCGGCATGGCTGCGTGGGCTGCCGTACGTCGTCCCCGACACCGTCTAGACCCCATCCGCGGAATGCGGCCGGGTTCGGCGATGTCCGCGGCCCGCGCCAGGATGGAGCCGTGACTCGTCGAGGCCTGATCCTGTTCGCGGTGCTGTCGGTGGCGTGGGGAGTGCCGTACGTGTTCATCAAGATCGCGGTCGGCGAGCTCGCTCCGGAGGTCGTCGTGCTCGGCCGAACGGCTCTGGGCGCCCTGCTTCTGCTGCCGGTCGCGGTGTGGCGGCGCGAACTGCGCCTCGAGCGGCGGCACTGGTTGCCGTTGCTGGCCTACACGGTCGCCGAGATCGTGTTCCCGTGGTTCTTCCTCACCAGTTCCGAGGAGCGCCTGCCGTCCTCGATGACCGGGCTGCTGCTCGCGGCGGTGCCGCTGGTGAGTGTGCTCGTCGCCCTGGTGCTGCGCCGCAAGGAGCGGTTCACCGCCTCGAACTGGGCCGGTTTCGGCATCGGCCTCGTCGGCGTCGCGGCTCTCGTGGGCCTCGATGTCCAGGGCTCCGACCTGGGTGCGGTCGCCGAGGTCTCCGTCGCGGTCGTCGGCTACGCGATCGCGCCGGTCATCGCCGCCCGCTGGCTCGGCGACGCGCCCAGCATCGGCCTCACCACCTGGTCGCTCATCATCACCGCGATCCTCTACGTCCCGTTCGTCGCGATCCGCGGCACCTGGCCGACCACCTGGCCCAGCGCGCCGGCGCTGTGGTCGATCGTCGTCCTCGCCGTCGTCTGCACCGCCATCGCCTTCGTCGTCCTGTTCGCGCTCATCCGCGAAATCGGGCCGGTGCGCGCGACCACCGTCACCTACCTCAACCCGGCGATCGCGATCGCGGCCGGTGCGATCGTCCTCGGCGAGCAGATCACCCTGTGGACGGTCGCCGGCTTCCTCCTCGTCCTCGCCGGCTCCTATCTCGTCACGCACACCTCCCTCGCCGCGCCCGACGCGCCCCCGCCAACCGCTCGCTGATGGGGCGGGTGATCCTCGTCCGGACATGACGAGCCCGACTCCCCGGGGTTCGATCATGCGCAGAGCGCATGCCTTCATCGGTGCGCGCCCGCTGGTCCGCCGCATCGTCGGCCGCGTCGGGGACGGGACCTTCGGCTCTGTCACCGGTGCTTATCACGGCGGAGACTCGCTAGTTATGGGGTCCGGGACATCCGAAATATTCGGACACACCCGCTCTTCCGCGCATCGCCACTGACATCGGCGTCGGTGCGATACCAGTCCCGAAGGGGGCACTTGAAATGAACAAGTCCGTAGCTCGTACTCGTCGGCTCGCCACGCTGCTCGTCGGTCCGACCGCGATCCTGGTTGCCGGGCTGCTCGTCTGGCAAGGCTCCAGCGCCGCCTTCACGGCGACCACCCGAAACACCGGCAACAACTGGGAGACCGGCTCGGTGCTCCTCTCCGATGACGACCTCGGTGCTGCGGCCTTCCGCGTGACGGGAGTCACTCCAGGGCAGACCGGCTCGAAGTGCCTGGTCGTCACCTCCGATTCGACCGTTCCCGGCGAGGTGCGGATGTACATCGACACCGTGGGAGCCCAGGGCCTCGAGAACAACATCACGATGTCGATCCAGATCGGAGCCGGGGGCAGCTTCTCGGATTGCACCGGATTCGCGCCGTCCAGCACCCTCCCGGCGACGTCGCTCGCCGCGCTCGGCGCGAGCACCAACAACTACACGACCGGCGTTCTGCCCTGGGCTACCGCGGGAACCCCGCGCGAGACCAAGACCTACAAGGCGACCTGGACCTTCGACGTCACCGCTCTGACCTAGGCCCAGATCGACGCCCTTCAGGGGAAGTCGGCAAGTGCCGATGTCGTTTGGGAGTTGCAGTCCACCCCGTAGCGGTCGTGGCGGCGTGAGGGTGCAGCTCGATGACAGGGGAGCCGGCCCAGGAGCCTCAGACGCGTCGCGCAGTCGTCGTGGACTGGGGGCTCTTGGTCGTGCGCGTTCTCGCGCGCGGCTACCTGGTCTTCCTCGTCGCGCTTGCCGCCTGCGCCACACTCCCGATGGCCTTCGGCCTCACGGGAACGGTCGTGCAGAGCGGCTCGATGATGCCGCACATCGCCATCGGCGACGTCGTGCTCTCCCAGCCTTTGTCGGCGGACGCGCCGACTCCGCTCGGTCGGGTGGTGACCTTCCGGGCTCCCGCAGGCTCGGCGGAGCCGGGCATCCGGCTGCATCGCATCGTCGGAATCAATCCTGACGGCAGCCTGATCACCGCGGGCGACGCCAACCGGGACGTCGACAGCGCGCCGCTGGCCCGAGCCGACATCATCGCGGTGAGCTGCCTGCTGATTCCGTGGATCGGCCTTCCGGCCTACTGGCTGCAGCACGGCCTTCTCGTCCCCTTCGCCGCATGGATCGCGGTGACGCTGCTCGCGCTGGTCATCGAGTTCCTCGCGTCGCGGGGCGAGACCCGAGGACGAGGCGACCGTCGATCCGGGCACTCTCGGCCGCCGTACCCTGGCATCCGCACTTTGGCCGGACGCATCGGCCCGGAGAGCGCCCTGTCGGTGATGTTTCTCTTTCTCTGCGCCGCAATGGTCGCCATCGCCCCGATCGTCCCGGCCGCGAGCGCGGCGTTCACCGGGAGCACGACGAATGCAGCGAACAACTGGGTCGCCTCCACGGCGCTGAGTCCGGCCAAACTCGCCTTCACGACCAATCCGTCCAACTCGACGGGCGGCATCGCCTTCGGCATCCAGCCGGTGGTCGCGATCCAGACCTCGAGCGGTTCCTCGACCATCAGCACCGCTCCGGTGACGCTGTCCATCAGCACCCCTGCGGGCGCCACCCTCAGCTGCAGTGCCAACCCGGTCGCCGCTGCCTCCGGAACCGGCGGGTTCTCGGGTTGCACGATCGACAAGGCCGGCACCTACACCCTGACGGCAACCTCGCCGGGTTTGTCCTCGGCCATCAGCGGCACCGTCGTCGTCTCCGTTGGCGCGGCGAGCAAGCTGGTCTTCACGACGAGTCCCAGCAACGCGGCCCGCAACGTGGCCTTCACCACCCAGCCGGTGGTCGCCGTGCAGGATGCCGGCGGCAACACGGTCACGAGCAGCACCGCTCCGGTCGCCTTGACCATCGCCAAGGGGAAGCTCGTCTGCACGAGCAACCCCAAGAACGCTGTCGCGGGAGTCGCTGCCTTCGATGGCTGCCGGATCAATCAGGCCGGAAGCTACGTGCTCACCGCCAGCTCGGCGAGCCTGCAGAGCGGGGTCAGCTCCACGTTCTTCATCTTCACGACCCCGCGCAAGCTGGCCTTCACCACCTCGCCTTCGTCGGCGCTCAGCGGCGCCGCGTTCGACATCCAGCCGACCGTCGCCATTCAGGATGCGAGCGGCAACACGACCTCAGGCACGACCTCGATCACCCTGTCGATCACCACCCCGGCCGGGGCGACGCTGAGTTGCGCCGCGAACCCGAAGGCGGCAGTGAACGGCACCGCGACCTTCAGCGGGTGCGCTATCGGGAAGGCGGGGACCTACACGTTGACCGCGACGGCCTTCGGCCTGAGTTCGGCGACGAGCGCCAGCTTCACCATCAGCGCCGGCCCCGCGACCCGGCTGAGCTTCACTTCATCGCCCTCGAACTCGGTCAGGTCGATCACCTTCGCGACCCAGCCGGTCGTCGCCGTGCTCGACGCGTTCGGGAACACCACGACCAGCACCGCATCGGTCACTCTGGCGATCACGAATCCCGCTGGGGCGACCCTCAACTGCATGAGCAACCCGAAGGCGGCGGTGTCGGGCGTCGCCGCCTTCTCGGGGTGCAGCATCGATCGGGCCGGAATCTACACCCTGAGGGCGACCTCGTCCCCGCTCACGCCGGGAGTGAGCGCGAGCTTCGTCGTGATCTAGTACAAGCCAGGCTCGTAGGCGACCATGAGCGCAACGGCCGCGATGAGCCGCCACGACCATGGTGGCCAAGGTGCAGGTTTGGTGTATCGGCGAACATCAGCGCGGTGGCGGTCGTCAGCACCGTGATGCCGATCAGCTTTTTCCGGCGACACCGATTCCCATCTGGCCGGTCTGATGGTGCAACCGGAACGGGTAGAGACCGGAGTCGGACTCGACCAGCGGCCTCAACGTCGCCGGCCGATCGCTTCATGGACCGGAATTCGCCATCTTTTCCTCTGGGACTTTGGTCCTTGGCGACCGTCTTCACCGGAGCGTAGATTCGGGACAACGAGATGAAGGAGTCATCATGACCGCTGGAGAGAGCATCAAAAAAGGTGCTGAAGGCGCCAAGAAGGTCACCGACAACGTCGTGGACGCCGTCGAGGGCAAGGTCAACGAGGCCACCGACGCGGTGGAGAACGCGCTGAAGACGGCGGCGGACAAGATCCACCACGCCGCGAGCCACGACACGACACACAAGTAGACCAGCCCGACGCCCGCGCAGGGCAGGCCGTTCGCGGTAACGAGCGCAGCTGCTGCCGAGATGGAGTGATCGACCGTGCCGAACGAGGAAGCCGAGGGGTCCGCGACGGCGCAGAGCGCTGAACTCGACGCGCTGTTCGCGGATGTCAGCTTTCTCCGTCAGGCGATTCTCGACGCCGAAGTACGGAATGCCGCGCAGATCGAGGCCGTCCGACCGAATCACCGCTACAGCGCCGCCAACCTTATTCACTACGTGGAGTTGCGCCGGCACGACATGCGCGAGTTGCAGGCCCGCCTCTCCGATCAGGGCCTCTCCTCGCTCGGCAGGACCGAGTCGCATGTGCTCGTCAGCATCGACGCGCTGCTTCGCAGACTGGCCCGTCTCACCGGGCGGGTCGAGAGCGACCTGCCGCTACCGTCCGTCCCGGACGGTGCGGAGTTGCTCTCCCGCAATGCGGTCGCCCTGCTCGGCCCGCAGCCGGCGGGCCGGGTCACGCGAATCATGGTGACGCTTCCGACCGAGGCCGCCTCCGACCCGCCGCTCGTGCGCGACATGCTGGAAAGCGGCATGGACATCGCGCGGATCAATTGCGCTCACGACGATCCGGCGACATGGGAGGCGATGCTCGCCAACATCCGCGCCGGGACGGCCTCCTCCCACCGGCCGTGCCTGGTGTCCATGGACCTGGGCGGCCCCAAGCTGCGCACCGGTCCCATCCAGCCCGGCCCGTCCGTACTCAAGGTCCGGCCGTCTCGTGACGCGCTCGGGGCGGTGATCGAGCCCGCCCGGGTCTGGCTGGGAACCCCGCCCCCGGACGCCGGACAGCCCTCCGTCCCGGCCGTCCCGCTGCAGGAGCCCGCCTGGGTGGGCAGCCGCCGCGTCGGCGAGCGGATCCAGACCGTGGATGCCCGCGGAGCGCGCCGGACCATGACCGTCGAGAGGGTCACCGCCGCGGGCTGCCTGGTCTCGCTCCGGCAGACCGCCTACCTTGTGCCCGGGATGATCCTGTCCGACGGGAAGAAGTCCGGCACGAAGAGCCGGAACGCCCGCATCGGCCCGCTCCCGCAGGCCGAACGGACGATCCTGGTGCGGCGCGGCGACCGGATCGTCCTCTCCGACGACCTCAGCCCCGTCGAACCCACGACCGATGCCCTGCATCGGATCGGATGCACCCTGCCCGACGTCTTCGCGGACGCCAGGCCGGGCGAGAGGGTGCTGCTCGACGATGGCAAGATCAGCGGCGTCATCACCGCTGTCTCGCCGGGCGCGCTGACGGTGGAGGTGCGTGCCGCAGGGGTCGCGGGAACCAAGCTCGGTGCCGAGAAGGGGATCAACCTCCCCGACACCCGGCTCTCGCTCTCCGCCCTGACCGAGCAGGACATCGAGGATCTCGAGTTCGTGAAAGGGCACGCCGACATCGTGGAGATGTCCTTCGTCCGCAGTGAGAACGACGTGCGCGACCTGCTGAACCGCCTCGACCAGGTGCCGGAGGGCGGTCTGGGCGTCGTGCTCAAGATCGAGACCGTCGCCGGGTTCGACGCGCTGCCGCAGATCCTCCTCGAGGCGATGCGCTGGGACCGTATCGGCGTCATGATCGCCCGCGGCGACCTCGCGGTGGAGGTCGGCTTCGAGCGGCTCTCCGAGGTCCAGGAGGAGATCCTCTGGCTCTGCGAGGCGGCCCACGCGCCCGTGATCTGGGCCACTGAGGTCCTGGACTCGATGGCCAGGACCGGCATCCCCTCCCGGGCGGAGGTCACCGATGCGGCGATGGCTGAGCGCGCCGAGTGCGTCATGCTCAACAAGGGACCGTACATCGACGAGGCCATCCGGATGCTGGCCGGAATCCTCGGCAGGATGCAGGACCACATGCAGAAGAAGCGCAGCCTCTTGCGCCGACTCCGCGCCTGGGATCGCGAGCCGGTCGAGGAGGAGGGCGTCAACGGCCCGCCCCCCGCTGTCATCGCCCAAGCGACGACGTCCGACGTCTGAGGGAAGGCCTGCCGCATTCGCGCCCCCGTGGCGTAGCGTCGACGGCGTGACGACGAGCGCAGAGGTCCTGGTGGATGCGATCGGCCGGGTGCGGTCGATCGCCGGCACAGTGGCGCGAAGCCTTACGCCCGAGCTTCTCGAGGGCAGGCTCGACCCCGAGGCGAACACCATCGCCTGGCTGCTCTGGCATGTCGGGCGCGTGCAGGACGCCCAGGTCGCGGACGCCGCGGGGACCGACGAGGTCTGGATCGCGGACGGTTGGGTCGACCGCTTCGGGCTGCCATTCGACTCCTCCGCGACCGGATATAGGCAAAGCGCGGACGAAGTCGGCGCGGTGAAAGGCATTGCCGCCGAGCTGCTCCTCGGATACATCGAAGCCGTCTGCGACCGCACGGTCGCCTATCTGGGCACACTGAGCGAGTCCGACCTTGACCGCGTGGTCGACCGGAACTGGAGTCCGCCGGTGACCCTCGCCGCCCGACTGGTCAGCATCGTCAGCGACGACCTCCAGCATCTCGGCCAGGCCGCGTTCATCCGCGGGGTCCTGGAACGGACCTAGGAATAACCGAGGCGGTCATCTAGCTTGAGATGACGGAAACGGAAAGAGGTGCGTCGTGAAGGCAGTAGTCGACGGCACGGTGGTCGCAGAGGCACCGAGCGAGGAGCTGATTCGCATCGAGGGCAACTGGTACTTCCCGCCCGAAGCGGTGAAGACCGAATACTTCGAGAAGAGCCCGACCCCGTACACGTGCCCGTGGAAGGGCGAATGCCAGTACTTCACGCTGAATGTCGGCGGCAAGGCCTACCGTGACACGGCATGGAGCTACCCGGAACCGCTGCCCACCGCGTTCGACCGCGTCGGCAAGGATTTTTCCAACTACGTCGCGTTCTGGAAGTTCGCGCAAGTCCTCGACTGAGGCCGGTCGGCGCGTGATCGAGTTCCGCCAGGTCTCCAAACGCTTTCCCGACGGGACGCTCGCCGTGAGCGGCCTCGACCTCGTCATCCCCGCCCGGCAGACGACCGTCTTCGTCGGGTCGTCCGGCAGCGGCAAGACCACGATTCTGCGCATGATCAACCGCATGGTCGACCCGAGCAGCGGGTCGATCCTCATCGACGGCAACGACATCGGCGGCCTCGAACCGGTCGCGCTACGGCGCTCCATCGGCTACGTCATGCAGAACTCCGGCCTGCTGCCGCACCGCACGGTGCTCGACAACATCGCCACCGTCCCGCTGCTGCGCGGCGCGAAGCGGGGAACCGCCCGCGAGCACGCCCGCGAGCTCATGGCCGTCGTCGGCCTCGATCCGAATCTCGCCCAGCGCTACCCGGCCCAGCTCTCCGGCGGGCAGCAGCAGCGCGTCGGCGTCGCCCGCGGGCTCGCTGCCGACCCCAACATCCTCCTCATGGACGAGCCCTTCGGTGCCGTCGACCCGATCGTGCGCGCCGAGCTCCAGGTCGAGCTGCAGCGCATCCAGCGCGAACTCGGCAAGACGATCGTCTTCGTCACGCACGACATCGACGAGGCGTTTCTGCTCGGCGACCAGGTCGCGCTCTTCCGCCACGGCGGCATCCTCGCCCAGCTCGGCGCGCCGCGCGAACTGCTCGACAACCCGGCCGACGAGTTCGTCAGCGGATTCATCGACGCCGGGCGCCCGCGGAGCATCCTGCGATGACCTGGATCGTCGCGAACTGGGACCAGATCGCGCGCTACGGCCTACAGCACGTCTGGCTGAGCGTTCCGCCCATCGTCGCCGGCACCGCGCTGTCGATACCGCTCGGCCAGCTGGCGAACCGCTACCGCCTCTCGCGGGGCGTGCTCTTGTCGATCGGCGGCATCCTCTACGCCATCCCGTCGCTGCCGCTCTTCGTCCTGCTGCCGTCCCTGCTCGGCACCAGGATCCTCGACCCCCTCAACGTCGAGGTGGCGCTGACGATCTACGCCCTCGCGCTCATGCTGCGCGCCACCGCCGACGCGCTCGCCTCGGTCGACGGGCAGGTCACGCTGTCGGCGACGGCGGTCGGCTACGGCGGATGGCGCCGCTTCTGGGGCGTCGAGCTGCCACTCGCCGGCCCCGTGATCCTCGCGGGGGTGCGCGTCGTCTCGGCGAGCACCGTCAGCCTCGTCACCGTCGGCTCGCTCATCGGCGTCAACTCGCTGGGCTTCTTCTTCCTTGACGGCTACCAGCGCTACTTCC
This sequence comes from Actinomycetes bacterium, assembly GCA_021779075.1. Lineage (GTDB taxonomy): Bacteria > Actinomycetota > Actinomycetes > Actinomycetales > Microbacteriaceae > Gryllotalpicola. Next base: position 10,183 of record JAJYBG010000004.1, on the reverse strand, counting down.
CGACGGAGATCTGGGTGGGCATCGTCGGCACGGTGGTCATCGCGGTCGTCTTCGATCTGCTGCTCGTGCTCGCCGGTCGCCTCCTCATGCCGTGGGCGCGCCCGAGTCGTCGGGCCGGCCGAGCGACGGCGACCCTGCTCGGCGTCGAGGCGGAGCCGTCGTGAACCCCTATTCGCAGGCCTTCGCCTGGCTGTCCGACGCCGGCAACTGGGCGGGTCCGGGCGGCATCGGATGGCGCATCCTCGAGCACCTCGACTACACCGGGCTCACCCTTGCGCTCGCCGTCGCGATCGCGCTTCCCGCCGGTCTCGCCGTCGGCCACACCGGCCGCGGTCGCGAGATCGTCGTGCCGTTCACCGGGGCGCTGCGGGCGCTGCCGACGCTCGGCCTCGTCACCGTCCTGGCGCTCCTGGTGAGCAGCGACCTCCTCGCCCCGCTCATCGCGCTCGTCATCCTCGCGCTGCCGCCCATCATCGCCGGCGCGTACGCGGGGGTGCAGGCGGTCGACCGCGACACGGTCGACGCCGCCAAGGCGATCGGATTCACCGGCTGGCAGGTCCTCTGGCGCGTCGAGTTCCCGCTCGCGCTCCCGCTCGTCCTCGGCGGCATCCGCTCGGCGTGCCTGCAGGTCATCGCCACTTGGACGGTCGCGGCGTTCCTGCCGCTCGGCGGGCTCGGCCGCTTCCTCATCGACGGCCTGGCGATCCGCGACTACGCCCAGATGCTCGGCGGCTCGCTCGTCGTCATCGCCCTCGCCCTCGCCGCTGACGGCGTGTTCGTCATCGCCCAGCGCCTCGCCACTCCGCGCGGCGTGCGCGCCGCCCGGATCCCCGATGCCCCCACCACCACGCACCAGCCGTCCCGAAAGGAAATCCCATGGCCAGAACCATCCGCCTGACCGCCGCCGCGGGGGTGCTCGCCCTCGCCGCCGCCCTCGCAGGATGCGCATCCAGCAACCCGCTCGGCGACAACAACCCGGCAAGCTCACCGCCCTCGACCGGTGCGCCGGTGACGAGCATCACCGTCGGATCGGCCGCCTTCCCGGAGAGCGAGATCCTCGCCTACGTCTACGCCGACGCGCTGCAGGCGAGCGGCGTCGCCGCCACGGTCACCCCGAACATCGGCGCCCGCGACGCCTACATCGCCGCACTGAAGGACGGCTCGATCGACCTCGTGCCCGAGTACACCGGCAACCTGCTGCAGTACTTCGACGCGAAGGCGACGGCCCAGTCGAGCGATGACGTGTACACGGCGCTGAAGACGGCGGTTCCGCAGGGCTACGAGGTACTCGACCAGGCTGCGGCGCAGGACGCCGACTCGTACAACGTCACGAAGGCCTTCAGCGAAAAGTGGGGCGTCACGAGCCTCGCGGACCTCAAGAAGGTCACCGACCCGATCACCGTCGCCGCGAACCCGGAGTTCCAGACCCGGCCGTACGGCATCCCCGGCCTCAAGAGCGTCTACGGAGTGAGCGCCACCCTGCTGCCGATCAACGACGGCGGCGGCCCGAACACGCTCAAGGCGCTGCTCGACGGCAAGGCCCAGCTCGCCGACATCTACTCGACCACTCCGTCGATCACCCAGAACAACCTCGTGACGCTGGCGGATCCGGACCACATGGTCCTCGCGCAGAACGTCGTTCCGCTCATCAACTCCGGCAAGGCCGACGCCGCCGTCACCCAGGCGCTCGACAAGGTGCAGGCCAACCTCACCACCGCGGACCTCATCGAGATGAACACCAAGAGCTCGGTCGGCAAGGAATCCGCGCAGAACATCGCCACGGAGTGGCTGAAGCAGAAGAATCTGTTCGGCTGAGCTGTGGACCTCTACGACCTCATCGTGATCGGCGCCGGTCCCGTCGGCGAGAACGTCGCCGACTACGCCGCGAAGCGCGGCCTGTCGGTCGCGATCGTCGAGGAGGAACTCGTCGGCGGCGAATGCTCCTACTGGGCGTGCATGCCGTCGAAGGCGCTGCTTCGCAGCGGTCACGCGCTCGCGGCCGCGCAGCGGGTCGGAGGCGCCGCACAGGTCGTGGGGTCTCGGGTCGATGCCGCGGCTGTGCTCGAGCGGCGCACCTCCTTCGCCGCGAACTGGGATGACGCCTCCCAGGTCGACTGGCTCGGCTCGGCGGGCATCGACCTCATCCGCGGTCACGGCCGGCTCGTCGGCGTGCGCGCCGTGGAGGTCGGCGGCACCCGCTACCGGGCTCGCGCCGCGGTCGCCGTGGCGACGGGCTCGGTGCCCGTGCTGCCGGACATCCCCGGACTCGCCGATGCCCAGCCCTGGTCGACGCGCGAGGCCACCAGCGCGAAGTCCATACCCGCCAGCCTTGCGGTCATCGGCGGGGGAGTGGCGGCCGTCGAGCTCGCCACCGCCTATGCGCGGCTCGGGGCATCCGTCACGCTCCTCGCGCGGTCAGGTCTGCTCTCCGGCCAGGAGCCGTTCGCGGGGGAAGCCGTCGCCGGGGCGCTGCGCGCTCTCGGCGTCGACGTCCGCCTCGGAGTCCAGCCGGTGCGGGTCGACCGATCGGGCCCGGACGGTCCGGTGGCCCTCGAACTGCCCGACGGTCCAGCCGTGGTCGCGAGCGAGGTCCTGGTGGCGACCGGGAGGACCGCCCGGACGGCCGACCTGGGGCTCGATGCGGTCGGACTGACGGCGAATGCGCCGCTCGACGTCGACGACACGATGCTCGTGCGCGGCACCGACTGGCTTTACGGGGTCGGCGACGTCAACCATCGCGCCCTGCTCACCCACCAGGGCAAATACCAGGCGCGCGCTGCCGGCGAGGCGATCGCCGCCAGGTACCTCGGCACCGCGGTCCGCGATGCGCCCTGGGGCGCGCATGTCGCCACCGCCGACCATGCCGCCGTGCCGCAGGTGATCTTCACCGATCCCGAGGTCGCCCGAGTCGGGCTCACGGAAGCGGAGGCGCGGTCGGCCGGATTCGAGGTGCGCGCAGTCGAGTACGACCTGGGATGGGTTGCCGGCGCGTCTCTGCAGGCCGACGGCTACCAGGGCCGAGCCAAGATGGTGGTCGACGAGAGGCGCAAGGTCGTGGTCGGCGTGACCTTCGTCGGTCAGGATGTCGCTGAGCTCGTCCACGCCGCGACGATCGCGGTCGTCGGGGAGGTGACGCTCGAACGGCTGTGGCATGCCGTGCCCGCCTATCCCACCATGAGCGAGATCTGGCTGCGGCTGCTCGAGGCGTACGGCCGGCCCGCCGTGTGACCGTGACGACGCTATTGCGGTGAGGCCGGGGCGTCGAATCGGGATGCCAGCCGTTCTTCGCCGTCGACCTGGGTGAGCACGACGTCTCCGGCGTGCAGGCGGGTGCTGTTGCGGACCGGGATGTTGCGCCCGGCGCGGCTGATGAGACTGATCCAGTCGTCGTCACCGGTGGAGATCTCGGCGACCGTGCTTCCGTCCGCCGGCGAGCCGGCGGCCACCACGTGACGGCGCAGGCCTTCCGGTTCGTCGGCGAACTTCACGTCGAGGGACCACGGCCGCGCCTCCACGATGCGCATCGGCACCCGGAGCAGTTTCGCGAAGAGCGGCACGAGCCCGCCTTGGAGCAGAACCGAGGCGAGCACGACGATGAAGACGATGGCGTACAGCTCGGCGGCGCCCGGCGCGCCCGATTCGAGGATGAACATGCCGAGCAGGATCGGGACGGCACCCTTGAGCCCGGCCCAGAGGATGAAGGCGCGTTCGCCGCGTTTGAGCCGGATCGGAAGGGTGAGCAGGCCGACGAACACCGGGCGGATGACGAAGATCAGCAGCCCGGCGATCGCCAGCCCGGTGAGGAGCAGTTCCGGCCGGAGCACGTCGCGCAGCCGGACGCTGAGACCGAGCAGGACGAACACGGTGATCTCGGCCAGACTCGCCAGCCCCGAGCTGAATCGCTCGGATTCGCGTTTGTAGGGTGCGCGCACGTCGCCGACCAGGATGCCGGCGATGAACGCCGCAAGGAAGCCCGATCCCTGCAGCGCCGTGCCGACCGCGTAGAGCAGCACCGCGGCGGCCACGGTGAAGACGGAGGCCAGAGCCTCGTCCGGCAGGCGCACCCGGCGCATGACCCAGGCGAGGACGAGGCCGCCGGCGATGCCCACTGCCGCCCCGATCGCCAACTGGAGCACGAAGGTCGCCACGCCGGTCCCCACCGAGTCGAGTCCGGCTCCGCCGACGCTGAGCAGGCTGAGCATCAACGCGATCCCGACCGGATCGTTGGCACCCGACTCGCCCTCGAGGATCGTGCCCGAGCGGCCGGAGATCTCGCGGCCGGCGAGCACGGAGAACACGACAGCGGGATCGGTAGGGGAGAGAGCCGCACCGAGGAGGAGCGAACTCTGCCATTCGAACCCGAACAGGAAGTGCGCGGCGACGGCGATCGCGCCGGCCGTGACCGCGGTGCCGGCGATGCCTATCCAGGCGATCGGTCCCAGGGCCGCCCGGAATCGGCTCCAGCCGATGTGCATCCCGCCGTCGAAGAGGATGACCACGAGGGCGATGCTCACGACCCGTTCGTCGACGATGCGGTTGTCGGCGGTGAACGGGGGAAGGAACAGCGCGGCGATGGCGGCGAGAATCAGGAAGAGCGCCGGGGTCGGGATCCGCAGCAGGCGGGTGAGCCGGTTCGAGAACACGGCGGCGACCACCACCGCAGCGCCGATCAGGACGGTCAGCGCGAACGTTTCGTTCTCCATCGGCGTACCCTTCTGTGGCGTCAGCGAGTCATCGCCGACCAGACTTCCCGGCACACCGTCCTGCGCACCCAATCTAGCCCGATGGGCCTGCTCCGGTCGGGTCAAGCGCTCGCTCGGCGCCCAGGCCGCGTGCAGGCGGCGGGCGTATGCTCGCACTACCTGCGACGGCCGGATCGCAGCAGTTCCGCTCGGTCGTCGTCGACCGGATCACGCTGTGATTCCACGGGAGGTGCCGTCCGGCAGACGTCTCGCCATCGGCCCGGTGCCTCGGCGCAGGCCGTAACGGACGGATGCGGTCGATGACCCGGTTCGGATACCTGAGCACCTACCCGCCGACGCGGTGCGGGCTCGCCACCTTCACCGAGGCCCTCGCTTCGACCATCGCGGCCGTCGAGGACGACGAGTCGATCATCGTGCGCGTCGATGACCTCGTCCCCGCGGGCCCGTCCCTTCCGGGGCCCGGGCTGCGGATCGGGAGCGTGCTGCGCCCCGACGACGACGCCAGCCGGGCGCGCGCGGCCGACATGCTCGACGCCTCCGATGTCGTCATCGTGCAGCACGAGTACGGCATCTACGGCGGACCCGATGGCGACGAGATCCTCGACGTGCTCGCCCGCCTGCGCCGGCCCAGCATCGTGGTGATGCACACCGTGCTCGCGACGCCGACCCCTCATCAGCGGGAGGTCACCGCGGGCATCGCGGCGCTCGCCGGCGCGGTCGTGGCCATGACGGCGACGGCGTTCGCGCTGCTCGCCGACGAGTACGCGGTCCCGCCGGCGAAGCTGCACCTCATCCCGCACGGCGTCGGGCCGTGGGCGTCGGCGACGGCGGTGCGCGAGTCTCCGCGCCCGGTGATCCTGACGTGGGGTCTGATCGGCCCGGGAAAGGGCATCGAGTGGGGCATCCGCGCGCTCGCCGAGCTCGGCGACCTGACGCCGGCGCCGCTGTACCGCGTGCTCGGGCAGACCCATCCCAAGGTCGTGCTGGAGGAGGGCCAGCGGTACCGGCGCTCCCTGCTGGCGCTCGTCGACGAGCTCGCTCTGGCCGACGACGTCGAGATCGACGGACGGTATCGCGAGACGGCGGAGCTCGCCGCCGAGGTCGCGGCCGCCGACATCGTGCTGCTGCCCTATGACTCTCGCGAGCAGGCGACGTCCGGGGTCCTGGCGGAGGCCGCCGCGGCCGGCAAGCTCGTCATCGCGACCCGGTTCCCGCACGCGATCGAGGTGCTCGCGGGGGGCGGCGGCATGCTCGTCGACCATCAGCGCCCGGACCAGATCGCCGCGGCGATCCGCACCGTGCTGCGCGATCCGCGCCATGCGCTGGCCGCCGCGGCCCGCGCCCTGGAATCCGCCCGGGCGAACAGCTGGGAGACCGTCGCAGAACGCTACCGCGAACTCGCCGCGGAGCTCGCCGTCGTCGACCGCGTTCCCCGATGACCGTCGTCGAGACGGCCATCGCGCCGCTGCCCTACAGTCATGTGGCCGCCATGACCGGCAGCCACGGCATCTACGAGCACGCCGACCATCGTGCGCCGCGTATCGGGCACGGCTACTGCACCGACGACGTCGCCCGCGCGCTGACGGCGGTCGTGCGCGAGCCCGAGCGCACGGCGGAGCTCGTCGGCCTCGCCGGCGTGTACCTCGCGTTCCTCGAGCGGGCCGTCACGGCGAACGGCGCCGTCCACAACCGGATGTCGCCGGCCGGCGACTGGACCGATCAGCCCTCGACCGACGACTGGTGGGGGCGCGCCGTCGCCGGCCTCGGCGCGATGGTGAGGTACGCGCCCAGCGCGGGCGACCGGGCTCGCGCGCTGCGCGCCTTCCTCCGCGCTGCGGGGCGCTCGTCGGCGGACGTCCGCGCCTCGGCGTTCGCCGCCGTCGGCGCCGCCGACGTGCTCGCGGCCCTGCCGCACCTGGCCGCGGCCAGGCTCCTGCTCGTCGACTGCCTCGCCCGCATTCCCCGCCACCCGCTCGCCGACTGGGGATGGCCCGAGCCGAGGCTGCGCTACGCGAACGCGGCGCTGTGCCGCGCGCTCATCGTCGGCGGCGATGCGCTCGGCGAGGACGGGACCGTCGCGGACGGGATCGCCCTCCTCACCGCCCTGCTCGCCATCGAGACGAGCCCGTCCGGGCATCTGTCTCTGGCGGGCACGGACGGACGCGGCGCCGGCGAGCCCGGGCCGCTCTGGGACCAGCAGCCGATCGAGGCGGCGGCGCTCGCCGATGCCTGCGTCGCAGCGCTCGCCGTCACGGGCGAGGCCCACTGGGCGCGCGAGACGCTGAGGGCCTGGGCCTGGTTCACCGGCGACAACGATGCCGGCACGGTGATGGTCGATCTCGCCACCGGGGCCGGATACGACGGTCTCGAGCCCGGCGGGCGCAACGAGAACTGCGGCGCGGAGTCCACGCTGGCCGCGATCAGCGCGAACCAGGACGCCCGCCTGGCGGCCCGACGGCTCGCATGAGCATCCTCGCCACGGACGCCGGAGTCGAGCTCGCCCCGGACCCTGGACGGGCCATCGCCCGCCTCTTCCTGCCGGGCGAGAGCACCCCTGGCGGCGAACCGCGCACCGAGGGCGTGCTCGCGCGCGTGCTGGCGACGTCGCCGGATGCGATCGCGGCCGAGGCGTGGTCCATCCTCGACCGCTTCGGCGCCCGCCACGACGGCCTCGTCGCGACGCTGCGCGCGAACGCCGCCGCGGTGCGCGCGCCCGGCGCGCCGGACCTCGACGACGACATGGCGATCGTCGTGGGCGCGGCCTTCACCGCCGAGTACTCGGTGGAGGGCACGGCGCTGTGCAATCCGAGCGCCGTCGCCCACCCGGATCAGAGCGGGCTCGCCCCCGGCCAGCTCCGGGTGATGCTGTCGCTGCGCTCGATCGGCGAGCCGCACCTCTCCTCGGTCCAGTTCTGCGAGGCGGTGATCGGCCCGGGTCGCCGCTGGGAGTTCCTTCCCCGCCAGGCCCCGCTCAGCCGCGCCGTCGTCAGCGCCGACGCCGACTCGTCCTACCGGGCGGTCTTCGACCCGACCAGTGGCCTCAGCACGCGGGTGCTGTTCCCCGTCACCGACGAGGAGAGCCACGGAATCGAGGACGTCCGCCTCGTCGCCTTCGAGCACGACGGCGGGCGCGAGTACCGGGGCACCTTCACGGCCTACGACGGCGGCTCGATCGCCTCGAAGCTCCTGACGACGACCGACTTCCGCGAGTTCGCCGTCCGCAGCCTGACCGGTCCTCCGGCGTGGACGAAGGGCATGGCGCTGTTCCCGCGCCTCGTCGGCGGGATGCATCTCGCGCTCGGCCGCACGGACGGGGAATCCCTCGGCCTCGCCCGCTCGCCGGACGGGCTCGACTGGAGCACCGAGGAGCCGCTGCACGGCCCCGACGCACTCTGGGAGGTCGTTCAGAGCGGCAACTGCGGGCCGCCGATCGAGACGGCGGCCGGATGGCTCGTCCTCACGCACGGCGTCGCGCCGATGCGCGTCTACAGCATCGGCGCGATCCTGCTGGAGTTGGCCGACCCGTCCCACGTCATCGGCGTGCTTCCCGGCCCGCTCGTCGAGCCGTCCGGCCTGGACGGCGGCGGCTACGTTCCGAACGTCGTCTACAGTTGCGGCGGAATCGTCCACGACGGCGTGCTGTGGATTCCCCACGGTGTCGACGACGCGCGCATCCGGGTCGTCTCGGTCGAGCTCGACGCACTCCTGGCCGCGATGCGTCCGCCGTCGCCGTCGACGTGGATCCGTCCCGACCTCAGTCGACGAGATCGACGACCAGGCGATCAGTGACGGAGCGCGAGACGCACGGGTACATGACCCGCGCGGCATCCTTCTCGGCGTCGCCGAGCACCGAGTCGAGGTGGAGCGGCGTTCCGTCGAGCACCCGCAGCTCGCAGGCGCCGCATACGCCTTCGCGGCAGGAGCCCGCGATGGGCGCCCCGGCGGCCTCCAGCACGTCGAGGATGCTGCGGTTGGCCGGAACGCGGAACGAGCCGACGCCCGCGAGCTCGACCTGCACCGGGCTCGGGCGCAGGCCGGCCCGCCGGTCGACGGGCACGAACCGCTCGAGATGGAGTCGTCCAGCCGGCACGACCGCGGCGAGCGCGTCGAGAAGACCGGCCGGGCCGCAGGCGTAGACCTGGGCGGTGCTGTGCGCCGCGAGGTCCGCCACAGGGAGCCGCTCGGTGTGCTCGTCCCGCGCGTAGATCGTGACTCTGCCCGGGTAGCGCGCCGCGAGCGACTCTGCGAAGGCCATCCTCGAGCGGGTCCGGCCGATGTAGAGCAGCTCCCAGTTCCGCGACGCGGGAAGTGAGGCGATCATCGCCATGATCGGCGTGATGCCGATGCCGCCGGCGACGAACAGGTAGTCCGGGGCTGCGTCAAGGGGGAAGTTGTTGCGCGGCGGATCGATTTCCAGCATCTGGCCGGCGACGAGCCAGTCGTGGATGAACCGGCTTCCGCCTGCGGAGTCGGGCGAGCGGGCGACGGCGATGTCGTAGGAGTGTCGCTCCGCCGGGTCGCCGCAGAGCGAGTAGCGCCGTTCCAGGCCGTTCGGGAGGTGGACGGTGATGTGCGCTCCGGGCGTCCACGGCGGCAGCGGATCGTCGGTCAGTGGCACGAGGCGGACGCCGCGCACGTCCTCCGCCCGCTGGCGCAGCGCGGCCACCCGGACGGGTATTCGCTCGCGTACCGCGCTCTGGCGCGTCTTCGCCGCGCTCCGGCGCCGCTGGGCTGCGGCCGAGCCCACGAACTGCCTCACGATGACCGCCATCGCCGTCGCCACGATGACGGCGGTGGACAGCGAGATGTACCACCCGGTGCCGGTATCGGTTCCGGCCGTTGCGGCGTGGAAGGCGACGAGCACGACGATGGCGTAGCTCGCGAAGTGGAGGCCCTTCCATAGGCGGCGGGGGAGGAGGCGCATGGCGAGCGAGGAGAGCCCGACGGCGGCCATGAGGTAGAGCGCCACGATGCCCAGGGAGAGCGGCAGCGGCGCATAGTGCGATGAGAGCGGCACCAGTGCGGCGGCGATCCCGAAGCCCTGGGAGCGCAGGTACGGGTCCAGCAGCAGCGAGCCCACATGGATGAAGGTCATGAGGAGGGCGATCCCGCTGAGGTGGGCGTGCAGGGTCCGCAGCCACGCGGGGTTGTCGGCGACCCGAAGGACGCGGGTGGACAGCAGGATGCCCCACAGGGTCGTCAGCGTCAGCAGCGTCCAGGCCACGATGGCGGCGGATCGGGATACGTACCACCAGAGATGCGGATCGGTCACCGGTAGGTGCTCCAGTTCGGTGAGGCGTGCATCGCGCCCTCCGCCGTGATGGCGAGCCCGGCGGCGCCCTGCGTCGGCAGCCAGGCGAGATAGTCGGCGAGCGGGCGCAGGAATCCGGACTTGGTGAGTGATTCGGCCCGCGCCCCGCTGGCGGCGATGACGGTGACGGTCTGGACGTCGGTGGGGATGCTCGCCGCAGTGCGCGGGT
>JAJYBG010000054.1 GCA_021779075.1 Actinomycetes bacterium | reverse complement strand
GCGCGAGGTGCTCATCGAGCTCACCGATGATGGCCGCCGCCTGGTCGAAGCCGTGACACAGCGGCGTCGACGAGAGATCCGCGAGGTGTTGCGCCTGCTCTCGGACGAGGACAGGGCAGCCGTGGCAAGGGCGTTCACGCTGTTCAACGCCGCAGCGGGCGAGCCGACGGTCGAAGACTTGCTCACTCTTGGCCTCTGAGCTGCTCATCGGTGTCCTTCCAGCGTCGGGCGTTCCGATGCCGCCGGGTTCGGGGACGCCGATGCAGACCATGCACGGCCTGATGTGGATGCCGAGCGCGCCGCCGACCGTGGCGCGCCTGTTCGCATTTCACCTGCAGCCGGTGCCGATCCTGCCGGCTCTCGCCGTGCTGCTGGTCGCGGCTTACCTGTTCGCCGTCGCCGTGATGCACCGGCGAGGCGATCGCTGGCCGCTCACCCGCACCGTGTGGTGGATGGCAGGCATCGCCACGCTGCTGCTCATGACCGCCACAGGCTTCGACGGTTATGGCATGGAGCTGTTCAGCATCCACATGCTCCAGCACATGGTCGTCAACATGCTCACCCCGATCCTGCTCGTCCTCGGTGCGCCGGTCACCTTGCTGCTGCGTGCTCTGCCCGCCGCCCATGGTCGTCGCCGCAACGTGCGTGCCGTGGTGCTCGTGGTGCTGCATAGCCGCGTGGCGCAGTTCGTCACGCATCCCGTCGTCACCCTCGGGCTCTTTCTCCTCAGCCTCTACGGGCTGTATTTCACCCCGCTGTTCGACTACCTGATGAGCACGATGTGGGGCCACAACCTCATGCTGTTGCACTTCCTCGCCATCGGGGCCCTCTACTTCTGGGGCGTGATCGGCGTCGATCCGAGCCCGCGCAACTCAGGTCGGGGCCTGCGGCAGCTCAGCAAGCCGGTGCTGCGCGTGATCGAACTGGCGGTGACGGTTCCGTTCCACGCGTTCTTCGGCGTCGTGGTCATGATGTCGGCGGCTCTCATCGTGCACTACTACGCCGCGCCGATCCCTGGCTGGGGGATCTCGCCGCTGTCGGATCAGCAGGTCGGTGGCGGCATCGCGTGGGGCTTCACCGAGTTCCCCACGCTCATCGTCCTAGGGGTGCTGTTCGGTCAGTGGCAGAAGGCCGACACCCGTAACACTCGCAACACCGACCGCAAGGCCGTTCGCGACGGCGATGCCGAGTTGAACGAGTACAACGCCCGTTTGGCTGCCTTGGCCGCTCATGACGGCAGGCCCTCTGGAAGCGGCCGATCTTGAGTTCCACGGTCGTCGGCTACGCCTTCGCCCTGGGACTCGTCGGGGTGCTGAACCCCTGCGGCTTTCCGCTGCTGCCGGCGTACCTGTCCCTGTTCGCGACGGGGGAGAACGTCGGCTGGCACGAGCGCCTCCTCAGGGGGCTTCGTGCCGGCGGCTGCATGGCCGCAGGCTTTCTCGTCGTCTTCACCGTCTTGGGCATGGCCGCAGCGTCCGCGGTCTCCGCGATTCTGAACTGGGTGCCGTGGCTCATGATGGTCATCGGCGCCGGGTTCGTCGTCGTCGGTGTCATCACCGCGATCGGACGCACGGTCGCCCTGCACGTGCCGTCGCTCGGATTCCGAGCCGGTCGGGGCGCTCTGGCGATGACCGGCTTCGGCGTCAGCTATGCCCTCGGCTCCCTCAGCTGCTCGCTGCCGCTGTTCCTGGCCGGCGTCATCGGCGTCTTCAGCCGGGCCTCGTTCTTCGGAGGCTTGTTGGCGTTCGTCGCCTACGCCCTCGGTATGGGCGTCTTTGTCACCGCCGCCAGTGTCGTGGCATCCTTCACCGGCGCGGCCGCGGTTCGTCGGCTGCGCCCGCTTACCGCGGTGCTGCCTCGGGTCGCGGGAGTCGTGCTGGCCCTCGCCGGCGCCTACCTCCTCTATTACTGGAGGCACGAGATCCTGACCCCCACTGCACGCTCCGGGGTGGTGGACGCTGTTCAAGCGGTGCAGAACGCTGTTTCGAGCTGGATCAGCACTGCGGCACTCCCGGTCGGACTCGCGCTCGCCGGGCTCGTCGTCGCCGGGCTCGCGGCTCTGGCGATCGTCTCGGCCCGTATCAGCAGAAAATCGGAGAAAACAGATGCCTGACCTCTTCGGCCCTCACGGGGTCGGCGATAGAGCTGTCGTGCCCGGCCCGGGTCCCCGCAAGAGGCGTGGCAAGGCTTGGATCGTCTGGCTCGCGGGCGCGGTTGTCGTCGCACTCGCCATCGCCGCTGTCGTCATCGGCAGCGCGTCCGGCACGAACTCCGCCGGTACGAACCCCGCCGGCACGAACTCCGTCGGCATCAACGGGCCGACGGCCGCGCTGCTGCAGCTCGACACCAGCGAACAGCTCGATCTCGCAGCTCCTGAATTCTCTCTCACGGACCAACACGGCCGCCCGATGACGCTGACCCAGTTCCGTGGCAAGTCGGTCGTCCTCACCTTCAATGACGACCAGTGCACCGACCTCTGCACGTTGCTGGCCGAGGACGTGCTCGCAGCAGACCACGATCTCGGCAAGGCGCAGAGCACGATCGCCTTCGTCTCCATCAACGCCAACCCCTACTACCCGGACCCGGCCACAGTGAAGCAGTGGACCGACCAGCACGGGCTCGGCGGGGTCAGCAACTGGTACTACGGCACCGCCAGCCCGTCGACGCTCTCCGCGCTGGCCGACGACTACGGTGTGCCCATCAAACTCGACCCGGAGAACAAGACGATCGAGCACGGCACCGAGATCTTCTTCATCGACCCTCAGGGCCAGGAGGTCAGGCTCGGAGAGTTCGGCACCGGGTCGGCCGACACCGCCCCCTTCGGCCACGCCATCGCACAGGTGGCCGACGACCTGCTGCCCGCCGCCCAGCGCACCCAGGTCGCCGGGCAGGACCTGGCCGTGCCTGGCACCGGAAGCACTGAGGTGAACGCCATTCCTGCCCCGATCGAACTTCCGGAGCTCGGCAATTCGGCCTCGGAGCTCTCCACCGCCTCGGACGCGGGCGAGTACACCGTGATCAACTTCTGGGCGAGTACGTGCACCGCCTGCATCACCGAGATGCCGTCGCTCGAGTCCGAACATAGGGCGCTCGGCGGCAAGGTCGCCTTCGTCGGAGTCGACGTCGCCGACAAGACGACGGCCGGCCGGACTTTCGCCCGGAGATTCGGCATCACCTACCCGTTACTCTCAGACGGCGATGGCGCGACTGCCGGAAGGTTCGCTATCTCCGGGCTTCCCTACACGGTCGTCCTCGACCCGCGCGGCACGGTCATCATCCGACACCCCGGCGCCTTCACGACAGGGCAATTGGATTACCTGCTGCGCAGCCTCGACACGAGCCTTCCGCAAGTGGCTGACTGATGGGGCGCGGAGCCGTATTTGGTGACGTCCCCGGCGACAAAGCCGGGCAGGCGGCCGTCATGTGTCCACCCAAGTGGACACATGACGGCCGCGCGAAGCACGCCCGCAAGCACTCCAAAAGTGCCCCACGATTGCCCCTTTGATTACCCCTATCTAGAGTCACCAAAGAGAATGAAGCCCTGTTCTCCCCCGTGATTACGCGCAAGTACGGCGAACCGTGTGAAATCCGCGGCTCATCAGGCCAGAAGAAGGCAAACACAAGATGTGGTGTTGGGTTTCGGAGGAGCGCCCACGATGTGGGCTGAAGCTCCTCCGAAACCCTCGCGTGACCCCAGCGGGATTTGAACCCGCGTTACCGCCGTGAGAGGGCGACGTCCTAGGCCGCTAAACGATGGGGCCGCAGCCGGGATATCCTCTCACAGCCCGCGAGCACCGGCCAAATCATCGCGGCCCGCGGTGCCCTGCTCCTTCCCCCCAGCGCCTCTGCCGCTCAGCGCCTCTGCCCCTCAGCGCCGCGTAGCTGCGTTTCACGCCGGTCGCGATTAGCCTGGGCGCATGCGCGTCACCAAGCTCGAGCACGCCGCTCTCGTCGTCGAGGAATCCGGCAGCACCCTCGTCATCGATCCGGGCGCCTACACCCGGCCACTCGGCGGCCTCCACGGGGTCGCCGCCATCGTCGTCACCCACGAGCACGCCGACCACTGGACGCCCGAGCAGCTCGCCGCCATCCTCTCCGGCAATCCCGACGCCCGCGTCTTCGGCCCGGAGGGGTTCGCCGCCGCCGCGACCGGATTCGATGTCACGGTCGTGCGCCCGGGCGACACGATCGTCGCCGGACCGTTCCGGCTGCGGTTCTTCGGCGGAAAGCACAACGAGATCCACGCGAGCATCCCGATCGTCGACAACGTCGGCGTGCTCGTGAACGAGACGCTGTACTACCCCGGCGACTCGTGGGCGGTTCCGGATGCACCGGTCGAGGTCCTCGCCGCCCCGGCGAGCGCGCCCTGGCTCAAAATCGGCGACGCGATGGACTTCATCCTCGCGGTCGCGCCTCGACACGCCTTCGCCACGCACGAGACGATCAATTCGGCGGCAGGTCAGGCCATGGCGAACGGCCGTCTCGGTTGGGCGACCGAGCAGGGCGGCGGCGTGTACGCGCCCCTGGCCCCCGGCGAGTCGCTCGAGGTCTAGCCGCGCTCGACTAGCCTCAACCCATCTCGAGGAGGAACACACCGTGGCGGATCCTGCCCCGAAGCGCGTCGAACACCCCCGCCGACTCGAGCACGCCGTCGAGTTCACGCTGTTCGGCAGCCGCTGGCTGCTCGCACCGCTCTACCTCGGACTCGTCGTCGTGCTCGCCGCCATCGTCGTGAAATTCGTTCAGGAGCTCTGGGCGCTCCTCGTGCACCTCACCGAAGAGGATGGCAACGACCTCATGCTCGGGATCCTCGGCCTGCTCGACCTCGTCCTGCTCTCCAACCTCGTGCTCATCGTCATCCTCGCCGGCTATGAGAACTTCGTCTCCCGCATTGCGGCCGCCCGCGACGTCGAAGATCGTCCGCGCTGGATGAACCACATCGACTTCTCCGGCCTGAAGATGAAGATCATCGGTTCCATCGTTGCGATCTCGGCCATCGGCTTGCTTCGCGATTTCACCGACATCGGAACCGCGAAGGCGCTCGATGCGAGTGAACTCGTCTGGCGTATCGCCCTCCACGTGACGTTCCTGCTCTCCGGCGTCGGCTTCGCCTTCGCCGACTGGCTCGCCGAGAAGCGCACCGCACTCACCATGGTGACGCACTCCGAGGACTAGGACTCCGGCAGAGCGAGGATTCCCGGCGTGCAGTTCCAGCGCTTGACGACCGCACGCCCGTGCTCGAAGCCGAGCACCGAGACCGTGCCCGTGGCGAGCGAGAATGCGGCGCCGTCCTCGGGCTCGAGCTCGAGCCACGCGGCGCCGATCGCGCGCAGCAGGTGACCGTGGGCGAAGAGCAGCGCGTCCTCGCCGCGCCTCATCACCTCGACGGCGCGCACGAGCACCGCATCGGCGCGGCGGCGCACCGCGATGGCGTTCTCGCCCGGAGTGCGACCGGCGGGAACGCCGTCGCGCCAGAGATTCCAGAGGCCGCCATGCTCCGCTGCGATCTGCTCGCTGGTGAGGCCCTCGTAGGCGCCGTAGTCCCACTCGGCGAGGTTGGGGTCGACGCCCGCATGAGGGAATCCGGCAAGAGCAGCGGTCCGTCGAGCGCGCTGCAGCGGGCTCGTGAGCGCGAGGCCGAAGCGGTGGCCGCTCAGGACGTCGCCGACGGCGCGGGCCTCATCCTCCCCGACCGCGGTGAGCGGGATGTCGCTCGAGCCGGTGTGCCAGCCGTTCTTCGCCCACTCCGTCTGCCCGTGCCTGACGAGCACGAGCATCGCGTCGCCTGCTGTGCCGCTCACGCACCCCACGTTATGGTGCGGGCGACACCCGGCGCGTTGAGCGAACTCCGGAAACACGCCCAGGAATAGGGTTTTGGCCGTGGACACTGCGCTCAACCCCCTCGACGGGGCCCGGATCTCCTACCGGGTGTTCGGCGACGAGGCGAATCCCCAGGCGATCGTCCTCGTCCACGGCACCGCGCTGTCGCAGGCGATCTGGCGAGGTTTCGGCTGGGTACGCGACCTCCAGGACGAGTACAAGGTCATCACCCTCGACCTGCGCGGGCACGGCCACAGCGACAAGCCGCACGACGAGGACGCCTACGACCTGCCGTACTTCCTCGCCGACGTGCTCGCCGTGCTCGACGCCGCGCAGGCCGAGCACGCCCACTTCATCGGCTATTCGCTCGGCGCCCGCGTCGGCTTCACCCTCGCCGCGCAGCACCCCACCCGCATCACCTCGCTCATCACGCTCGGCGGATCACCGCGCACGGGCAAAGGCGTCTTCGACCGGACGTTCTTCCCCGGCTGCATCGGGGTGCTCGAGACCCAGGGGATGCCCGGATTCATCGAGGGCTGGGTCGAGCGGCTCGGCTTCGAGCTCGACCAGTCCACCCGCGTCGCCCTGCTCGCCAACGACGCCGTCGCCCTCGCCGCGTACATGCGCAAGGTCGAGCTCGACAAGGGCGTGCCCGACGCCGTGCTCTCGCAGCTCACGACGCCGCTGTTCATGATCGCCGGAACCGAGGACTACTACCGCGTGCGCGCCGCGGCAAAGGTGCAGTCGACGCTGCCCGACACCCCGGTGCGACTCCTCGACGGCGCGACGCACGGGCGCACGCCCCGGCACCCCGAGGCGCTGCCCGCCGTTCGCTGGTTCCTCGCCAAGCACCCCTGAGGCGCGTGAGCCCGTCGAGAGCGATGCCGCGCTGCCAGAGGTGTCGACAGAGAAGTTCGGGGCGACGCCGAACTCGGCGTAGACGCCCCCGTCGCGAGCCAGATCACCGACGGCCTCGTCGATGAGACGCTCATAGCCCGCGGGAATCGAGAGCACCGCGAGCAGGGCGCGGTAGGTCGTCGAGAACACGGAGAAATCGGTGAACGGCGGCACCCCCGCCCACTCGACGCCCATCGCGACGGCGAGCTCGTCGAGTGTCGCCGCGCGCATGGCCGCTTCGAAGGTGGAGGTGCGCCTTGGGGAGGTCGCGAAGGTCTCGCTCAGGCATCCGTCGCCTGCTGCATGTGCATCGCCTGCAGCACGATGCGCTCGACGATCGCGACGATGTTGTAGATGACGAGGGTCAACAGCGTGATCCCGGCCACCGCCGTCCACAGGTCGACGAACTTGGAGCTGGCGAGGAAGATCGAGAGTTCCCCTCCCAGCCCCTGACCCGTCGACAGCCACTCCGCGAGCAGCGCGCCGGTGATGGCGCCGGGCACCGACACCCGAGCCGCCGCGAAGATGGAGGGCACCGCGCCGGGCGCCGTCACGAGGACGAGCTGCGTGAACCGGTTGCCGCCGAAGACGCTCACGACGTCGAGCGTCTGCGGGGATGCCTGCGCGAGGCCGAACATCACCGACGCCAGCGCCGGGAACAGCACCACGATCGACGCGATCGTCGCGACCGAGGCCGGCGTGCCGATTCCGACGATGAGGTCGATGACGGGGACGAGCGCGACGAGCGGGACGGTTCTGAGGAACAGCGCGAACGGCATGACCCCGGCCTCGACGCTCCGCGAGAGCGAGAACACCACGGCGAGGATGATCGCGATCGCCATCCCCACCCCGAACCCGAGGCCGGCGTCGGCGAGGGTCTGGCCGAGCCATCGCGCCAGATTCGCGCGGATGCCGGCCGCCGTCTGCGAGAACACCACGGCGTTGGGGTTCGACACGAAGAGGTGCTGCCACACGTCGGCCGGCCCCTTCGCGATCTGGTGCGGAGCGAGCCACACGATGACCTGCCAGATGAGCAGCACGATCGCGACCGTAACGACGAGGTTGATGACGGCCCGGAGCACGGGGTGCAGACGACGGCCCCTCACCCGGCTGCCCTGCCGCGCACCCAGGGCGTGATGAGACGCGCGATGAGACCCACGATGCCGTAGCCGACGACCGACACGAGCGCGCAGAGCAGGAACAGCGACCACATGCCGATGGAGTCGTTCTGGCTCTGGTAGAAGATGAGGAGGGTTCCGACGCTGCGGTCGATGTGCCCCATGTACTCGCCGAGCACAGCGCCGAGGAACGAGGTCGGCACGGCGACCTGCAGCGCGCTGAGGATCGCCGGGAGCGCGGCTACGAGCCGCACCTTGACGAGCTGCGACCAGCGCCCGCCGCCGAAGACCCGGACCACGTCGACCGAGGCGGCATCCGCCGACTTGAAGCCGAGCAGCGTCCCG
Organism: Actinomycetes bacterium; assembly: GCA_021779075.1. GTDB lineage: Bacteria > Actinomycetota > Actinomycetes > Actinomycetales > Microbacteriaceae > Gryllotalpicola. The sequence goes on along the minus strand of JAJYBG010000054.1, from coordinate 1,435 downwards.
GAGACGGTGGTGAAGAAGAGGACGAGGGCAGCGAGGAGGATGCCCGTCTGCGACGGGTCGCCGGGGTTCTTCGCACCCCCGATGAGGATGATCGCGAGGCTGCCGACCGCGACGATCGGCAGGCAGTAGCTCACGACGGCGATCTGGGTGATGACGGTCTCGAGCCACGGCACCAGCAGCACGAGCGCACAGAGCAGGAGGGCGATCCCGTTTCCCCAGAGGAACCCGAGGCCCGCCTCGATGAGCGTCGGCTGAAGCGACGGCCAGTACCCTGGCAGCGCGCCCTGTATCACGAGCCAGTCGACGACGTCCCACGGCGCCGGCACGGGGTGGAACGCGGTGCCGTTCGCCTGGTCGTAGTGGATGAACGACGCCAGCCACCAGATGAGCAGGATCACGGCGATTCCCGCGATCGTCGCCGCCCAGCGGGGAAAGGCGCGTCCGCGACTCATCGGCTCACGCCTCGGCCTCGGCCCTGCCGTCCCTGCCGAAGAGCAGGCCGGAGGCGTAGTCGACGAGGGCGTGGAATTCGGGGGTGCGCATCATGTCGGGGGTGCGCGGCCTCGGCAGGGTCACCTCGATGATCTCGGTGACGCGGCCGGGCCGAGGCGACATGACGGCGACCCGGTCGGCGAGGAAGATGGCCTCCTGGATGCCGTGCGTGACGAGCAGCGTCGTGGCCGGCTTCTCGGTCCAGATGCGCAGCAGCTCGAGGTTGAGGTTCTGCCTCGTCATGTCGTCGAGAGCCCCGAACGGCTCGTCGAGCAGCAGGACGGACGGCTTGAGCACGAGCGCGCGCGCGATGGAGACCCGCTGGCGCATGCCGCCGGAGAGCTGCGCCGGCTTGGCCTTCTCGAACCCGTGCAGGCCGACCAGGTCGATGAGCTCGTGAACATAGCCGGCGTCGACCGACCGGCCCGCGACCTCGAACGGCAGCTTCACGTTGGACCACACGCTGCGCCAGGGCAGCAGAGCATGGTCCTGGAAGGCGATGCCGAGCTCGCTGGCCCTGCGCTGCTCGGCCGGGGTGCGGCCGTCGATCAGCACCTCTCCCGAGGTCGGGCTCTCGAGGTCGGCGAGGATGCGGAGAATCGTCGACTTGCCGCAGCCGGATGGCCCGAGCAGCGCGAGGAAGGACCCCTGGTCGGTGTGGAGATCGGTATCCTGCAGCGCCTGAAGGGTCTTGCCCCCTCGCACCCTGAACTGCTTGCTGAGACCCGTGATCCGGATGCCGGTGCCGAGCTGCTGCTCGGCACCGGCATCGGTCGAAACGGAGTTCGTCATCGGCGTGGAGACTAGCCGCCGTAGTTCATCAGGCCGGGGTTCTCCGTGTAGATCTGCGTCAGCAGCGAGGTGTCGAAGATCTGATCCGCGGTCACCGCGAAGCCGGCCTTCGCCATCGACGCGACGGTCTCCGTCTGAAGGCTCAGATCGG
>JAJYBG010000053.1 GCA_021779075.1 Actinomycetes bacterium | reverse complement strand
GGGACGCGCGTGGCGGTGGCGAACACCGAGCCGAGCGCGGGGGAGTAATCGGATGGATCGGTCAACCGTCGGGTGTCGGTGTGCCCGGCGGTGCGCCGGGCCGGGTCGAAGAACACGCCGTCGACCCGCGCGAGGTCGAAGTCTGCGGTGTCGCCGTGCTCGACGACAGCGTTCTCGAAGGGAGCGAGGTTGTACGCCGCGATGGCGGCGGTGACCTCGTCGCGCTCCACCGCGATGACGGAGAGTCCGAGCGCCGCCATCGCGAGCGCGTCGCCTCCGATGCCGCAGCCGAGATCCGCCACGCGTGACAGGCCGGCTGAGCGGAAGCGCGCGGCGTGGCGGCCGGCGACCGCGAGCCTGGTGGCCTGCTCGAGGCCGGCGTCGGTGAAGAGCATCCGCGCGGCGAACTCGCCGAACTTTCCGTGCGACCCACCCGCCTTGGCGCGCAGCTTCGCCTGGGTGAGAACAGCTGCCACGAGGCCTGGCGGATGTCCGGCGGTGCGCAGCGCGGAGACGAGCTTCACGACATCGGCTTGCGACGAGTAGGGTGGCAGCTCGTCGAGCAGGTCGAGGCCGGTCGGGCTCAGCAGCTCGACGAGCTCATCGCGATCCATCCGACCGCCTCACCTGATGACGTCAACGTTTGGCACTCGCGTTGCGGGAGTGCCAGTCCTCGGCCTACACTCGCTTTAGCACTCTCCATGCGAGTGTGCTAACCCGTGTCTTGAAGTACACCGTACAAGAAAGAGGTCACCGTGTCGGTCTCCATCAAGCCGCTCGAAGATCGCATCGTTGTGAAGCAGGTCGAGGCAGAGACGACCACCGCGTCGGGTCTCGTTATCCCCGACACCGCCAAAGAGAAGCCGCAGGAGGGCGAGGTCGTCGCCGTCGGCCCCGGCCGCATCGACGACAACGGCAACCGCGTTCCGCTCGACGTCGCCGTCGGCGACAAGGTCATCTACTCGCGCTACGGCGGCACCGAGGTCAAGTACGGCGGTGACGACCTGCTGGTCCTCTCAGCCCGCGACGTGCTCGCCATCGTCGTCCACTAGCCGCATCACGCTGCGAAACGCTTCAGGCCCGGGCCATGCGCCCGGGCCTGAAGCGTTTTGGGGATGCCCTCCGACCTGACCTCTCAACGTCGTCCGGGAATCGCGTACGGCCTCGGCGCGTACTTCCTCTGGGGTCTGCTGCCGATCTACTTGCAGCTGCTCGCCCCCGCGGGCGCGTTCGAGATCGTCGCCTGGCGGGTTCTTTGGTCGATCGTGCTCTGCGCGGGGCTGCTCACCGTCACCCGCACCTGGGGCAGCTTCTTCGCCGTCTGGCGCACGCCCAGGCTCTTCGGCCTGCTCGCCGCCGCGGCCGCCATCGTCTTCGTCAACTGGCAGGTGTACGTCTACGCCTCGACAACGGGCAAGGTCACCGAGGCGGCGATGGGTTACTTCATCAACCCGCTCGTCACGATCGTCCTCGGAGTCGTCTTCCTCGGCGAGCGCCTGCGCCGCCTGCAGTGGCTCGCCGTCTCGATCGGCCTCGTCGCCGTGGCCGTGCTCGTCGTCGCCTACGGGCAGTTCCCCTGGATCGCGCTGTCGCTCGCCTTCTCGTTCGGGTTTTACGGATTGCTCAAGAGCAAGGTCGGCGCCAGCGTCGACGCCGTTTCGGGCCTGCTCGTCGAGACGGTGTGGCTCGCCCCGGTGGCCGCCGGGGTGCTGGGCCTCATCGCGGCGTTCGGCGGCGGCGTGACCTTCGGCACGGCGGGGGTTTGGCACGCGGTGCTGCTCATGCTCGCCGGCCCGGTGACGGCCGTCCCGCTCTTGCTCTTCGCCGCGTCGGCGCGCCGCATCCCGCTGGTGTGGACCGGTCTCATCCAGTATCTGACGCCGATCATGCAGCTGCTCGTCGGCGTGCTCCTCCTCCACGAGCCGATGTCGGCGGCTCGCTGGACCGGCTTCGCGCTGGTGTGGGTCGCGCTCGTCTTCATCACGACGGATGCCGCGACGGCGAGCCGGAAAGTCACAACTTAGCCTCACATGACCAGCTGTTACACGATGTCATGCGACCGAAACATAACGTGAGTAACTTGCGAAGAACCGGCGGATGCACCCCGCCTTCCTGCCCATCAATCACATGAAAGGCTCCCCCCAACGTGAGTACTCTCTCCTCGCGCGGCAAGGCGGTGGCCGGCGCAGCCGGTGCCGTCGCCCTTGCGCTCTTCCTGGCGGCGTGTTCGTCGTCGCCGTCGTCCTCGTCCCCCTCGGGGTCGACCGGCGCTGCCGGCGCTGCCCTTCCGGCCGCCTCGGCCCCCGCGGCCGGCGAGGACTCGTCGACCAACTTCGTGCTCGGCACGTTCCTCCCGCTGACCGGCCAGCTGGCCTCGCTCGGCCCGGCCGCCGTCGCCGGAGCCGGCGAAGCCTTGTCGGAGATCAACGCGGCCGGCGGCGTCAACGGCAAGCCGGCCCGGGTCATCTCGGTCGACTCGGGCGACGCGACGGCGTTGCAGACCATCGCCGAGCCGAACATCAAGAAGCTCATCAGCTCGAAGGTCTCCGCCATCCTCGGTGCCGAGTCCTCGGGCGTGACGCTTGACGTGCTGCCGACGGTCGACGCGGCGGGCATCGTCATGTTCTCGCCGGCGAACACCTCGGACGCTCTGACCGGCGCCTCGAAGTGGTACTTCCGCGACCCGGTGCCGAACTCGGTCGAGGGCAACGTCCTCGGCGCGCAGATCGTCGCCGACGGCCACACCAAGATCGCCATCCTGACCGCGAGCGAGGCCTACACGACGAACCTCCGCGACGCGATCCAGAAGGTCCTCGAGTCCAACGGCGCGTCGGTCACCTACGGCGGCACCGGAAAGAACCAGGAGTTCTCGCAGACCGAGACGAACTTCGCCCCGATCGTGTCGGCAGCGCTCGCCACGAAGCCGGACGCCATCGTCATCGACGCTGAGGCGCAGACGACGCAGATCCTCCCGGCGCTCGCGTCGGCCGGGTTCGCCTTCAAGAACGCGTACTTCATCGATGGCAACCTGTCGTCCTACGACAAGACGGTCGGCAACCTCGCGGGTGCTCAGGGCACGGCACAGGGCATCAACCCGACGTCGGACTTCCAGACCCTTCTCAACAACTGGTACAAGGCCAATGAGAACGGCGCGACGATCGACAAGGGCTTCGTCTACGCTCCGGAGTCCTACGACGCGACGATCATCCTGGCCCTCGCGGCGGACGAAGCGGGTTCGAACAACCCGGCCGACTTCGTCAAGTACATCCTTCCGATCACGGGTGCGCAGGATGCCTTCACCAAGAACGGCGTGACTCCGACGGTGACGCCGGCGACGGGCCTCACCGATGTGAAGACCTACGCCGATGGCCTTGCGGCCATCAAGGCCGGCAAGCAGGTCCACTACATCGGTGTCACCGGCATCGGCCCGCTCAACTCGGGTCACGACCCGTCGAGCGGCTACGTGACGCTGTACAAGTTCGACAGCACGAACACGCCGCAGCCGGTGACCTCGGTCAACAGCGCGAAGTAACACGAACCACTGAGCGACGAACCACTGAGCGACACGGGGCGGGGGTCGGCTGGCATGGCCGGCCCCCGCCCCGTGTCCTGAAAGGCCCGTATTCATTGCGAAACCTCAGCACCAGCCTGCTGCGACGCGGGATCGTCGCAGCGGCCGTGGGCATCGCGCTCGTACTCGGCTTCGCGACGGCCTCGTTCGCCGCAGGGGGCGTCACCGCCGGTGCCAGCTGCCAGCCGGATCCCACCACCGCCTGCATCCAGGGCACCCTGCGCGACGACAACGGCAACGCGGTCGCCGGAGTCAAGGTGACCGCCACCGACCCCAGCGGGGCGAGCGCGTCCGTCACCACCGACGCGACGGGCGTCTTCAAATTCGCCGGCACCGCCGCCGGCGACTACCGGATCGCCATCGACCCGGCGACGCTGCCGAGCGGCGTCACCATCGCCTCACCGACGACGACGGCGAAGAACGTCCAGCTCGGCGCGCTGAAACCGGTCATCATCGCGCTCGCCGGCCACGGCACGGGCTCGCAGTCGAACGACATCGGGCCCTCGACGACCGGACAGCTCGTCTGGCAGGCGTTCACCCAGGGCCTGCTGCTCGGCCTGCTGCTCGCGCTCGCCTCCATCGGGCTCTCGCTCGTCTACGGCACGACGGGGATCTCCAACTTCGCCCACGGCGAGCAGGTGACGCTCGGTGGCTTCATGGCGTACATCTTCTCGTTGCAGCTCGGGTGGAACTTCGTCCTCGCCTCCCTCATGGCGGTCGTCGTCGGAGCCGCCAGCGGCTATGTCCAGGATCTCGCGATCTGGGCTCCCCTCAGACGCAAGGGCATCGGAATCAGCCAGCTGATGCTGGTGTCCATCGGGCTCTCGTTCGCCCTGCAGTACCTGTACCAGTTCTTCTTCGGAGCGCTGCCGCTCCCCGTGACGGCCGACATCCAGCAGATCGGCGGCCCGCTCTACCTGACGCCGTCCGGCTACTGGTCGATGGGGGTCTCCATCGTCGTGCTCGTCCTCGTGGGGCTCGCTCTCACCCGCACCCGCATCGGCCGCGCTACGCGTGCCGTCGCCGACAACCCGGCGCTGGCCGCGGCATCCGGAATCGACAACAACCGGATCATCCGCCTGGTGTGGACGGTGTCGATGGGACTCGCCGCGCTGTCCGGCGCGCTGTACGCCCTCGTGAACAACGGCATCAACTGGTCGACCGGCCTCAGCATCCTGCTGCTCATGTTCGCCGCCGTCACACTGGGCGGTATCGGCACCGCCTTCGGTGCTCTGGTCGGCTCCCTCATCATCGGCATCGTGGTGCAGATGACCGGCATCATCCTGCCGGGTGATCTCAAGTACGCGACCGCGCTTCTCGTGCTCATCGTGATCCTCATCTTCCGGCCGCAGGGCATCCTCGGCCGCAGTCAGCGGGTCGGCTAAGGGAGGCACCATGGACTTCGGACAATTCCTCGTACAGCTGCTCACCGATGCCGGCGGCTCGCTGGTCTCCGCGGTCACCGCGGCCTTCGTGCTGGCCGCGATCGGCCTCAACCTGCACTTCGGCTATACGGGCCTCATCAACATCGGCCAGGCGGGCTTCATGCTGCTCGGCGCCTACGGCTTCGCCATCACCGTGGAGTATTCGGGCGACTTCTGGCTCGGCCTGCTCGTGGCCATCGTCGTGGCGATCATCGCGGCACTCATCCTGGGCCTTCCGACCCTGCGGTTGCGCGGCGACTACTTCTCCATCGTGACCATCGCGTTCGCCGAGATCATCCGCATGATCGGCGACAGCCCGGCACTGCAGAGCCTCACCGGCGGCCCGGTCGGCATCCAGGGATTCAAGTTCCAGGGTCCGTTCGTCGCGCTCTCGCCGCTTCCGCACGAGGGCACGCTCAGCCTCGGCCCACTGACGGCTCCCTACACGGGCGGCGACAGCTGGTGGCTGCGCATCGTCACCTGGGGCGCCGTCGTCATCATCGCGCTCATTGCGCTGCTCCTCGTCAAGAGCCCGTGGGGCCGCGTGCTGCGCGGTATTCGTGAGGACGAGGATGCCGTGCGCAGCCTCGGCAAGAACGTCAACCTCGTCAAGATGCAGAGCCTCATCATCGGCGCCGTCTTCGGCGCGCTGGGTGGAGTGTTCTACGTGCTCTCCGGCTCGGTCCAGGCCGACGGCCTGGGGCGCTCGCAGACCTTCCTCATCTACACGTGTCTCCTGCTCGGCGGCGCGGCGACGGTGTTCGGCCCGATCCTCGGATCACTGCTCTACTTCGTCTTCACCACGATCCTCACTGATGTCGTCACGACGTACGTTCCGCACACCGTGATGAACGTGACGCAGATTCCGCAGTTCGTGTGGATCCTCGTCGGCGTCGGACTCATGCTGCTCGTCATCTTCAGACCGCAGGGCATCCTGGGAAACAAGCGGGAGCTGAACTTCATTGGCTGACATGACCGACTACCCCTACGACCGGACTGCGCTGCGCGCGGAACTCGCGACGGTCGACGAACTGCCCGGTTCGGCAAAACCCGAGCCGATCCTCATCGTCGACCGCATCACCAGGCGCTTCGGCGGTATCACCGCCGTCGACGTGGAGCACCTCGAGGTGCAGCGCGGGGCGATCACGGCGCTCATCGGCCCCAACGGCGCGGGCAAGACGACGTTCTTCAACATCATCACCGGATTCGACTCTCCGAGCGCCAAGGAGGCGCGCTGGCGCTTCCAGGGGGAGACGATCGCCTCGGCGAGCTCGTTCAAGGTGGCGCGCGCGGGGATGGTGCGCACGTTCCAGCTCACCAAGGCGCTGTCTGCGATGACCGTACTCGACAACATGCTGCTCGGCTCGCAGGCGCAGGCCGGCGAGCGCCTGCTGAGGTCGGTGTTCTGGCCGAGCTGGACGGGCCGCGAGAAGCAGCTCGTCGAGAAGGCGGACGAGCTGCTCGAACGCTTCACGCTGCACGACAAGCGCGAGGACTACGCGGGGTCGCTCTCGGGCGGCCAGCGCAAGCTCCTCGAGATGGCCCGCGCGCTCATGAGCGACCCGGCGATGATCATGCTCGACGAGCCGATGGCCGGGGTCAACCCGGCGCTCACGCAGTCACTGCTCGGCCACATCCAGGATCTTCGCGATCGGGGCACGACCGTGCTCTTCGTCGAGCACGACATGCACATGGTCCAGCACATCTCCGACTGGGTGGTCGTCATGGCCGAGGGCAAGATCGTGGCAGAGGGTCGGCCGGGCAGCGTCATGAAGAACCAGGCCGTCATCGACGCCTACCTCGGGTCGCATCACGACCAGGACCTCGGCGACGACGCCGTGCTCGAGGAGGATTTCGACGAGCTGGCGAAAGTCGAAGAGACCGAGCGCGAGGTCGAAGAGGAGAAGCTCGAGGAGTACGTGGAAGCGGTCCGCGAGGCAGAAGGCGAGGAGAACTGATGGTCGCCTACACCGGTGGCGGCGCGCCCGTGATCGACGCCCAGGAGCTCGTGGCCGGGTACCTGCCGGGCGTCAACATCCTCGATCGGAGCAGCCTGCAGGCCTATCCCGGCGAACTCATCGGCATCATCGGCCCGAATGGGGCCGGCAAGTCGACGCTGCTCAAAGCCCTGTTCGGCCTCGTGCCGGTCCGCTCGGGGACGGTGACGCTGAACGGCCAGGACATCACCAATCTCAAGGCGAACAAGCTCGTCGAGGCCGGCGTCGGTTTCGTGCCCCAGACCGACAACGTCTTCCCCGGCCTCACCATCGAGGAGAACCTGCAGATGGGCCTCTATCTGCGCCCGCACAAGCTGAAGGAGCGGCTCGAGGTCATCTACGACCTCTTCCCGATCCTCGGCGAGCGGCGCCGGCTGCGCGCGGGCGGGCTCTCCGGAGGCGAGCGGCAGTCGCTCGCCATGGCGCGCGCGCTCATGATGGAGCCGAGCGTGCTGCTGCTCGATGAACCATCCGCCGGTCTGTCCCCGGTTCGTCAGGACGAGGCGTTCATCCGCATCCGCAAGATCAACCGCACCGGTGTGACGGTCGTCATGGTCGAGCAGAACGCGCGCCGCTGCCTGCAGATCTGCGACCGCGGCTACGTCCTCGACCAGGGCCGCAACTCGTACACCGGCACTGGGCGGGAGCTCGCCGACGATCCCAAGGTCATCGAGCTCTATCTCGGCACGCTCGCCTCCGATGTGGACGCGGCTAGGGAGTAGCCGGCGCGAGGGCAGGCGGCGCCGGGCGCGATCCCCGTGAACCGGGGCGCAATCCGGACAGAAGGATGCGTTCGCATGAAATAGATCCGAAGGCGCCCACGTTACGATGAGCTATGGAAGAGCGTGACCCCTTCGGACTCCTCGGTCTCACCTACGACGACGTGATGCTCCTGCCCGGAGCGACCGATGTCATCCCCAGCGAGGCGGACACCGCATCCCGCCTCACCAAGCGCATCTCGGTGCATGCGCCGCTGCTGTCGGCCGCGATGGACACCGTGACAGAGGGACGCATGGCGATCGCCATGGCCCGCAGCGGCGGCATCGGCATCGTGCACCGCAACATGTCGATCGACGACCAGGCCGCGATCATCGACAAGGTCAAGCGCTCCGAGTCCGGCATGATCACGAACCCCGTGACGACCACCGCCGTCGCGACCGTCGCCGAGGTCGACAAGCTCTGCCGCGACTTCCGCATTTCCGGTCTGCCCGTCGTGTCCGACGACGGCACCCTCGTCGGCATCGTCACCAACCGCGACATGCGCTTCGTCTCCCCGTTCGAGGCCGAATCGGTGCGCGTCGGCGACATCATGACGAAGGCGCCGCTCGTCACGGCCCCGGTCGGCATCGACCCCGACCATGCCCTCGCACTGCTCTCGCAGCACAAGATCGAGAAGCTTCCGCTGGTGGACGAGTCCGGCAAGCTTCGGGGGCTCATCACCGTCAAGGACTTCGACAAGAGCGAGAAGTACCCGCTCGCCACCAAGGACGAGGCCGGCCGACTGCGCGTGGGCGCTGGGATCGGATTCTTCGGCGACGCGTGGGATCGCGCGAAGGCCCTCGTCGACGCCGGTGTCGACGTCATCGTCGTCGACACCGCCAACGGCGAGAGCAGCGGCGAGCTCGACATCATCGCGCGCATCAAGTCCGACCCCGCCTTCGCGGGCGTCGACGTCATCGGCGGCAACGTCGCCACCCGCTCCGGCGCCCAGGCGCTCATCGACGCGGGCGCGGACGCCGTCAAGGTGGGCGTCGGCCCGGGCTCGATCTGCACCACCCGAGTCGTCGCCGGCGTCGGCGTGCCCCAGGTCACCGCGGTATACGAGGCCTCTCTCGCTGCGCGCGCGGCGGGCGTCCCGCTCATCGCCGACGGCGGTCTGCAGTACTCCGGCGACATCGGGAAAGCGCTCGTCGCGGGCGCTGACACGGTCATGCTCGGCTCGCTGCTCGCGGGCACCGACGAGGCCCCGGGCGAGCTCATCTACGTCAATGGCAAGCAGTTCAAGGCCTACCGCGGCATGGGTTCGCTGGGTGCGTTGCAGACCCGCGGCGAGAAGACGTCGTACTCGCGCGACCGCTACTTCCAGGCCGACGTGCCGAGCGACGACCAGCTCATCGCCGAGGGCATCGAGGGCAAGGTGCCCTACAAGGGCGGCGTCGGCTCCGTCGTATACCAGCTGCTCGGTGGACTGCGGCAGACGATGTTCTACGTCGGCGCGCGCACGGTTCCCGAACTCAAAGAGCGGGGCCGCTTCGTCCGGATCACTGCGGCAGGCCTCAAGGAGAGCCATCCGCACGACATCCAGATGGTCGTCGAGGCTCCCAACTACAGCAGATAGCGCGCGCCGCAGCACAGGGCCGGCAGCCCAGGGGCCGCGGAAGACTCGGAAACGGGGCGTCTACGAGTCCTTCAGCGCAGCTTTCACAATCGACGCATAGAGCTCGCCCCCCGTCGGCCCGGGATGGATCTCGTCCGGCCCGAGCAGGTCGGTGCGCTTCGCGATGGCGTCGTGCCAGTCGACGAGCACAGCGTGCTTGTCGTGCTCGACGAACGAGGTGAGCAGCGCGTTGTCGGGCTCTTCCCACTGCCGGTCGACGAACAGGTTGACGAAGACGAGCAGGCGGTGAGGACCGGCGATCTTCCGGAGCTGCGCGAGGGTGCCCGGGGTGATGAATCCGTTCGTCCCCAGGCCG
>JAJYBG010000052.1 GCA_021779075.1 Actinomycetes bacterium | reverse complement strand
GCCATCGCGGCCTCGTTGGTGGGCGCGGTGATCTCGAGCGAGGCCGAGCGGCCGGGTTCGGTGAGCGAGCCGGTGGCGAGGAAGGCCCCGCGCCACACGGCGGCGAGTTCCGCCTTCGACCCGGTGGTGAGGCGGTTGGGCAGACCGCGGATGGGCCGGCGCCTGGCGTCGAGCAATCCCGTCTGACGCGCCAGCGTCTCGCCGCCGTCGATGACGCGCACGAGGTACTGCGCGGTGCGCCGCATGCCGGAGGCCTGGATGACACTCTGCTCGCTGCGCACCCCGTAGACCTCGTAGAGGGCCTTGCGGACGTGCTCGGCGAGCTCGGGCGCGTCGAGCTCGGCCTCGACCGCGACGCGGCCGGAGATGATGTGCAGGCCGCCGGCCAGCCGGAGGATCGTCGCCAACTCAGCTGCGCGCGTGGCGGTTTTGCCCGCATCGAGCCCGAGGAGCTCGGTCTTGACGTCCGCAGTCAGAGGCACTCGGGAATCCAATCAATCCGGCCGGGTCACTCGCGGCCGAGATCTCGATGTTTGACGTTGACGGCCACACCGGGAAGCGTAGCGATGCGCTTCGCAAGCTCTTCGACGATGGCGACGGAGCGGTGCTTGCCGCCCGTGCAGCCTATCGCGATCAGAGCGTTGCGCTTGTTCTCGGTCTGGTAGCCGCGGAGCACGATGGACACCGCCTGCAGGTAGGCAGCGACGAACTCGGCCGCCCCCGGCTGGGCGAACACGTAGTCGTGGACGGCCTCGTCGGTGCCGTCGAACGCGCGCAGTTCCGGGATCCAGTAGGGGTTGGGCAGGAAGCGCACGTCGGCGACGAGGTCGGCGTCGGCCGGAATGCCGTACTTGAAGCCGAAGCTCTCGACCGTGACCTGCACGCCGGGGCGGCTCGCCTCGGCGAAGCGCTCGGCGATGTTCGAGGCGAGTTCATGGACATTCCAGGAGGAGGTGTCGATGATGATGTCGGCCCGCTCGCGGAGGTGGTGGAGGCGCGAGCGCTCGGTCTGGATGGCGTCGACGAGCGTGCCATTGCCCTGCAGGGGGTGCGGGCGGCGCACCGACTCGAAGCGGCGCACCAGCGTGTCGTCGTCGGCGTCGAGGAAGACGAGGTGGAGGTCGAAATTCTCGCGGAGCTGCGGCAGCAGGTCGAGCAGTTCGAAGAACAGGTCGCGGCCGCGCACGTCGACGACCGCGGCGACGCGCGGGGCGCCGAGGCCGGCGCGCGCGGCGAGGTCGAGCAGCGGCTTGAGCATGAGCGGCGGGAGGTTGTCGACGACGTACCAGTCGATGTCCTCGAGCGCGTTCGCGACCGTGGAACGGCCCGCCCCGGACATGCCGGAGATGATGAGAAGCTCCTGCCGCCCTGGGGTGTCGTCGGCCACAGGCCCAGATTAGCGGGCCGCCTCCGAGTTCTGGGAGGGAGCGTCCGCGGCCTCGCCGCTCTCGGCGTCGTCATGGAGCCGGTCGAACACAGTCTGCGCGGTCGTCGCGCCGATGCCCCGAGTAGCGGCGATCTCGTCGACGGATGCCTCTTTCAGGCGCTTCACCGATCCGAAGCGGGTGAGCAGTTCCTTGACCCGGGCAGGCCCGAGGCCCGGCACCTCGGCGAGGACGCTGCCGATGTCGCGGCGCCGCTTCTGGCGCTGGAACGCGACTGCGAACCGGTGCGCCTCGTCGCGCACGCGTTGGATGAGGAAGAGCGCATCCGAGTTGCGCGGCAGGATGACCGGGAAGTCTGAGTCGGGCAGCCAGAGCTCTTCGAGGCGCTTGGCGATGCCGGCGAGCTGGATGCCCTCGACCCCGGATTCCTCGAGCGCGCGCCGCGCCGCAGCGACCTGCGGCTGGCCGCCGTCGACGAGGAGGAGCTGAGGCGGGTAGGCGAACTTCTGGCCCTTCGCCATGCCCTCGGGGTCTTTGAGGTAGGAGAGTCGGCGGGTGAGGACCTGGTAGAGGGAATCCGTGTCATCGGTGGTGCCGGGGATGCTGAAGCGGCGGTACCGGTCCTTGCGAGGGAGCGCGTCCTCGAAGACAACCATCGAGGCGACGACGTTGGTGCCCGAGAGGTGGGAGACGTCGTAGCACTCGATGCGCAGCGGCGCCACGGCCATGCCCAGTGCTTCCTGGATGTCGCCGAGGGCCTGCGAGCGCGCGGTGAAGTCGGCGGAGCGCCGCGTCTTGTAGAGGGCGAGCGCGCCCTTGGCGTTGAGGGCCGCGGTGGCGGCCAGCTTCGCCTTGTCGCCGCGCTGCGGCACACGCAGCGTCACCCTGCCGGTCAGCGCCGTCCGCCGGCCCGACCCGTCGCCCGCGGCGCGGCGCAGTGTCAGCCACTCCTCGAGCGCCGCCGCCCCGTCGGGCAGCTCGGGCACGAGGATCTCGCGCGGCGGCGTGAACACGCCGTCGTAGGCGCTCTCGAGCACCGACTCGACGAGCTCGCCGAGTGTGACGTCGAGCTCCGTGTCGACGACCCAGTTGCGCACCCCGCGGATGCGTCCGCCGCGCACGATGAACTGGTGGACGGCGGCGGCGAGCTCGTCCTCGGCGAGGCCGAAGACGTCGGCGTCGACGTTGTCGGCGAAGACGACGGAGGAGCGCTCCAGCACGCTGCTGAGTGCCTGGATCTGGTCGCGGTAGCGGGCGGCCTGCTCGTAGTTCTGGGCGGCCGAGGCGTCCTGCATCCGCTTCGTCAGCTCGCGCAGGTAGCTCTGGTCGTTGCCGGAGAGGAACGAGACGAAGTCGTCGGCGAGCTCGCGGTGACCGGTCTTGCTGATGCGCCCGACGCACGGTGCGGCGCACTTGCCGATGTCCGCGAGCAGACAGGGCCGCCCGGTGCGCTCGGCCCGGTCGTAGACGCCGTCGGTGCAGGAGCGCATCGGGATGGCCTTGAGCATGAGGTCGACCGTCTCGCGTACCGCCCAGGCGCGCATGTACGGGCCGAAGTAGCGGGCGCCCTTGATGCCGCGGTTGCGGGTCGCGAAGACGCGCGGCACCTCCTCCCCCATCGTCACGGCGAGGTAGGGGTAGGACTTGTCGTCCTTGAAGACGACGTTGAAGGGCGGGTCGAACTCCTTGATCCAGGTGAACTCGAGCTGCAGCGCCTCGAACTCGCTCGCGACAACCGTCCACTCCACGCTCGCGGCCGTCGTCACCATGCGCCGGGTGCGTTCGTGGAGGCTGCGCAGCGGCTGGAAGTAGTTCGACAGGCGGGCCCGCAGGTTCTTCGCCTTGCCGACGTAGAGCACCCGCCCGCTCGGGTCGCGGAACCGGTACACCCCCGGCAGGGTCGGGATCTCGCCGGTGCGAGGCCGCCAGGAGACGGTGTCGGCCATCGTCAGGCCGAGACGCTCTCGCGCTCGAGGATCTCGGCGAGGAACACCCCGGTGTGGCTGGCGGGGTTCTTCGCGATCTGCTCCGGCGTGCCGGTCGCGATGACCTGGCCGCCGCCAGCGCCGCCCTCCGGGCCGAGGTCGATGACCCAGTCGGCGCTCTTGATGACGTCCAGGTTGTGCTCGATGACGATGACGGTGTTGCCCTTGTCGAGCAATCCGCCCAGCACGAGGAGCAGCTTGCGCACGTCCTCGAAGTGGAGGCCCGTCGTCGGCTCGTCGAGCACGTAGATCGACCGGCCGTTGGTGCGCCGCTGCAGCTCGGTGGCGAGCTTGACGCGCTGCGCCTCGCCGCCGGAGAGCGTCGTCGCGGCCTGGCCGAGACGCACGTAGCCGAGGCCGACCTCGACGAGGGTCTGCAGGTAGCGGTGGATCGCCGGAATGGACTCGAAGAACCTGGCCGCCTCGTCGATGGGCATCGCGAGGACCTCCGCGATGTTCTTGCCCTTGTAGTGCACCTGCAGGGTGTCGCGGTTGTAGCGTGCGCCGTGGCACACCTCGCAGTCGACGTAGACGTCGGGAAGGAAGTTCATCTCGATCTTGATGGTGCCGTCGCCCTGGCAGTTCTCGCAGCGCCCGCCCTTGACGTTGAAGCTGAACCGGCCCGGCTGGTAGCCCCGGGTCTTGGCCTCGGGGGTCTCGCTGAAGAGGGTGCGGATCTTGTCGAAGACGCCCGTGTACGTCGCCGGGTTCGAGCGCGGGGTGCGGCCGATCGGCCCCTGGTCGACATGGACGACCTTGTCGAGGTGCTCGGTGCCGGTGACCCTGGTGTGCTTGGCGGGGAGGCTGCGGGCGCCGTTGAGGCGCTGCGCGAGCACGCGGTAGAGGATGTCGTTGACGAGGGTCGACTTCCCGGAGCCCGAGACCCCGGTGACGGCGATGAAGACCCCGAGCGGGAAGTCGACGTCGATGTTCTTGAGGTTGTTCGCCGAGGCGCCGACGACGGTGAGCTGGCGTTGCCGGTCGATCGTGCGGCGCGTGGCCGGGATGTCGATCGACTTGCGGCCGGAGAGGTAGTCGCCGGTGAGCGAGTCGCGGTTGGCGAGCAGCTCGTCGTAGCTGCCGGAGTGCACCACGGTGCCGCCGTTGGCGCCGGCGCCGGGGCCGATGTCGACGATCCAGTCGGCGGTGCGGATGGTGTCCTCGTCATGCTCGACGACGATGAGGGTGTTGCCGAGATCGCGCAGCGCCAGCAGCGTCTCGATGAGGCGCCGGTTGTCACGCTGGTGCAGCCCGATGCTGGGCTCGTCGAGCACGTAGAGCACGCCCGTGAGGCCCGACCCGATCTGGGTGGCGAGGCGGATGCGCTGCGCCTCGCCACCGGAGAGCGTGCCGGCCGCGCGCGCCATGTCGAGGTAGCCGAGACCGACCTGGATGAGGAAGTCGAGGCGCAGCGTGATCTCGCGCAGCACCTGGGCGGCGATGAGCGCCTCGCGGCCGGTGAGCTCGAGGGTGCCCAAGAAGGCGCGCGAGTCGGTGAGGCTGAGCCCCGCGACATCCGCGATGGAGTGCCCGTTGACATGCACGGCGAGCACCTCGGGCTTGAGGCGCCTGCCGTCGCAGACCGGGCAGGGCACCTCGCGGAGGTACTCGGCCCAGCGCTGGCGCTGCGCGTCGGTCTCGGCCTGCGCGTACTGCCGCTCGATGTACGGCACGACGCCCTCGAAGCCGCTCGAGTAGCTGATCTCACGGCCGAAACGGTTGCGCCACTTCACCTGCACCTGGTAGTTGTCGCCGTAGAGGATGGCCTGCTGGATGGTGTCGGGAAGTTTCTGCCACGGCGTCTTCAGGCTGAAATCGAGGTCGCGGGCGAGGCCTTCCAGCAGGCGCTCGTAGTACTGGAACAGTCCCTTGCCCTGCGTCGCCCACGGCAGGATGACGCCGTCGGCGAGGCTCGACGCCGGATCGCCGAGCAGCAGGTCCTCGTCGACCGACATCCGCGTGCCGAGCCCGGTGCACTCGGGGCAGGCGCCGAACGGGGCGTTGAACGAGAAGGTGCGCGGCTCGATCTCGGAGAGCTGGATGGGGTGGCCGTTGGGGCAGCTCAGCTTCTCGCTGAAGGTGCGGACGGCGTCGGGGGAATCTGCGGGCTCGTCGACGAACTGCACCGCCACCAGGCCGTCGGTGAGGCCGATCGCCGTCTCGATGGAGTCGGTGAGCCGCGTGAGGATCTCGGGCGAGGCGACGAGGCGATCGACGATGACGGAGATGTCGTGCTTGTACGACTTCCGGAGGGTCGGCGGCTCGGCGAGCTGATGCTGCTCGCCGTCGACGAGGACGCGCGCGAAGCCTTTGGCCGCGAGCTCCTTGAAGAGGTCGACGAACTCGCCCTTCTTCTGTTTCACGACGGGCGCCATGACCTGGTAGCGGGTCTTCTCGGGCAGCGCCATGAGCTGGTCGGCGATCTGCTGCACCGTCTGACGCTGGATCGGCTCGCCGCACTCGGGGCAGTGCGGCACTCCGATGCGCGCCCAGAGCAGGCGCAGGTAGTCGTAGATCTCGGTGATCGTGCCGACCGTCGAGCGCGGGTTGCGGTTGGTGGACTTCTGATCGATGGAGACCGCGGGACTGAGGCCCTCGATGAAGTCGACGTCGGGCCGGTCGACCTGGCCGAGAAACTGGCGTGCGTACGCGCTCAACGACTCGACATAGCGGCGCTGGCCCTCGGCGAAGATCGTGTCGAAGGCGAGGGATGACTTGCCCGAACCCGAAAGCCCCGTGAAGACCACCAGCGAATCGCGCGGGATCTCGAGGTCGACGTTGCGCAGGTTGTGGACGCGTGCTCCCTTGACGCTGAGCTTCGAGTGGGAGTCGACCGGATGCACGTGCGTCACCTCAGAAGTCTACGAACGGGGTGCGACATGGAAGGGCCTCCGCCGACGGCCGAAGAGCCTGTGATGGCGGATGCGCAGCGGGCTTCGACGTGAAGCGACGCCAGGAGGAGACCCGGGACCCTGCGAAGCGCGCCAATCCCTACGCAGCGTCAGCCGCGCCAGACGGTCTTGAGGTTGACGAACTCCTTGATTCCGGCGGCGGCGAGCTCGCGGCCGAAGCCGGACGCCTTGATGCCGCCGAACGGCAGCTCCGGGTACGACACCGTCATACCGTTGACGAAGACGGCGCCCGCGTCGAGGTTCTCGACGAAGTACGCCTCTTCAGCGGGATCGCTCGTCCACACCGACGAGGACAGGCCGAAGGTCGTCTGGTTCGCGATGCGGATGGCGTCGTCGTCGTCCTTCGCCGGGTAGAGCGAGGCGACCGGGCCGAAGGCCTCCTCCATGACGAGGCGCATGTCGTCGGTGAGCCCGGCGAGGATCGTCGGCTCGAAGAAATAGCCCGGCCGGTCGAGCGCGTGGCCGCCCGCGAGCACCTGGGCGCCCTTCGCGACGGCGTCGTCGACGAGTTCCTGGAGGTCGTTGAGGCCGCCCGCAGTGGCTATCGGCCCGACCTGCACCGACGCGTCGAGCGGGTCGCCGACGGTGAGCGCCTTGATCTTCGCAGCGAAGAGGCCGGCGAACTCGTCGTAGACGTCCTGGTGGACGATGAAGCGCTTGCCGGCGATGCAGGACTGGCCGTTGTTGATCGTGCGCGCGGCGACCCCGGTCGTCGCGGCCTTCTCGAGGTCGGCACTGGGCAGCACGATGAACGGGTCGGAGCCGCCGAGCTCAAGCACCGACTTCTTGATCTCGCGCGCGGCGATCGAGGCCACCGAGCGGCCGGCCGGCTCGGAGCCGGTGAGGGTGACGGCCTTGATGCGCGGGTCGCGGATGACGGCGTCCACCGCGCCGGAGCCGATGAGCAAGGTGTGGAAGGCGCCCGTCGGGAAGCCCGCCCGCTCGAAGAGCGTGTCGAGGTAGAGCGCCGACTGCGGCACGTTCGAGGCGTGCTTGAGCACGCCGGTGTTGCCGGCCATGAGCGCGGGTGCGGCGAAGCGCAGCACCTGCCACAGCGGGTAGTTCCACGGCATGACGGCCAGGATGACGCCGAGCGGCTGGTAGCGCGCGTAGGCCTGCGACGCGTTGACGAGCGACGGGTCGTCGAGGGGCTCGTCGGCCAGGAAGCGCGCGGCGTTCTCGGCGTAGTAGCGCGCGCCCTTGGCGCTCTTGTGCACCTCGGCGACGGACTGCGCGATCGGCTTGCCCATCTCGATGGTGATGATGCGGCCGAGCTCCTCGGCGTCGGCATCGAGCAGGTCGGCCGCCGCGCGCATCCACTCGGCGCGTTGGGCGAAGGTGGTCTTCTTGAGGGCCTGGAACGCGGCCTGCGCCTCGGCGAGCTTCTGCTCGACGACCGCGCTGTCGTCGGGGGTGAATTCCTTGATGGTCTCGCCGGTGGCGGGATTGACGGTGGCGATCGCCATGGGAGTGCTCCTTCTCAACCAACTGGTTGGATTTATAGTAGACCCATGGCGTACGACTCGGGAAAGACCCGCGAGAAGCTTCTTGATGCGGCATCCGCGGAGTTCACGGAGCACGGCCTCTCGGGTGCCCGTGTCGACCGCATCGCCGTGGCGGCCGGGGTCAACAAGCAGGCGATCTACGCCTATTTCGGTTCGAAGGAGGCACTCTTCGATGCCGTCCTCGATCTCAGCCTCGCGCATCTCACCGCGACGATCCCCATCACCTCGTACGACCTGCCGGGCTACGCCGTCGCGCTCTTCGACTACCTCTGCGCGCACCCGGAATACGAGCGGCTGACGATGTGGAAGCGGCTCGAGCGTGCCGACGCCAGCCCGGAGGAGGTCGAGCACTACCGCCGCAAGCTCGCCCAGATCGCCCCCGCCGCCGGCCATGCGCCCATCGACGTGCTGCTCCTCATCCTCGGAATGGCGCATGCGTGGGGGAATTCGGCTCCGGCGCTGCGCGCCCTCGACGGGGACGCCGTGAGCGTCTCCGACCAGCAGGCGCGCTACCGCGCGGCGCTGCAGAAGGCGGCGAGGGCCGCGGTCGAGGCGCTCCGCTAGTCAGAGGTGGCCGGCTCTGTCCATCTGCCGCAGGTCGCGCTTGAGATCGCCGAGCTCGTCGCGCAGCCGGGCCGCGAGCTCGAATTTGAGCTCTGCCGCGGCCTCGAGCATCTGGCCGTTGAGGTCGGCGATGAGCCCCTCGAGCTCAGCGGCGCCGGCCGATGCGATACCGGGCTGCTTCGGAAGCTGACCGCGCGGCCCTCCCCCGTCTTTGACGCGGCGGGAGCGCTTCGCCATCAGCTCGGCGGTGTCGGCTTCCTCGCGGGCGAGGATGTCGGTGATGTCGGCGATGCGCTTGCGCAACGGCGTCGGGTCGATGCCGTGCTCGGCGTTGTACGCGAGCTGCTTGTCGCGCCGCCGGTCGGTCTCGTCGATCGCGTGCCTCATCGAGTCGGTGAGGTTGTCGGCGTACATGTGCACTTCGCCGGAGACGTTGCGGGCGGCGCGGCCGATGGTCTGGATGAGCGACGTGCTCGAGCGCAGGAAGCCCTCCTTGTCGGCGTCGAGGATCGCGACGAGCGATACCTCGGGCAGGTCGAGGCCCTCACGCAGCAGGTTGATGCCGACGAGCACGTCGTAAACGCCGGCGCGGAGCTCGGTGAGCAGTTCGACGCGGCGCAGCGTGTCGACGTCGGAGTGCAGGTAACGCACCCTCACGCCCGCCTCGCCGAGGAAGTCGGTGAGCTCTTCCGCCATTTTCTTGGTGAGGGTGGTGACGAGCACGCGCTCGTTCCTGGCCGCGCGCACCCGGATCTCTTCCAGCAGGTCGTCGATCTGGCCCTTCGTCGGCTTGACGACGATCTGCGGGTCGACGAGGCCGGTAGGTCGGATGATCTGCTCGACGATGCCGTCGGCGATGCCGAGCTCGTACGACCCCGGCGTCGCGGACAGGTACACCGTCTGGCCGACGCGCGCTTTGAACTCGTCGAAGCGCAGCGGGCGGTTGTCGAGCGCGCTCGGCAGCCGGAAACCGTGCTCGACAAGGGTGCGCTTGCGCGAGGCGTCCCCCTCGTACATGGCCCCGAGCTGCGGGATGGTGGCGTGCGACTCGTCGATGACGACGAGGAAGTCGTCGGGGAAGTAGTCGAGCAGGCAGGCGGGCGGCTCGCCGGCCGAGCGGCCGTCCATGTGGCGGGAGTAGTTCTCGATGCCGGAGCAGAAGCCGATCTGCTCGAGCATCTCGAGGTCGAAGGTGGTGCGCATGCGCAGCCGCTGCGCCTCGAGCAGCTTGCCCTGCCTCTCGAACTCGGCGAGGCGCTCGGCGAGCTCGTCCTTGATGCGGCCGATGGCGCGGTGCACCGACGCATGGCTGGCGGCGTACTGCGTCGCCGGCGCG
>JAJYBG010000051.1 GCA_021779075.1 Actinomycetes bacterium | reverse complement strand
CGAGAGCGCGGCCGAGCTCGCTCCCGAGGACAAGAACACCCTCAGCCATCGGGCGCGCGCGTTCGCCGCCCTCGAGCCGCTGCTCCGCGATCTGGTCCACGCCTGAGCCGAATGTCGGCTTTCCGCCGATCCGGGCTTCGGGAGACCGCGGGAAGCCGACACTCGGGACCGCGATACGGCTACCGCGTCCAACGAGGCCCCGGGGCGCCCTGAGAAGCCGCACCTCGTGCTTCCGCGGCTGCGGGGACCAGGATGCGAGGGTTCTTGCCTGCAGCAGCGGAGTCGGAGTCAGGACTGAGTCGCGCGCTGCGCCTTGTGCCTCGTCGACAGGTAGTGGACGAGCGCCGGGATGACGGTGACGACGACGGCACCGAGCAGGATGAGATCGATGTAGCTCTCGACGAAGTGCGCCACCGGCGGGATGAAGTGCAGCGCCCAGCCGAGCACCGTGAGGCCCATACCCCAGACCGCGGCGCCGATGACGTTGTAGAGCGTGTACCGCCGCCAGTCCATCTTGCCGACGCCGGCCGCGATGGGCGCGAAGGTGCGCACGACGGGCACGAAGCGGGCGATGATGACCGCGACGGGGCCGAAGCGGACGAAGAAGCGGTTGGTGCGCTCGACGTTCTCCTTCGAGAACAGGCCGCTGTCCCTGCGCTCGAAGATGCGCGGGCCCAGCCGGCGGCCGATGAGATAGCCGAGCTGTCCGCCCAGGATCGCCGCGATGGCGATGAGCGGGGCGACGCCCCACACCGGAATCCCGAACAGCGGCGCCGGATTGCCCGCGGCGTCGACGCGCGCGGAGACCAGCCCCGAGAGTATGAGCAGCGTGTCGCCGGGGAGGATGAAGCCCACGAGCAGCCCGGTCTCGGCGAAGATGATCGCGCAGACGACGAGCAGCGCCCACGGGCCGACCGAGTGGATGATGTAGCCCGGGTCCAGCCACGGCAGGAGCGATGCGCTGAGGATGTGATGCACGGATCTCCGGTGCGGTGTCGGGTGGGGGGAAAGGTGAAGAAGTTCGGGGAACTGCGGGGGAGTGCAGGCCGGTGCTCGAAGCGGGCTCGTACTGGCACCCGCTTCTCGGCGGCCTCGACCGGCTCGGTCGAGAAGGCAAGCTTCCTCTCCGCACCCCTCAATCGGCTGTGCGGAAGGAGGGACTCGAACCCTCACGCCTTTCGGCACAGGAACCTAAATCCTGCGTGTCTGCCGGTTTCACCACTCCCGCGGGGGCTGGCACGAGTCTAGGGTCCGACCCCTGAGAAGGCCCTAAGGCCGCGGGCCAGGAGGTGCCCGCCGGTAGGCTGGGACGGACATGCTCGAACTCGACCTCTCGGCCCCCATCGCCGAACTGCGCTCCACCTTCGGCGACATCAAGACGGTGGTCGACGTCGACTCCCTCAGGGCGCAGATCGTCGACCTGTCCGAGCAGGCCGGGGTCCCGGACCTGTGGGATGACCCCGACAAGGCGCAGAAGGTGACGAGCGCCCTCTCGCACCGGCAATCCGAACTCGCTCGCATCGAGGGCGTGGAGCGTCGCCTCGACGACCTCGAGGTGCTCGTCGAGCTCGCGAACGAGGCCGGCGACGAGGGCGCGGCCGCCGAGGCGAAGCACGAGCTCGCGGTGCTCACGAAGACCATCGGCGACCTCGAGGTCCAGACCCTCCTCGACGGCGAGTTCGACGAGCGGGCCGCGGTCGTCAGCATCCGCGCAGGCGCCGGCGGCGTCGACGCCGCGGATTTCGCCGAGATGCTGCTGCGCATGTACCTGCGCTGGGCCGAGAAGCACGGCTATCCGGTGCAGGTGATGGATACTTCCTACGCCGAAGAGGCGGGCATCAAATCGGCGACCTTCGAGGTCGACGCCCCGTACGCCTTCGGCACCCTCAGCGTCGAGGCGGGCACGCACCGCCTGGTGCGCATGAGCCCCTTCGGCGCGGCGGGCAAGCGTCAGACCTCCTTCGCCGCCGTCGAGGTCATCCCCCTCATGGAGGGGACCGACGAGATCGACGTGCCCGAGGGCGACATCCGCGTCGACGTGTTCCGCTCGTCGGGGCCGGGCGGGCAGTCCGTCAACACCACCGACTCGGCGGTGCGCATCACGCACCTCCCGACCGGCATCGTCGTCTCGATGCAGAACGAGAAGTCGCAGATCCAGAACCGCGCCGCGGCGATGCGGGTGCTGCAGAGCCGCCTGCTGCTGAAGAAGCGCGAGGAGGAGGCCGCGATCAAGAAGGACCTCGCCGGCACCATCACGGCCAGCTGGGGCGACCAGATGCGCTCCTACGTGCTCGCGCCGTACCAGATGGTCAAGGACCTCCGCACCGAGTACGAGGTCAACAACCCTGCTGCGGTCTTCGACGGCGACATCGACGGATTCATCGCCGCGGGCATCCGTTGGCGCAAGCAGCCGAAGGACTAGCGGGCGCCAAGGGCGGCGAGGGTCGTCGCCGAGAGGTGCCGGCTGATCTTCTTCCAGCCCCAGCCGAGCCCTGACTCGAGGTCGACGAGCACCCGCTCGTCGAAGAGCGTCACCCAGGTCAGCGTCGCGTACTCGACGTCCTGGCGGGGCAGGTCGCCGTCGTCGACGAGCTGCCCGATGACGGTGGTAAGCAGCTGGTGGAGTCGGACGAGGAGATCGTCCCCGCGCCGCACCCGCTCGAGGTATCCCTCGGCGCTGCGGATGAAGGTGGCCGCGCGCGCCCACCCGATGGACGTCTTCACCCACGCCGCGCAGACCCGGTCGAAGGCGGTCCTGCCGCGGGAGGTCACCAGGGTCTCCTCGAACTCGGCGACGAGGTGCGTCACCGTCCGGCGGTAGAACTCCTCTCGGAGTTCGTGGACGTCGTCGAAGTGCCGGTAGACGGTCGCGGTCGCGACCCCGGCCTCTTTGGCGAGGTCGGGGAGGCTGATCTCGAGCCCGCGGACCTCGAGCATCGCGCCCAGCACGTCGAGGAGGTGCTCTCGGGTGCGGAACGCATCCGCGCGCAGCTTCTTGTGCGTTGTCAGATCGGCAGGGCTCAGCGCTGAGTCTTCCATGTCGTCCACATTAACACGGGAATAAGTTCCCATTTCATCGCTCTCTTTGGTTTGCGCCGCCCCGCGAATCTCCCCAACATGAGAAGAACCTCCCATGTCCTGCTAGCGGGAGTCCATCGCCCTCACCGAGACGGAGTACCCCAATGATCAAGACATCTCGCCAGCGCCGCTGGCGACACGCTTCGGCGGCGTTCGCGCTCGCCGCGGCGTCCGCCCTGGTCCTCGCCGGCTGCTCGAGCTCACCGGCGTCCAGCACGTCCGGATCGCCCAGCGGCTCGACCGCGGTGAAGTCCTCGTACAAGATCGGCGTCTTCGAGGTCGCCCAGGCCGATCTTCTCGACACCGTCGTGAAGAAGTTCGAGGACGCCCTCCAGGCCGGCGTCCCCAACGCCACGTTCACCTTCGACCTCAAAAACGCCAACGGCGACCAGAGCCTCATCTCCAGCATCTCCCGTGACTTCGCGGGCTCCGGCGACGACGCCTTCGCGGTCATCGGCACCCCGGCCGTCATCGCGCTCGCCCAGCTGGTCAAGGACAAGCCCATCTTCGCCCTCGCCATGGGCGACCCGGTGGGCGCCGGCCTCGCGAAGTCGCTCGATGCGCCAGGCGGCAACGTCACCGGCAGCACGGACTACATCGACCCGGGACTGCTGCTGGCGAAGATCAAGGCGACCCAGCCCGGCGTGAAGAGCATCGGCACCGTCTACGACCCATCGAACCAGAACCTGCAGGTGTGGGTCAAGGCGCTGAAGGCGGCGGCCGGCCCGGCGGGCTACTCGATCGTCGAGTCGACCGTATCCGGCCCGGCCGACGTGACCCAGGCCGCGCGCAGTCTGGAGGGGCGTGTCGACGCGATCCTCATCGGCCCGGATGCCACGGTCATAGCCGGCATCGACGCGGTGGGCGCCGCGGCGACGGCCGCCAAGGTCGCGCTCTACGTCGTCGGCGGCGACGTCACGAAGTCCGGCGTGCTGGCGAGCCTGGGCGCCAACTACCCCGAGACCGGCACGACTGCGGGCGAGGGTGCGGCGAAGGTCTTCCTGGGTGCCGCCCCGGGGACCGTTCCGTTCGCGCAGCCCCAGGGCCTCGACGTCGTCTTCAGCAAGAAGACGATCGCGGCGCTCGGGTTGACGATCCCCAAGGACGTGCTCGACAGCGCGACCGTCCAGTGACCCGTTGGGCGGGGGCCGTCGGCCCCCGCCCACTTCCCCTCCCGCAAAGGAATCCGATGCTCATCAATATCCTCGTGGACACGCTCGTCACCGGTCTGCCGCTCGTCCCCGTCGTGCTCGGCGTCTTCATCGTGCTGCAGATTCGGCAGGACTTCGATCTCACCGTCGAGGGCAGCTACGCGTTCGGCGGCGGCGTGGCCGGGATCCTCATCGTCGCCGGGGTGAATCCGGTCGTCGCCATGATCGCCGCGGCCGCTGCCGGCTTCGCCGCCGGCATGGCGACAACGGCGCTGACACTCTTCCTGCGCCTGCCGGTGCTTCTCGCGGGCCTCGTGATGAACATGGCCCTCTTCAGCATCACGCTCCGTGTGCTCGGCCTTCCGACCCTCAGTCTCGCCGGGATGCAGACGATCTTCAGCGCCGTTGCGCCAGCGCCCGGCAGGGCCGCGGACCTGGCCACCTCGGCGGTCCTGGGCGGCATCGTCGTCCTCATGCTCGCCGCGTTCGCCGTCTTCCTGAAGACCGAGGTCGGCCTGGCGCTGCGCGCGAGCGGGGTGAACGAGCGGATGGTGCGCAGCCAGGGCGTCAGCGACCGGGGCATGCTGATCCTGTCCCTGGGCATGTCGAACGCGCTCAGCGCATTCGGCGGCGCCCTCACCATCCAGATGCAGGGCTACGCGGACGTCAACATGGGCTCCGGCGTCTTCGTGCTCGGCGCCGGCTCCGTCCTGCTCGGAATGCTCTTCCTCAATCCCGGCGGCTCGCAGGTCGTCAGGATCGTTCTCGCCGTACTGCTCGGCGGCCTGGTCTATCGCCTCATCCTCGTGGCGGCGCTGCGGTTCGGCCTTCCGGCCGGCGATCTCAAGGCCGTCACCGCCCTCACCCTCATCATCGCTGTCGCGGCGCAGGGGTACCTCGCACCGGCCGTCCAGCGCTACACCGTCCGGTTGCGCGAGCGTCGCACGCCCGCCAACTCTTCCGCACGCGCGCGAATAGGAGCCTCGCATGGCTGATCCGATGCTCGAACTGCGAGACGTACGTCTCGTCTACCACCGCGGCCGCGTCGACGAGGTGCAGGCGCTGCGCGGCATCGACCTCGTGGTCGACAAGGGCGAGTTCGTCACCGTCGTCGGCTCGAACGGGGCCGGCAAGAGCAGCATGGTCCAGATCATCTCAGGAGCGGCGAAGCCCACCACCGGAAAGGTGGTCCTCGAGAGGCGAGACGTCACCGGCTGGCCCGACTACAAGCGCGCCGGCTTCGTCGCGCGCGTCTTCGACGATCCGCGAGTCGGCAGCGCCCCCGAGCTCAGCATCGAGGACAACCTCGCGCTCGCGCTCGCTCGCGGCAAGCGCCGCACGCTGGGCTTCGCGCTGCGCGGCCACCGGCGCGCGCTGCTGCGCGAGAGGGTCGCGCGTCTCGGCCTGGGCCTCGAGGACAGGATGCACGATCGCGTAGGGCTGCTCTCCGCGGGTCAGCGGCAGAGCCTCACGATGATCATGGCCGGTCTTGTCGCCCCGGACGTGCTGCTGCTCGACGAGCACCTCGCCGCCCTCGACCCGGCGACAGCGCAGCGCGTGCTCGGCCTCACCGCCGAGCTCGTCGCCGAGATGGACTGCGCGACGGTGATGGTGACGCACAACATGGACCACGCGCTGCGCATGGGGAACCGCCTGCTCGTCATGAGCCGCGGGCGGATCATCCACGACGTCTCCGACGATGCCAAGAGCGCGCTCACCGTGAGCGCCGTCGTCGACCTCATCACGGGCGTCGGCGACGTGGTGAGCGACCGATCCCTTCTAACCGAACTCGAGAACGCGGAGTGACGAAATGACCATCACCGAACCACTGACGACCACCCAGTTCACCACACTGGACGAGATCCACGAGGCGGCGCTTGCACGCCTCGACCCCGCCGTGCGCGACTTCCTGGAAGGGGGCGCCGGCGAGGAGCTGACGCTCGGCCGCAACCGCGGCGCCTTCGAGCACTGGGCGCTGCAGCCGCGCGTGATGAGCGGGCTCGAGTCGCCGTCCCTCGCCACCTCCTTCCTCGGCGTCGATCTCGGGCTGCCCATCCTCACGGCTCCTTTCGGGGCCGACCGGCTTTTCGACCCCGAAGGCCAGGTCGCGGTCGCCCGTGCCAACGCCCTCATGGGCGCGGCGAGCATCGCGCCCGAGGCGGGTTCGCATCCCATCGAAGAGATCGCGGCGGCGGCCCCCGCGGCCGCCGCCTTCGGCCAGCTGCATCCGATGGGTCCTGAGGAGAACTTCGTGCGGATGCTCAAGCGGTTCGAGGATGCGGGCTACCGCGGCATCTGCGTCACCTGCGACTGCCCGACAGGCGGATGGCGCGAACGCAACCTGCACAACCGCTTCGAGCCCGGCATCGACGTCGTCGGCGGCAACTACCCGCCCGGCTCGGGCGTCGACGTCGATGAGATCTTCGGCCAGCTCTTCGACATCGACGCGCCGGTGTGGCCGTGGAGCAAGCTCGGCGATCTCATGACGAACGTCCCGCTGCCCTGGTTCGCGAAGGGCATCATCACGCCGGAGGACGCCCTCGCCGCGGTCGAGGCCGGCGCGAGCGGCATCCTGGTCTCCAACCACGGCGGTCGGCAGCTCGACGGCGTGATGGCGTCCATCGACGCGCTGCCGCTCATCCGCGACGCGGTCGGGCCCGAGGTCGGCATCGCCATCGACAGCGGCATCCGCCGCGGCAGCGACATCGTCACCGCGATCGCGCTCGGCGCCGATGTCGTGGTTCTCGGCAGGCTCGCGGTCTACGGCCTCGCCGCGGCCGGAGAGGCCGGCATGGTGCGCACCTACGAACTGCTGCGCGACGAGCTTCGCACGGTTCTCACCCTGCTCGGCCGCGGCGGGATCGCCGACCTCGACCGTCGCGCGGTGACGAGGATCGAACGCTGATGGCCGAGCTCATCCGCGCGCCCGGCCAGTCGCCCATGCTTGCCGGTGCCGTGGTCGCCGGCGATCTGGTCTATACCTCGGGGGTCATCGACCCCGCCGTCTTCGGGGCCGAGGAGCCGCCGTTCGCGGCGCAGGCGGCCGGGGCATTGAGCGCCCTGCTCGCCGTGCTCGCCGACGCCGGGACGGATTCGGCGCACGTCGTCAAACTCGAGGCGTTCCTCGCCGACCCCGCCGACTTCGCGGCCTGGAACGCCGAGTATCTGAAGATCTGGCCCGAACCGGGTCCGGCTCGCACCACGATCGTCGTGGGATTCGCGATGCCTGCCGCCCGGATCGAGATCCAGGCTGTCGCGGTCCTTCCCTAGCGGCGTCCGACGCATCCGCCGTCAAGGCGCGTCGCTGACCGGATGCCGCGGGCGGCCTGCTTAGCCTGGGCGGGCGATGATCAAGTTCGAGCACGTATCGAAGCAGTACCGCGGCACGCCGAAGCCGGCGCTCGACGACGTCTCCTTCGAGGTGCAACGCGGCGAATTCGTCTTCCTCATCGGCTCCTCGGGGTCCGGCAAGACCAGCTGCCTCAGGCTCATCCTCAAGGAGGACAGGCCGAGCCGTGGCGCCATCCACGTCCTCGGTCAGGACCTCGGCACGATCTCGACGCGCAAGGTGCCGTTCTTCCGCCGCAACCTCGGCGTCGTCTTCCAGGACTTCCGGCTGCTTCCGAACAAGACGGTCTACCAGAACGTCGCGTTCACCCTCCAGGTGATCGGTCAGTCGCGCGGCTTCATCCAGGAGGCGGTGCCCGACGTGCTCGAGACCGTCGGCCTCGGCGGGAAGGGCGACCGGATGCCCCACGAGCTCTCCGGCGGCGAGCAGCAGCGCGTCGCCATCGCGCGGGCCGTCGTCAACAAGCCCCAGATCCTCCTCGCCGACGAACCCACCGGAAACCTCGACCCGGCGACGAGCGCGGGCATCATGGCGGTGCTCCAGCGCATCAACGCCGCCGGCACGACCGTCGTCATGGCGACGCACGAGGCCGGTCTCGTCGACCAGATGCAGAAGCGCGTCATCGAGCTTGTCGGCGGCAGGATCATCCGCGACGAGCGCGAGGCGGGGTACGGCGACACCGTTGCGATCCCCGTCCTCAAGCCGGCGCCGGCTCCCGCCCCCGAGCAGCCCGTCGTCGTGCAGCTTCCCACCGGCGTGGTCGCCCCCGTCGCGGCGCCGGCCGGCGCGCGGATCGTCACCGCGCCTGTCACCGTCGTCGCACCCGAGGTGGCGCCACCGCTCGAACTCGGCATAGCCGAGCGGCTCGGCCTGCGCCCGACGGGCACCGAGGGTGCGCCCGACGGCGCCGACCAGGGCGGTGAGGCCTGATGCGCTTCGCGCTCGTCATGGGCGAGGTCGGCAACGGCCTGCGCCGCAACCTCTCGATGGTGATCTCCGTCGTGCTGGTGACGTTCATCTCGCTGACCTTCGTCGGCACGGCGATCCTCATGCAGATGCAGATCGCGCAGATGAAGGGCTACTGGTACGACCGCGCCCAGGTCGCCGTCTACATGTGCACGGCGACCGACCAGTCCACCACCTGCTCGGGCGCGGACGCCTCGGCCGACGAGATCGCGAACGTCCAGGCTCTGCTGTCCTCGCCGACGCTGGCGACGTTCATCAAGAGCACCACGTTCCAGAACCACGACCAGGTGTACACGGACTTCCAGCAGCAGCTCAAGGGCAATCCGGTCGTCAAGTACGTGACGCCGGCGATGCTCAACCAGACGTTCTGGATCAACCTCGTCAACCCCGACCAGTCGAGCGTCATCATCCAGGCGCTGGCCAACGTCAAGGGCGTGCAGTCGGTGACCGACCAGCGCAGCTACCTCGACCAGATCTTCGCGATGCTCAACACGGCGAGCTTCACGGCGATCGGCATCGCCGCGCTCATGCTCGTCGCGGCGGCGCTGCTCATCTCGACGACCATCCGGCTGTCGGCGGTGTCGCGCCGGCGCGAGCTCGGCATCATGCGCCTCGTCGGGGCGTCGAACGGATTCATCCAGACGCCGTTCATCCTCGAGGGGGTCATCGCCGCGGTGGTCGGCTCGCTGCTCGCGGGTGGTGCCGTGGTCGCGATCGTGCGGTTCTTCGTGCAGGGCTACCTGCAGAGCGCGGTTCCGTTCACGGCGTTCGTGGGCACGGGCGACGCACTCATCGTCGTGCCGATCCTGCTCGTCGCAGGCATCGTCGTCGCTGCGATCGCCTCGAACATCGCGATCACCCGCCACCTCAAAGTCTGACCGGCTGTCGGGCGCGGAGGCGACGCGGCGGCCGGCTGGATCGCCGCCGTCCAGTCGGCCCCGGTATACTGGACGGCTATGCCTCGTGAGAAGGGCCAGAACGTCGTGGCCACGAACCGCAAGGCGCGTCACGACTACCTCATCGAGGACACGGTCGAGGCCGGTCTCGTGCTGACCGGCACCGAGGTGAAATCGCTGCGACAGGGGCGCGCCTCCCTTGTCGACGGCTACGCCTTCGTCGAGAACGGCGAGGCGTGGCTGGATGCCGTGCACATCCCCGAGTACGCCGGCGGCACCTGGACGAATCACGCCCCCCGCCGCAAGCGCAAGCTGCTGCTGCACAAGGAGCAGATCGTCAAGCTTGCGAACAAGGTCGCGCAGGGCGGCTACACGCTCATCCCGCTGCAGCTCTACTTCGCCGACGGGCGCGCCAAGGTCGAGCTGGCGGTCGCCAAGGGCAAGCGCGAGTATGACAAGCGCCAGGCGCTGCGCGAGGCGCAGGACAAGCGCGAGGCCGAGCGCGCGATGCGCTCGCGCAATCTCCGCGGCGAGTAGTCCCTAGGCCGCGATC
>JAJYBG010000050.1 GCA_021779075.1 Actinomycetes bacterium | reverse complement strand
GTGCAGGAAGAGGCCCGCGATCGCGATGATGACGATCGCGATGATGATCGGCCAGGAGAACGGGCCGATGGTCGGCGCGCTCAGCCCGATGGCACTCGATGGGCCGCCTCCGACCGGGCCGCCCTTGGTGAGCACGAGCGCGAGCCCGGCACCGGCGCCGAGCGTGGCCAGGGTGGCGATGAAGGGAACGAGCTTGGCGACATTGATGAGCACCGCGTTGACGAGCCCCACGAGCACGCCGACTCCCAGCGAGACGAGGATTCCGACGGCGAGGCTCACCGGGTCGGGCCAGCCGGCCCCGGTGAGCCCCGCCATCGCGAAGGCGGCGATGACGCCCGAGATGGTGATGGTGGATCCGACGGAGAGGTCGATCCCCCCGGTGATGACGACGAACGTCTCGCCGACGGCGATGAGGGCGATGGGCGCCCAATCGACCAGGATGTTGCCGAACACGCCGACGGAGAAGAACACCGGGTTGATCACGGTGAACACCAGGACCAGCGCCGCGAGGACGTAGACGAGGATCGACTGCTGGTCGAGCAGGATGCGCCCGGCGATGCCGCGCCTGCTGCGCGGCGTCGCCGCCTCCGCTCGGACCGGAGAAGCCGGTGTGCTCACTGCGTGCCCTTCTCGTTCGACTTCCGCGACCGCGGAATCCACCACCGCCATTGTCCTAGCCCTGGGGGTAGGTGTACTTGGTCAGGTCGCCGCTCGAGGTCGATTTGGTGAGCACGATGTTCGGCAGCGTCACCGCGGCCTGGATGCCGGCCTTCGAGTTGCCGCTCTGGATGTACTTGACCAGGGTGTCGACGGCCTCTTTGCCCTCCTCGACGGGGTTCTGGGCGATGAGGGCCGTGAAGACGCCCTTCTTGAGCAGGTCGACGTTGGTCGCGTAGGCGTCGTACCCGACGAGCGCCACCTTGCCGACGAGACCCTTGGCCTGCAGCGCCGCGGCGGCGCCTTGAGCGTTCGTGCCGTCGATCGCGAAGATGCCCGCGAGATTCGGGTACTGGGTCAGCCAGTTGTTGACGTTGGTGTTCGCGGTGGTCGGATTCGACTGCGAGTAGCCGGTGGCGACGAGCTGGATGCCCGGGTACTTCGCCGCGATCTGCTGCTTGAAGCCGTCGAGGCGGGCGACGTTCGTCGAGGCGGTCGCCGAGGTCAGGCCTGCGACGACCTGGTAGGTCTTGCCGGACTGGTAGCCGATCGCGGCGGCGATGGCGTCGGCGGCCTTCGCGCCGCCCTGCGTGTTGTCACCGGTGATGAACGAGACGGCCTGGCTCAGGTCGTTGACCCTGCTGTCGACGTTCACCACCGCGGTTCCCTGCGCGACGGCCTTCGCGACCTCGGACTGCAGCGCGCTGGGGTCGGTCGGGGCGAGGGCGAGCCCGTCGGGCTTCTGGGCGAGCACCTGGTTGAGGATCGGGATCTGGGTGGCCGGCGAGTACGTCGTCGCGTCGCCCTGGAAGATGAGCTTGGCACCGAGCGCGCTCGCCTCGGCGGACGCGCCCTGCTTCATGGCGACGAAGAACGGGTCGGACGAGGCGCCGACCACGAAACCGATGGTGAGCTGCTTTGCGGTGGGCGAGCTCGTGCCGCCGGAGCCGCTCGGTGAACTGCTGGCCGTGCCGGAGCTGGAGCAGCCGGCGAGGGCGATGGCGGAGACGGCGCCGATCGAGGCCAGCAGGAGAGCCCGCGTCGACCAACGACCGCGGGTGAGGGGATTCATCATTGAACGTCCTTCTGTGAAGAGGCAGCGTCGCTGCCGTATGACAACGATGTCAGAATGTAGTTCTAGGCTACTGCTGCTGTACAGTCAAGCGTCCTGCCCAAAGTGGAGTCACATTATGGCAACGATGTCAGATCCGGAAAGACCCGACAGCTCGCACCGCGCGACCATGAAGCAGGTCGCTACCCTCGCCGGCGTCGGGCTCAAGACGGTTTCGCGCGTCATCAACGACGAGCCCTACGTCTCCCAGGAGATCACCGGCAGGGTCCGCGCCGCGGCCGAGCAGCTCGACTACCTCCCCAACCCCCACGCGGGCGTACTGAGGAGCAAGGCCAAGCGGCATCTCACGATCGGCCTCCTCGTCGGCAGCGTCGACAACCCCTTCGTCGGCGCCCTCCATCGGGTCATCGAGGAAGCCGCCCATGAGCATGACGCCGCCGTGTTCGCCTCAAGCCTCGACGACGACCCGCACCGCGAGCGCGGGATCGTGCAGGCCTTCCTGCGGCGGCGGCTCGACGGACTCATCCTCACCACGGTCACCCCGAACCAGAGCTACCTCGTCCCCGAGCAGCGCCACGGCACGCAATTCGTCTTCGTCGACCGCCCGCCCACCGGCGTCGAGGCCGATGCGATCATCTCCGACAACGCCGAGGGAGCTGCGGCAGCAGCCCGCCACCTCATCGCTCACGGCCACCGGCGTCTGGCCTACCTCGGCGACCGCCACGAGATCAAGACCGCCGCGCTGCGGCGCGAGGGATTCCTCGGAGAAGTCAGCCGCGAGGGCATCCTCGCGGCGGACACCCCCGTCGTCGAGGGCCTCCATGATGAGGAGAGTTCCTACCGTGCCGTGCTCGAGATCATGCGCCGCCCGGAACCGCCGACCGCCCTCTTCACTGCGCAGAACCTCGTCACGATCGGCGCGATCCGAGCGCTGCGCGACCTCGGCGTGCAGCGCAGCACCGCGCTGGTGAGCTTCGACGACATCCCGCTCTCCGGCCTGCTCGACCCGGCCATCACCGTCATCGCGCAGCACCCCGACCGCATCGGCGCGCTGGCGGCCAAGCGCATGTTCGACCGGATCGCCGGCGACGATTCGCCCGCACGCGAGTTCGTCGTCCCGACCACGCTCATCGTCCGAGGCTCGGGAGAGATTCCGCCCCATGACTGACGCACCGCTGGCCGTCGTCGGCGACGCGCTGATCGACGAGATCCACCACGAGGACGGCTCGGTGGCCGAGTTCGTCGGTGGCGCGGCGCTCAACGTCGCCGTCGGCCTCAGCATCCTCGGCATCCCGACCACGCTCATCGCCATGGTCGGCGACGACGCCGACGGCGACCGCATCCGCGAGTATCTCTCCGGGCGCGGCGTCGGCCTCATCGGCACGCCGGCGCCCTACGGCAGCTCGCGCGGCATCTCGACCCGCGTGAACGGCGAGCCGCGCTACGTGTTCAATGCCGCCGCCCAGAACCGCGCCATCGAGTTCGGCGCCGAGGTGCGCGCTGCCATCGACGCCGCCCCCTACGTCGTGACGAGCTGCTTCCCCTTCGACGACGCCGCACAGACCGCCGCACTGCGCGCCGCCGTCGCGCGGTCGGCCGAGCGGTTCATCGTCGACCCCAACCCGCGCACGTCGATGATGCACGACACCGGCGCTTTTCGCGCCGCGATCGACGACCTCGCCGCCGACACCCTTCTGCTCAAGATCGGCGAAGAGGATTCCGCGCTCCTCTACGACCTGCCCCTGGAGTCCGCCACCGCACATCTCCTCAACCTCGGGGCCGGCTGCGTCCTCGCCACAGCCGGTGCGGAGGGGGCATCCGTGCACACCCCGCACGGCACGATGGCGCGGGAGCCGATCGCCGAGCTGCCCGGCCCCATCGTCGACACGATGGGCGCCGGCGACGCGACACTCGCGGCGGTGGTCGCCGACATCGTCCGCCGCGGCCACCTCCCCGCCGACGCGGCTGCGTGGTCGGCCGCCCTGCGGCACGCCATGCTCATCGCCGCGGCGACCTGCCGCGGCACCGGCGCGCTGCTGCGAGTGCCCCGAGAGAACAGCCCGCGATGACCTCGATCGCGGACACCTTGGGAAGCGCCCACCTCGCCTGGCTGAACGGCGAAGAGCAGCGCCTCCTCGCCTTCGCGCACGCTGTCGTCCGCGAAGACGGCATGGCGAACTGGCTCGCCGCCGACGGCTCCGCCGACCCCGGCAAGCCCGCTGCGACGTGGATCACCTGCCGGATGGCCCATGTGCACTACCTCGCCGCGCTGCGGGGCATTCCCGGCGCCCGCGCCACCGCGGAGCGACTGCTGCACGGCATCGACACGATGGCGCGCGACCCGGAGCACGGCGGCTGGCTCGAGACGGCGGAGTCCTCCCCGGATGACGACAAGCTCGCCTACACCGCGGCCTTCGTCGTCATCGCCTCGGGATCCGCCGCGATCGCCGGGGATCCCGACGGCGTGCGCATCCTCCGCGACGCCCTCGCCGTCATCGACCGGCTCTTCGGCGATGCCGCGCGGCCCCTCATCGCCGACCGCGTTTCGGGCGACGGGACCACGGTCGATCCGTACCGCGGCATCAACGCCAACATGCACTTCGTCGAAGCGCTGCTCACGGCCTGGCAGGCGCTCGGCGATGACGCCCTCGTCGAGCGCGCGGTGGCGATCTGCCGGTTCGTCGCCGATCAGGCGGCGGGCAACGGCTGGCGCATCCCGGAGCACTTCGACGCCGCCTGGGCACCCCAGCCCGAGTACCACGCCGACAGCCCGGCCGACCAGTTCCGCCCCTACGGGGCGACCGTAGGACACGCGCTCGAGTGGAGCCGACTGCTGCTGCAGGCCGACGCGCACCTCGAGGGCGGCGACGACCTCACCGCGGCGGCCGTGGAACTGTACCGCCACGCCGTCGCCGACGGCTGGGCCCGCAACGGCCGGCCAGGATTCCTCTACACGACTGGCTGGGACGGCACACCGGTCATCTCCGATCGCCTGCACTGGGTCGCCGCCGAGGCGGTCGGCGCGGCCGCAGCGCTCTACCAGGCCACCGGCGAGACCGGATACCTCGACGACTACCTGCGCTGGCTCGACTACGCCGACGCGTACTTCCTCGACCGCGAGTTCGGCTCGTGGATCCACCAGCTCGACCCGACGAACGTGCCGTCGACGACGATCTGGGAGGGCAAGCCCGACATCTACCACGCCTACCAGGCGGTCATCCTGCCGATGCTGCCGCTCGCCGCGAGCCCGGCCGGCGCGATCCTGGCGGCGCGGGAACGCGCAGGCGGACACCCCGGTCGGCGCGCGGATGGGCCGGCACGGAGGCATCCCGCAACGAATTCGGGCTGAACGTCAGCGGCATTGCGGCGCGTCGCGGGCGATATCGCGGCGTGTCGGCCGAATCTCAGCCCGACCGCGCGCTGCCGGTCCTCGACGCACCACGGCGCTCACCGCGCCCGCGGGTGGGCCAGCGTATAGGCATCCCGCAGCGAGTCGACTGTCAGGTGCGTGTAGATCTGCGTCGTCGCCACCGAGGCGTGGCCGAGGAGCTCCTGCACGACGCGCACATCGGCGCCGCCCTCGAGCAGGTGGGTCGCGAACGAATGGCGAAGCGTATGAGGCGAGATCTCGACGGTGAGGCCCGCGCGCTCCGCCGCACGCCGGATGATGAGCCAGGCGTTCTGGCGCGACACCCGCCTGCCCTGCTGCCCGAGGAAGAGCGCAGGGGTCGCGATGCCGCGCACGGACAATCCCGGCCGCACCCGGACGAGGTAGGCGTCGAGCGCCTCGCGCGCGTACGAGCCCAGCGGCACGATGCGCTGCTTGTCGCCCTTGCCGGTGAGCCGGATGATCTCCCGATCGATGACGTCGTCGACGTTGAGGCCGACGGCCTCCGACACTCGCGCGCCGGTGGCGTAGAGCAGCTCGAGCAGGGCGCGATCGCGCAGCTGCACCGCATCGTCGCCGGAGACCGCGTCGAGCAGCGCCGTCACCTGCGCCTGGGTCAGCGCCTTGGGGAGCCGCTGCGGGCGCTTCGGCGCGACGAGCGCGCGCGCCGCATCCGTCTCGACGCGCTCCTCGAGCAGCAGCCAGCGGTGCAGTGAGCGCACACTCGAGAGCATGCGGGCGGTGGATGTCGCGCTGAAGCGGGCCGCGAGGTGCCCGGCGTACTCGTCGAGCACCATCCGATCGGCGTCCCGCACCGACGCGATGCCGCGCGCGGCGAGCCACGCCGTGTACGCGCCGAGGTCGCGCCGGTAGGCGATGACCGTGTTGCGCGCGAGCGAGCGTTCGAGGGCGAGGTGCCTCAGGTACTGCTCGACGTCGCGATCCGGCGACCGCCCGAGCGGCGATTCGGGCGCGCCGGGCATCAGAAGTCGAGTCGGGGATGCCGCGTCCACGGCTCCTCGGGCGAGCCCAGGTTGACCCAGTCCCGGGCGCGCGACGCGGCGGCTGCGAGCACGCCGCCGACGAGCGACGGGTTCTGCAGGCGCCGCGCGAGCACGCCGTCGACGAGTTCGTCGAGACCCACCCAGCGGCGCTCCATGTCGGCCTCCTCGTCCTCGCGGGGGAAGGGCTCGGGCGTCGCCGAGAGCCCGCGGGCGAGGTAGATGCGGATGGCCTCGTTGCTGCCGCCAGGGGTCGTCAGGAACTCGCCGAGCAGGTGCCAGTCCGTGGCGACGAGATCCGCCTCCTCGGCGAGCTCGCGCTGGGCGGCGGCGAACGCCGACTCGCCGGCGAAGTCGAGCAATCCCGCCGGAATCTCCCATTCGCGGTAGCGCACCGGGTGGCGGTACTGCTTGATGACAAGCACCCGCTCGTGTTCGTCGAGGGCGAGGACGGCGACCGCACCGGGGTGCTCGACGAACTCGCGCTGCAGCTCGCGGCCGAGGTAGTGGAACCGCTCGCGCACCACGCCGAGGATGTGACCCTCGAAGATGACCTCGCGATCGAGGATGGCGTGCTCTTCCGGCTCATCCGCGAGCAGTGCGTCGGCCATGCTCAGGCGATGATCTCGACGGGCGCCGAGATCGGCGCGGGTTCGTCCGCATCCGCCTCGACGGGGAACAGTGCCTGCGCCTCGGCGCGCTCGATCGCGGCCCCGACGAGTCCGCGGAACAGCGGGTGCGCCCGGTTCGGGCGGGAGCGCAGTTCGGGGTGCGCCTGGGTGCCGACGTAGAACGGGTGAATGTCGCGCGGCAGCTCGACGTATTCGACGAGGTGGCCGTCGGGCGAGGTGCCCGAGAACCACAGGCCGGCCTCGGCGATCTGCTCGCGGTACCGGTTGTTGACCTCGTAGCGGTGTCGGTGGCGCTCGAACGCCTCGCTCGCACCGTACAGTCCCTCGACGATCGAGCCGGGCGCGAGCTTCGCGGCGTAGAGGCCGAGGCGCATCGTGCCGCCCATGTCGCCGGCAGCGAGGATGTCGACCTGCTCGGCCATCGTGGCGATGACGGGGTAGACGGTCTCGGGGTCGAACTCGCTCGATGAGGCCCCCGGCAGCGACGCCTGGTTGCGCGCGTACTCGATGACCATGCACTGCAGGCCGAGGCAGAGGCCGAGGGCCGGCAGCCTGTTCTCGCGGGCAAAGCGCAGTGCGCCGAGCTTGCCCTCGATGCCGCGGATGCCGAATCCGCCGGGCACGCAGATGCCGTGCACCCCGCCGAGGGCCTTCGCCGCACCGTCCGGCGTCTCGCAGGTGTCGGAGGCCACCCATTTGAGGTTGACCTTGACGTGGTGGTAGAAGCCGCCGGCCTTGAGCGCCTCGCTCACCGAGAGGTAGGCGTCCGGCAGGTCGATGTACTTGCCGACGAGGGCGATAGTGATCTCGCTCTTGGGCTCGTGCACGACCTTGAGCAGTTCGTCCCAGCCGGCGCGGTCGGGCTCGGACGCGGTGAGACCGAGCTGACGCACGATGTAGTCGTCGAGGCCCTGCTCGTGCAGCATCCCCGGGATGTCGTAGATCGACGGCACGTCGATCGCGTTGACGACGGCGTCCTCGTCGACGTCGCACATCAGGGCGATCTTCTTCTTGTTGGCGTCCGAGACCGGCCGGTCGGAGCGCAGCACGAGCGCATCGGGCTGGATGCCCATCGAACGCAGCGCTGCCACCGAGTGCTGGGTGGGCTTGGTCTTCTGCTCGCCGGACGCGTTCATGAACGGCACGAGCGAGACGTGGACGAAGAAGCAGTTGCCGCGGCCGAGCTCGTGGCGGATCTGCCGGGCCGCCTCGATGAACGGCTGCGACTCGATGTCGCCGACGGTGCCGCCGACCTCGGTGATGATGACGTCGGGGCGCGGCGTCGCCGTGGCCTGCAGGCGCATACGGCGCTTGATCTCGTCGGAGATGTGCGGGATGACCTGCACGGTGTCGCCGAGGTACTCGCCCCGGCGCTCCTTGGCGATGACCTGGGAGTAGATCTGGCCGGTCGTGACGTTGGCCGCCTGCGACAGGTTGACGTCGAGGAAGCGCTCGTAGTGGCCGATGTCGAGATCGGTCTCGGCTCCGTCGTCGGTGACGAACACCTCGCCGTGCTGGAACGGGTTCATCGTGCCCGGATCGACATTGAGGTACGGGTCGAGCTTCTGCATGACGACGTGCACGCCGCGGCTCGTCAGCAGGTTGCCGAGGGAGGCGGCCGTGAGGCCCTTCCCGAGGGAGGAGACGACACCGCCAGTCACGAAAATGTGCTTGGTCATGCCGCCGGAAGAATCACTCACCACGGAACTCCATGCTAACCCGAGGGACTGACTCGCCACGACGACGCGCTGCCTCGCATGTGACGGTTGCGTTACCGTTTGGGCATGACGTCGGGTTCGGGCATCGAGGACGCGGGATTCCTCGATCGGCTGCAGCTCATCGAGGCGCAGCCGATCGAGGAGCGCGCGAGCGCCTATGCGCTGCTGCACGACGAGCTGCGCGAGGCGCTGGACGCCGCCGATCGGGCCGCGGGCGCTGCCGATCGGGCCTCAGGCGCTACCGACCGGGCGGCGCGTTAGTGCCGCAGCGGCTCGACGCCGCCCTCGTGGCGCGCGGCCTGGTGCCCTCGCGCACCCGGGCGACCCGGCTCATCGGCGAGGGCCGCGTGTCCGTCGACGGCCGGACCGTGCTCAAGGCATCCGCCCCGGTCGACGAATCGGCGGACGTCCGCGTCGCCGAGCTCGACCACTACGTGAGCCGCGGCGCGCACAAGCTCATCGCGGCGCTCGACGCCTTCGGGATCGGCGCGACCGGCCGCCTCGCGCTCGACGCGGGCGCCTCGACCGGGGGCTTCACCCAGGTGCTTCTCGAGCGCGGGGCGCGCCGTGTCCTCGCCATCGACGTCGGCCACGGCCAGCTCGCGAACCCGCTACGGCTCGACCCGCGCGTGGTGAACATCGAGGGCGTCAACCTGCGCGCGCTGACCCCCGCGCAGCTCGCCCACCTCGCGAAGTCGCCCGAGCGCCCCGATCTCGTCGCGGCCGACCTGTCGTTCATCTCGCTGACGCAGGTGCTGAGCGCGCTCGTGGAATCCGCGGCGCCCGGCTCCGACTTCGTGCTG
Organism: Actinomycetes bacterium; assembly: GCA_021779075.1. Classification (GTDB taxonomy): domain Bacteria; phylum Actinomycetota; class Actinomycetes; order Actinomycetales; family Microbacteriaceae; genus Gryllotalpicola. The sequence goes on along the minus strand of JAJYBG010000050.1, from coordinate 804 downwards.
CTCGTCAAGCCGCAGTTCGAGGTCGGCCGCCAGGGCGTGCGCGAGGGCATCGTGCGGGACGGAGGCTTGCGCGCCGACGCCGTGGCGAACGTGCTCTGGGCCGGCCACGACCTGGGACTGCGCGTCGCCGGCCTCATCCCGAGCCCCCTCGTCGGCACGCACGGCAATCGCGAGTTCCTCGCCCACCTGACCGCGAGTGCGGGCACGCATCCGACAGAATGGTTGGACACGATCGCGTCCATCGCTGGAGGGTGACGAGCATGTCCGAGCGCTTCATCCTCGTCGTCGTGCATGCGCCGCGGCCCGACGCGCTCGAGGCGGCGAAGAAGGTGCTCCGCGAGATGCACGCCGCCGGGGTCACGCCCGTGCTCGAGGCGGAGGACCGCACCCGGCTCATCGCGGCCGACCCGTCCTTCGCCGGGGTCAAGACCCTCGGCACCGACGTCGCCGCGGCCGCCCTCGACCTCGTCATCGTCCTCGGCGGCGACGGCACCATCCTGCGCGCCGCCGAGCTGGTGCGCGGCACCGACGCGCCCCTGCTCGGCGTCAACCTCGGCCACGTCGGATTCCTCGCCGAGCTCGAACGCGACGACCTCGCCGTCGCCGTCGCCCGCGCCGTCGACGGCGACTACACCGTCGAGGAGCGCATGACGATCGAGGTGCGCGTCAAACGCGGCGGCGAAGTGGTGTGGGACGGTTGGGCCCTCAACGACGCGAGCGTCGAGAAGGCGAGCCGCGAGCGCATGCTCGAGGTCGCGCTCGAGGTCGACAAGCGGCCGCTGTCCACGTTCGGCTGCGACGGCA
>JAJYBG010000049.1 GCA_021779075.1 Actinomycetes bacterium | reverse complement strand
CCTCGCCCGGTCGGGGCTCGCTCACGGGACGACCTCACCGGCCTGGATATGGATGAGACCCGCACCGAGTCCCGGCGGGATGTCATCGAGCACCGCGGCCGTGATGATGACCTGCTCGTAATCGGCAACGGCCCGCGCCAGCAGGGCCCGGCGACCGGAATCCAGCTCGGCGAAGACATCGTCGAGCAGCAGCACCGGATCGCCCGTCGTCGACTCGGCGCGCAGCAGCTCGGCCGCGCCGAGCCGGAGCGCAAGGGCGAATGACCAGGACTCCCCGTGGCTGGCATACCCTTTGGCCGGCAGGTCGTTGAGCTCGAAGAGAACGTCGTCGCGGTGCGGGCCGAGCAGCGAGACGCCACGGTCGAGCTCGCGGCGACGGGCGCCCGTGAGCGCGGCGCGGAACTGATCGACCGTCGACGCCGCCGCCTCGCCGATCTTCACTGCGGCGCCGTCCTCTTCTTCCGGGTCGGCGCCGCGGGTGCTGAGACGCAGGGAGAGAGTGGGGTGGTGATCGGCGCCGGCGACGGCCTGGTACCCGCGGCGCACCGGCTCGGCGAGCGCATCGAGGAGCGCCTGTCTCTCGTCTATGATCTCCGACCCCAATTCGACGAGCCGCTCGTCCCAGATGTCTAGGGTGGTGAGCTGGTCGACCCTGAGGCCTCGTGCTCGCGCCGACTTGAGCAGGCTGTTGCGCTGCTTCACCACCCGCTCGTAGTCGGCGAGCACCCCGACGAGGCGCGGTGTGCGCTGCACGAGGAGCTCGTCGAGGAATCGCCGACGCACGCCGGGCTCGCCGCGGACGAGGGCAAGGTCCTCTGGGGCGAAGAGTACGCTCGAGAAGTACCGCGGCAGGTCGCGGATGCGGATCGCGGCGCGATTGACCTGCGCCTTGTTGGCGGCCGCCCGGTTGAGCTGAACTTCGACGAGCAGCTCCCGGTCACCATGGCGCAGCAGCGCCCTGACGATCGCCATGTCACAGCCGACCCGCAGCAGTGCCCGGTCATCGGAGGTTCGGTGTGATGCGAGCGTCGAAAGATAGCTGAGGGATTCCACGAGATTCGTCTTCCCCTGGCCGTTCGGCCCCACAAACACCGTGACTCCCCGGGTCAACTCCACGTCAGCCGAGCGGTAGTTCCGGAAGTCCGTCAGCGACAGATGTTTCACGTGCAACGGTGCGCTCTCATCTGTTAGTCGTCCGCGACCGGAGGTCGCGATGGAGACCGGAACCCTGTCATACCGCCGATTCGACCGCGTGCCCGTCGGCGAGGAACCCGTTGCCGTTCTCGAAGCCTCGGATGCCATCCGAGACGTCCGCGACCAGGAAGTCGCCATCGGAGACCGCCGGGTTGGTGTCGTACTTGTTGACCTCGATGCTGTTCTTCCCGAGGCGGGCGCGCATGTGATTGCCTGTGTTCCCGAGTCCGATGAGGCCGATGTGCATGAATGGCCCTCCTTGGAGCTAGCGCAGCAGCAGGTTCGGCTGCAGCAGATAGCGGTAGCTATCGCTGTCCGTCTGCTCACGGCTCGTCTGGCTCGTGATGAGCACTGGGCCGGGTTTATTGGGGTTGTCGGTTTTCGTGAACGAGATCCGCACGAACTCGGAGTGCACCGCGCTCAGGCCGTCGAGGAGAAACTGCGGCTTGAGCGACACGACGGTGTCGTCGCCGGTGAGCAGGGCGTCGATCGACTCAGAGGCCTGCGCCTGCTCGCCGCCGATGGCTTCGAGCATCAGACCGTCCTGGGTGAACGAGTAGCGCAGCGCGGCTTCGCGCTCCAGAACGATCTGCACCCGTCTGGTGGCGTCGATGAGGTCAGCGGTGTTGACCACCGCGTAGTTGTCGACGGATTCCGGAAACAGGCGCCGCACGGGTGGGAAGTTGCCCTTGATGAGCAGCGACGTCACCGTCTTCTTGTCCCCCGTGAACGCGATGAGTTCCCGGTCTCCACCTGACTGGAACGTGACCTGAATGCGACCGGCATGGCCGAGGGTGCGCCCAACCTCCTGCAGAGTGCGCGCAGGAACGATCGCTGTCGCGGCAGTCGTGCCGCTGGAGGAGCCGTCCCAATCGATTTCGCGGACCGCGACACGGTAACGGTCGGTCGCGACGAAGCCCAGCGATGTCTCGCTGATCTCGAGCTGCACCCCGGTGATGACGGGGGTCACATCGTCGCGGGATGCGGCCACACCGACCTGCGCGACGGCCTCAGCGAAGGCGTCGGCAGGGACGACACCGCTCGGTGCCCCGATCTGCGGGAGCGTCGGGTACTCTTCGACCGGCATCGCGAGGAGGGTGAAGCTTGCGGATCCGCAACTCACGGTGACCTTGTTGTCCTCGGTCGAGAACCGGACGGGGGCGTTGGGCAGCTTGCTCACGATCTCCGACAGCAGCCGACCGGAGACGAGGACGACCCCGGATTCTGAGACGTCGGCGTCGATCTCGGTCTGCGACGACACCTCGTAGTCGAACGACGACAGCGAGACCCAACCCTCAGTGGCGCGAACGAGGATGCCGCTGAGAATAGGGAGCGTCGTGCGCTGTGGAAGCAGTTTGACGGCGAACGAAACGGCGTCGCTGAGGACGTCTCTGTTGGCCGTGAACTTCACGATTCACACCTTATCGTCTGGGCCGGACAACGCCGCCGGGCGGCGTTGAGGGTCGACTCGAGGGTTGAGGTTGTCGAGTTTCAGAAGAGAGAGAGGCAGGGTTAACAGTCATAACCGCTGTTGAAAATGTGGATAACCCGACGCCGGGCCGCGACGAGTAGGGAACTACATCGCTGTGAGATGTCGACAGCGTGTGAGAGGCCGTGATCCGGGGGCTGCGGGGATGCGCGACGGCAGTGGCAAGTGCACAGCACGGGGCCGGAAGTGAACAGCGGGAGGCCGGTTGTGAGGTTAAGACTCGCAGCTTATCCACAAGGTCAGCGTCGACCCTGCTTGATGCGTGTGGTGAGTTCGGCGACCTCGTTGTATACAGAGCGTCGTTCACGGATGAGCTCGCTGATCTTGCGGTTTGCGTACATCACCGTCGTGTGGTCGCGGCCGCCGAAGAGCTGGCCGATCTTCGGCAGCGACAGACTGGTGAGTTCGCGGCAGAGGTACATCGCTATCTGGCGCGCTTTTGCGATTTCCTGCGAGCGCGACGACCCGTAGAGTTCGTCGACCGAAAGACGGTAGTAGTCCGCGGTGTTCTGGATGATGTCGGTCGGCGCGATGACATTGTCCGCGTCGAGCGTGATGAGATCTTTGAGGACGGTCTGCACGAGGGAGATATCGACGGGCGAGCGGTTGAGGCTTGAGAACGCCGCGATCCGAATGAGGACGCCTTCGAGTTCGCGGATGCTGCTGGAGACCTTTGTGGCGATGAGTTCGAGCACTTCGTCAGGGAACTGGACCCGCTCGCTTTGCGCCTTCTTGCGGAGGATGGCGATGCGTGTCTCGAGATCGGGAGCCTGCACGTCGGTGAGGAGACCCCACTCGAAACGCGAGCGCATCCGGTCTTCGAAGCCGGTGAGGAGTTTGGGAGGCAGATCGCTCGTGATGACGACCTGCTTGTTGTGGTCGTGGAGTGTGTTGAAGGTGTGGAAGAACGCCTCCTGCGTCTCCGCCTTCCCCTGAAGGAATTGGATGTCGTCGATGAGCAGGAGATCGACCGTGCGATAGCGGGATTGGAAGGCTGACCCGCGATTCTCCGCGATCGAGTTGATGAAGTCGTTGGTGAATTCCTCAGAGCTCACATAACGCACTCGTAAACCGGGGTACAGGCTGATCGCGTAATGACCGATCGCGTGGAGCAGATGAGTTTTGCCGAGCCCTGAGTCGCCATAGATGAAGAGCGGGTTGTACGCCTTCGCCGGGGCTTCTGCGACGGCTACTGCTGCCGCGTGCGCGAAGCGGTTCGACTGGCCGATGACGAAGTTGTCGAAGCTGTATTTCGGGTTGAGGCGGGTCGTGCTTGCGACTTTGGCGGGAGAATTCCCGCCGGTTGCGGCGCCGGTATCGGGAACGATCGGGATCTCGGAGGTCGGCGGCGCTGCATCCGCCGTGTCCATTTCGATGTCGGGGTTGGTGACGATGGCGAACGTCGCGACACCGGCGTCGTCGCCCAAGCCTCCGAGTGCGGCGAGGAGGGGGATGCGAGCGCGCTGCTCGATCATCGACCGGGTGTAGTCGTTGGGCACCTCAAGATAGATGGTGCCCGCCATGATGCCCTTCGGCTTGATGAGGTCGAGAAACCCCCTCATCTGAGGGGTAATGCGCTCGTCGGTCTCGAGAGCGGTGCGGATCGCCCCCCAGACTGCCGAGTGAGCCGCATCGTCGTTCGCCATGGTTTCCCAACTGTCATCATGCACATTGTGCACATGGTTATCCACTGCGGATTCGGCGACGTGGGGCCGGAGGTGGCCTGCGCAACGCTGCCTGGGGATAACCGTGTCTGTCACCGTAGCGACTGCGCTGGGATGCATCAAATCCTTTTCAGCGCATGGATTGCACCGGCTTTCCACAGGTTCCATGCCGACTCGGTGTATCGCGCCCGGACCCATCGGCCGGGTCGAGTCGCACGGTTTGATCGCAGCCTCCCTTTCGCGTACCGTTAATGGGTTGTGTCGCACAGGCGACCCGAGACCTCTTCCGAAAGCGATCAACCATGCCGAAGCGCACCTTCCAGCCGAACAATCGACGTCGTGCCAAGAAGCACGGTTTCCGCTTGCGCATGCGCACCCGAGCGGGCCGTGCGATCCTCGCCGCCCGTCGCAGCAAGGGCCGCACCGAGCTGTCGGCGTAGGCCGCAGCGGGCGGTGCTCGCCAAGACCAACCGCATCGTTCGCGGCGTGGACTACCGGGCGGTAGTGCGGCGCGGCGCGCGCGTCGGAGGAGAGTGCACTCTCACCTACATCGCGTCGAACGGCAGCGGGGGCGTCCGCTTCGGATTCATCGTCGGCAAGACCGTTGGCGGGGCCGTCGTCCGCAACCGAGTGCGCCGCCGCCTCAAAGCGGCCGCGCATCAGCTTCTCCCGCAGATTCCTGCGGGTCACGACGTTGTGGTTAGGGCTTTCCCGGCATCCGCGCAGGCCTCGTGGTCTACCCTTCTGGAAGAACTCACCCACGCCGTCTACAGGGCAGGATCCCGATGAAGACTGCCGCGATCACACTGCTGCTGCTACCGCGCAACATGCTCGTCGTGCTGCTGCGCGTCTACCGCGCCGTCATCTCGCCGTTCTACGGCGATGTCTGCCGCTACTACCCGTCGTGCTCGGCATACGCTCTTGGCGCGGTGCAGGAGCACGGCGTGCTCGTAGGCGGGGCGCTCGCAGTGGGGCGGCTCGCACGGTGCCATCCGTGGGCGGCGGGGGGCATCGACGACGTGCCGCTGCGTGCCACCCGACGCTATCGCCTGACCCGTTTCGGTTTCGTCGTGGCCGCACCCCAAGGAAAGGGCTGATCGAGTCCGATGCCTGATTTCATAGGACAGATCCTGTGGCCGCTGCGCTGGATCGTCGAGACCGTCCTCGTGGGCTGGCACTGGCTGTTCGCCGCCATCGGGATGGATCCGAATTCCGGTCTGACCTGGGTTCTTTCGGTCGTCGGTCTGGTGCTGGTCATCCGCGCCGCGCTCATTCCGATCTTCGTGCGCCAGATCCACAACCAGCGCAAGATGCTCGAGGTCGCGCCGCAGCTCAAGAAGATCCAGGATAAATACAAGGGCAAGCGCGACCAGATCTCGCGCGAGGCGATGAGCCGCGAGACGATGGAGCTCTACCGCAAAACGGGCACGAACCCGCTCAGCTCGTGTCTGCCGATGATCATCCAGATCCCGATCTTCTTCTCGTTGTACACCGTGCTCCACACGGCCGCTGAAGGCCAGGCGGGCACTGGACTCTTGAACCTCGTCGTCGGTGGCGAGCCGCTGTACGCGTCATTCGGCGCCTCCTCGCTCTTCGGCATCGCGCCGCTGAAGCAGAGCTTCCAAGGGGCTCTCGCCGATCATCAGGTCGCGGTGATGGTCATCGCGGCGATCCTCGTCGTCCTGATGATCGCGTCGCAGTTCATCACACAGCTCCAGATCGTCTCGAAGAACATCTCCCCGGAGGTCAAAGCCAGTCCGACCTTCCGCCAGCAGCGGATGCTCATGTACTTCCTGCCGTTCGCGATGCTGTTCTCGGGCTATGCCTTCCCGCTGGGCGTCATCTTCTACTGGCTCACGACGAACATCTGGACGATGGTGCAGCAATACATCGTCATCAGGAACATGCCGACGCCGGGCACGGAGGCCGCCCAGGCGCGCGAGGCGCGCCTTGCGCGTCGCCGCCGCGCGGCCGGGACCGCCGAGGTGGCGGCGGAGGGCGATCTCGCCGTTCTCGAGGAGACGCCGCCGCGCCCGCCGACTCAGCGGCAGCAGCCGGTCAGCAAGAATCGCGCGAAGCGGAAGAGGTAGGAAAGATGGCGGACAGCGTCATGGACGAGGGTGATATCGCCGCGGACTATATCGAGGAACTGCTCGATATCGCCGATCTCGACGGCGACATCGAGATCGAGACCAAGAACGATCGCGTCTACATCACGGTCTCCCACGCCGACGGTGGCGACCTCGGTGCTCTTGCCAAACCGGATGTCGTCAAGGCGCTGCAGGAGCTGACCCGGCTGGCCGTGCAGGGCAAGACAGGGGAGTTCTCCCGGCTCATCCTCGACATCGGCGGTTCGCGCGATGCCCGTCAGGCGGAGCTCGGCGAGCTGGTCGACCACGCGGTCGCGCGTATCGAGGCAGGCGCGGCGCAGGCGGCGCTTCCGCCGATGTCGTCGTACGAGCGCAAGCTCGTGCACGATCTCGTCGCGGATCGCGGCTTCGTCTCGAACTCGCACGGTGAGGGTTCCGAACGCCACACCGTCATCACACGCGCCTGACGTTTCACGTGAAACGATGATTGAGGCCGAACCGGCCGCGGCCGCGCTGCTGTTCGCCGATCGCATCGAGCTGGCGCGCGAGTTCACCAGGGCTCTCGGCGAGCACGGCGAGGAGCGCGGGCTTATTGGGCCCCTCGAGCCGTCGCGGCTGTGGTCCAGGCACATTCTCAACAGCGCGATCGCCGCGCCGCTGTTCCGACCCGGCCGGGCGGGCGACGTGGGAAGCGGCGCCGGACTTCCCGGACTCGTGCTCGCCATCGCCCGACCCGACGTCGATTTCGTGCTCATCGAGCCCATGGAACGTCGTGTCGCGTGGCTGAACGAGCAGGTCGAAGCGCTGCGCCTGACCAATGTCGACGTGGTTCGCGGGCGGGGCGAGGACACGCGCCTCGGCGCGCCGCTCGACCAGGTCACTGCTCGCGCGGTGAGCGCACTGCGCACGCTCCTGCCTGCCACCGTTCCGCTGCTGCGCCCGGGAGGCGAGTTCGTGTTCCTCAAGGGAGCGAATGCTGCCGCTGAGCTTCACGCCGCCGCCAAGGAGCTGCGGCACTTCGGCGTCGACGACGCCGAAGTCGTCATACTCGGCGAGGGTACCCTCGACGACGTGACACGTGTCATCCGCGGTACCGTCGCCCGCTGATCCCCGTCGCCCGCGGCGCCCGCAGCCGATGGGCACGCACGGTAAAGGTCGAGTCGGCGGTGGCGGCTACAGTGAACTAGCGCCATCCGGCGTCGGCAGCATGGCTCCAGAAAGCATTTGTTTCACGTGAAACCCTCGGACCACGAAGACTTCAGCACGCCCCTCGCGCGCGAGCTCGAAGACATGACGCGCCGCCGCCGCGCCGCCGAGGGAGAGGTTCTCCACTCCCCCGCCCAGACGCGCATCTTCACGATCTCCAACCAGAAGGGCGGGGTGGGAAAGACGACGACTGTCGTCAATCTGGCCGCGGCGCTCGCCCGGTACGGATCGAAGGTGCTCGTCATCGACCTCGATCCGCAGGGCAACGCGTCGACGGCGCTCGGCGCAGAGCACCGCGAGGGCACACCCAGCGTCTACGACGTCATCGTGGGCGACAGCGAGATCGCCGACGTCGTGCAGGCGAGCCCTGAGAGTCCGAGTCTGTTCTGCGTGCCCGCGACGATCGACCTCGCGGGCGCCGAGATCGAGCTCGTGTCGATGGTCGCCCGAGAACAGCGCCTCGCCCGGGCACTGGCCGCGTATCTCGAAGGGACCGCGTTCGACTACGTCCTCATCGACTGCCCGCCGTCACTGGGATTGCTCACCATCAACGCCTTCGTCGCGGCATCCGAGGTGCTCATCCCGATCCAGTGCGAGTACTACGCGCTGGAGGGCCTGAGTCAGCTCCTCAAGAACATCCAGCTCATCGAAAAGCACCTCAACCCGCGCCTCGCCGTGTCGACGATCCTGCTCACCATGTACGACAGCCGCACCAACCTGGCGCACCAGGTCGCGGCGGAGGTGCGCGAGCACTTCCCCGAGGAAACCCTGAAGGCCACGATCCCGCGCTCGGTACGGGTCTCCGAAGCGCCGAGCTACGGGCAGAGCGTCATCGCCTACGACTACAACTCATCGGGCTCGCTCGCCTATCTCGAGGCGGCAGTCGAGATCGCACAGAGGGGAGCACCGCGCTGATGGCAAAACGCACCGGCCTCGGTCGCGGAATCGGAGCGCTCATTCCCACCGGAGACACCGGCGAGCGTGCTGTGGACGTGTTCTTCCCCTCCGCGGCGAGCGAGCACGTCGGCGTGGATCTCGTCGCCGTCCCCGGCGCGCGGCTCGCGAGTCTGAATCCGGACGACATCGTCCCCAACGCGAAGCAGCCGCGCACGGAGTTCGATCAGGAGCAGCTCGACGAGCTCATCGCGAGCATCCGGGAGGTGGGCGTGCTGCAGCCGGTGGTCGTCCGCCCGATCGCGGGCGACAGCGGCAAGTACGAGCTCATCATGGGCGAGCGTCGCCTCCGCGCCACCAAGGCGCTCGGTCTCGACGCCATCCCGGCGGTCGTCAAGGACACCAAGGACGACGCCATGCTGCGCGACGCGCTGCTGGAGAACCTGCACCGTGCCCAGCTCAACCCGCTCGAGGAGGCGTCGGCATACCAGCAGCTGCTTCAGGACTTCGGCATCACCCAGGAAGCCCTCGCCGCGCGCATCGGGCGCTCGCGCCCGCAGATCAGCAACACCCTGCGTCTGCTGCGCCTGCCCGCGACCGTGCAGGCGAAGGTGGCCGCTGGCGTGCTCAGCGCCGGCCATGCCCGGGCGATCCTCGCCGCCGGCGACGTCGAGGCCATGCTGAGGCTCGCAGACAAGATCGTCAACGAGGACCTCTCGGTGCGGCAGGCCGAAGCGCATGCGAGTCGGTCGCCGAAGCCGACCAAGACGAAGCCGGTCGCCGGGAAGATCACGGCCCACCTCGACGAGCTCGCTCAGCGCATCGGTGACCGCCTCAACACGCGGGTCCGCATCACCCTGTCGAGCCGAAAAGGCCAGATCAACATCGATTTTGCGACGATCGAAGACCTTAATCGCATCACCGATCAACTCGGCATAGACCGAAACCCATAGGCCCGGCTCGCGGCGCATAAGGAAAGAGCCAGCCGTTGCAGTGCTAGCGCTCGAGCAGGGCCACGTCGAAGTCGCGGATGGCGAGCTCCGCCAGACCCACGTAGACCGCGCCGAGGTCGAATCCGGCTGTTTCGATCGCGAGGGGAACCGACGAGGTCTCCGTGAGGCCTGGAAGCACATTGGCCTCGAGGAACCACGGGATTCCGTCGTGATCGACGATGAGGTCGATGCGCGAGAGATGTCGCAGGCCTAGCGCATTGTGGGCCGCGACCGCGATCTCGGCCGCTCGCTGAGCGACGGGCGGATCGAGGCGGGCAGGCGTGTAGAAGCGGGTTTCACCGGCGTTGTAGCGGGCCTCGAAGCTGTAGACGCCATCATTGGGCGCGATCTCGACCGCGGGCAGCGCCTGGGGGCCATCCCCCGCGTCGAGCACCGTCACGGCGATCTCGACACCGTCGACCTTGCGCTCGAGCAGTGCGACGTCGCTATAGGTGTAGGCGTTCACCATGGCACGAGGCAGATCCTCGTCGGAGTCCACGATCGTGACCCCCTGCGCTGAGCCGCCCTGAGCGGGTTTGACGACAAGAGGGGCGCCGAGATAACCGCGCAGCGTACCGAGCACGGCATTCGCCCCGAGCTCGCGGAACGTCTCGCGGGGAAGGGTCACGGATTGCGGCGTCGGAACGCCGGCGCGTGCCACCACCGTCTTGGCGACCGGCTTGAGCCAGGCGAGCCGTGCGGCGTCGGGCTGGGCGCCGACGTACGGT
>JAJYBG010000048.1 GCA_021779075.1 Actinomycetes bacterium | reverse complement strand
CGACGGGCGCTTGGTTCGCATCCTGGCGGGGGTCGGCTGCCACGAGCAGGTCGTCGAGGATCGCCGTGAGCGCCTTTGCGTCGCCGACGACCTCGCCGAGGTTCGTGCGCTGTTCCGGGGAGGCTGTCCGGGCGAGCAACTGCACCCGCGTGCTGAGGAGGGTCAGCGGAGTGCGCAGCTCATGGCCCGCGTCGGCGACGAAGCGACGCTGCAGCGCGAGCGCTTCCGCCATGGGGCGCATGGCCCGTCCGGACATCCACCAGGCGGTGAGAGCGGCGAGGCCGATGCCGGGGACGCCGGCGAAGAGCAGCGCGAAGAGCAGACGGGTGAGCGCCTCGTCTTTCTCTCGGGTGCTGAGCGCGACTTGAACCACCCGGCCCGAGTCGGCCGCGGTTCTCACCGCGAAGCGCTCCCCGCCGAGGGTGAGCGTCTTCTCGATGACTCCGCCCGAGGCAGCGACCTCCTGCAGGATCGAGGTCACGGGGAATCCGGAGGGCGCGCGGTCGGAGACGACGAGGCCCGTCGAGGTCTGGATGGCGAGATAGGTGCCGGGCGGTGCGTCCTCGGCCGAGTCGAAGCGCGCGGCGTACTGAAGGGCCTGCACCTGGGCTTCGTTGGCGCTGAAGGCGACGATCCCGACGACGACACCGCCGATGACGACGAAGAGGCCGCTGATGAGAGCGGTGAAGGCGATGGTCAGCCGTCTGGCGGCCCGTCGCAATCCGGACACCTCGCGATTGCCGAGAAGACGCGCCTTTGCGCGTGTCACCGGGCAGCTCCGAGGGCATAGCCGACGCCGCGCACCGTGAGGACGCAGCCGCGCCCGAGCTTCTTGCGCAGGTGATGGACGTAGGCGTCGACGACGCCCGTCTCGTCCGCGTCCGCGAAGACGCCGTCGACCAGTTCCTCGCGCGTGAAGACCTGGCCGGGGCGTCGCGCGAGCGTGGCGAGCAGGTCGTTCTCGCGCTCGGAGAGCCGGATGGTCGCGCCGGAAGCCGTCACGACCTCGTGGCGTTGCGGGAACAGCGTGCCGGCCGGCACCCGCAGGCCGTCGGTCGGTGCGGCCGACTTGCGGCGCAGCACCCGCAGCCGGGCGAGCAGCTCGTCGATGTCGAACGGCTTCGCCAGGTAGTCCTCCGCGCCGCGCTGCAGGCCTTCGACCCGATCGGAGGGATTCCCCAGCGCGGAGAGGATCAGCGCCGGAACCGTGTTGCCGTGGGCGCGCAGCGCCTCGATGACGTCGAGGCCCTCGCGCCCGGGAAGGCCCCTGTCGAACAGGAGCAGGTCGAACCGGCCGGTCATCGCCTCGTGGAGCGCCCGCTGGCCGTCGTGGACGACCGTCACCGTGTAACCATCGGACTCGAGCAGCGACGCGAGCAGCTGCGCGAGCCGCTTGTCATCCTCGGCGAGCAGAACGCGCGCAGACTCCGTGGGCACGTTCCGAAGTATAGGAAGAGCCGATCGGTTACTTCTTCGTCGGAGCGAGCTGCTCGATGATCGCCTTGGCGACCTCGTGCATGGTCAGGCGGCGGTCCATCGAGGCCTTCTGGATCCAACGGAACGCATCAGGCTCGGAGAGCCCCATCTTTTCGGTGAGGAGCCCCTTCGCCCGGTCGACGAGCTTGCGGGTCTCGAAGCGCTCGGCGAGGTCGCTGACCTCCGCCTCGAGGGCGATGATCTGCGCGTAGCGGGCCAGCGCGATCTCGATGGCCGGCAGCAGGTCGTTGGGCGTGAACGGCTTCACCACGTAGGCGAGCGCACCGGCCTCGCTCGCGCGCTCGACGAGGTCCTTCTGGCTGAAGGCGGTGAGTAGCACGACCGGAGCGACGTGGTTCTTCGCCAGGCGGTCGGCGGCCTCGATGCCGTCCATGCGGGGCATGCGGACGTCCATGATGACGAGGTCGGGCTTGAGCTCGGTCGCGAGGGCGACGGCGGTTTCGCCATCCCCCGCCTCACCGACGACGTCGAAGCCGTTGTCGCGCAAGATCTCGACGATGTCGAGGCGGATGAGCGCCTCGTCCTCGGCGACGACGACACGCCGTGGCACCTCCATTGCGGTCTCTTGGTCGGTCACGATTCCAGCCTACGGGATGCCTTGCGTGCCCGGGTCAGCCCCGCCGGCGGTACGCTGGGCCCGCAGGCCGGTGTGGCGGAATGGCAGACGCGACGCACTCAAAATGCGTTGTCCGCAAGGGCGTGTGGGTTCGACTCCCACCACCGGCACCGCCAGGGAATCGGCATCCGCCCCGTGCGGTTGAATGGGGCGTGGACTTCTGGGCGAGCCTGGGCGCCGGCCTCACCGAGGCCTTCGCCATGTTCTGGGAGACCCTGTGGGCGCTCGTGCTCGGTTTCGGGCTCTCCGGGGCGGTGCAGGCCTTCGTCTCCCGCGAGCGGATGCAGCGCGCCCTCGGCGACCACCGGCCGCGGACGATCGTCAGAGCGTCCCTTTGGGGCATCGTCTCGTCGTCCTGCTCGTACGCGTCGGCCGCGCTGACGAAGACGCTCTTCGCGCGGGGCGCGGACTTCGCAACATCCCTCATCTTCATGATCGCGAGCACCAACCTCGTCATCGAGCTCGGGCTGGTGCTATGGCTGCTCATGGGGTGGCAGTTCGCGCTCGCCGAGTTCGTGGGAGGCGCGATCATGATCGCGCTGCTGGGGCTGCTCGCGCCGCGTCTGCTGGGGCCGCGCCTCGCCGCCGACGCGCGCGCTCACCTGCAGCAGGCGCCGAACGGCCACGCCGGCGAAGCCGACCACACCGGTCACGACCACGCCGAGGCCGATGTGCCGATGCGCAGCGCCATCCGCAGCCGCGCCGGCTGGTCCGACGCCGCCGCCTACACGGTGAGCGACCTGCGCATGCTCTGGAAGGAGCTGCTCATCGGATTCCTCGTCGCGGGCCTGCTCGCGGCGTTCGTGCCCGCGACGGTGTGGCAGGCGGTCTTCGTCACCGGCGGCGGCTTCTGGTCGAGCCTCGAGAATGTCATCGTCGGGCCGTTCCTCGCCATCATCAGCTTCGTGTGCTCGGTCGGCAACGTGCCGCTCGCCGCCGCTCTCTGGCACGGCGGCATCTCGTTCGGCGGCGTCGTCTCCTTCGTCTTCGCCGACCTCATCGCGCTGCCGCTGCTGCTCGTCTACCGCCGCTACTTCGGCGGCCGGGTGACGCTGCGCATCCTCGGCGTGTTCTGGCTCACGATGAGCGCGGCCGGGCTCGCCGTCGAGTACCTGTTCCGGCTGGTGCGCATCCCCGAGCCGGACACCCGCGACGCCGTCTCTCACCTTGCGATCGGCTGGAACCTCACGACCTGGCTGAACATCGCGGCGCTCGTGGCGTTCGGCATCCTCGTCTGGCTGTTCCGCACGCGCGCGGAGAGCACCAGGTACGCCATCGATCCCGTCTGCGGGATGCAGGTCGAGATCGCCAACGCGCCGGCGCACCGCCGCCTGGACGGGGTCGACCACTGGTTCTGCTCCGACAGTTGCGCGCTGAAATGGGACAGGGCGCACGGGGCGCCGTCCGCGCCCGAGCCGGGGCGCCGCCACAGCCTGCTCTGACACGCAGTACGCGCGTGACACCGCCCTGGTGTGGGCGTCGATGCCCGTAACCGCGACGTTGCAGGTCTGCCTGAGACAATGAGTTCATGACCGAGCACACCGCCGCCGCGCACCGCGCGCGCCCCGACGCCGCGGCCGAGCACGTGCAGGTCCGCCCGGCCGCTGAAGGCGGGAAGCAGGCGACGGATGCCTCGGGCCGGCCGCTCCTGCAATTCGCCTCGCCGCGTCGCTCGCAACCCGAGACGCACCTCGCCGATCTGACCCTCGAGGAGCGCAAGGCCCGCGTCGTCGAACTCGGCCAACCGGCCTTCCGGGCCGTCCAGCTCTCGAACCACTACTTCGAGCGTTTCACCGCCGACCCCGCCGAGATGACCGATCTGCCGGCATCCGGCCGCAACGCCCTCGTCGAGGCGATGCTGCCGCCGCTGCTCACCGAGGTGCGGCGGCTGCGCACCGACGCGGGCGAGACGATCAAATTCCTCTGGCGGCTCTTCGACGGCGCCCTCGTCGAGTCTGTGCTCATGCGCTACCCCGGCCGCGTGACGCTGTGCGTGTCGTCGCAGGCGGGCTGCGGCATGAACTGCCCGTTCTGCGCCACCGGCCAGGCCGGCCTCACCCGCAACCTCTCGGCGGCCGAGATCGTCGACCAGGTCATTGCGGCGAATCGCGCCATCGCCCAGGGCGAGCTCGGCGGGCTCCGGCAGAGCGGCCACAACGCGCCCAAGGTCACCAACATCGTGTTCATGGGCATGGGCGAGCCGCTCGCCAACTACAAGCGGCTCATAACCGCCATCCGGCGCATCACGGCTCCCGCGCCCGAGGGGCTGGGCGTCTCAGCGCGCCACCTCACCGTGTCATCGGTCGGGCTGGTGCCCGCCATTCGCAGGCTCGCCGACGAGGGGATGCCGCTCACCTTCGCCCTGAGCCTGCATGCCCCGGACGACGAGTTGCGCGACGAGCTCGTCCCCATCAACGACCGCTGGAAGGTCGACGAGGCGCTGGATTCGGCCCGCGAATACTTCGAGAAGACCGGCCGGCGCGTCTCCATCGAGTACGCGCTCATCAAGGACATGAACGACCATGCCTGGCGTGCCGACCTGCTCGCCGAGAAGCTCAACGCGCGCGGGCGCGGCTGGGTGCACGTCAACCCCATCCCCCTCAACCCGACGCCCGGGTCGATCTGGACGGCGTCGACGCCGCAGGCGACGGCGGAGTTCATCCGGCGCCTCGACGCCGCCGGCATCCCGACGACGCTGCGCGACACCCGCGGCAAGGAGATCGACGGGGCCTGCGGTCAGCTCGCCGCCGTAGCGGGCTGACGGGCCTCAGCTGCCGCCGGGAGCGGCGGTTCCGATGAAGTTGAAGAAGTCGATGTGCTGGTGCGTGCAGTAGTCAGGGAACTGGTTGAGGTTCGCGAGCGCCAGGCCGGCACGGCAGTTGCTCTGACCGACGTCGACGCCCGAGGGCACGACGGCGTTGAGCGACTTGAGGAAGAGGATGTCGTTCGCATCGCCGCCCCAGACCGACTGGCCGTCGAACTCGAAGAAGTCGATGGCGTGCCCGCCGCCGTCGATCCAGTGCGCGGAATCCGTCCCGGCTCCGACGATCTGACCGGTGCAACGCCGGTTCACCGAGCTGATGCCGACCTCGTTGAAGAGCTGCAGCGCGATGATCACGGCCTGCAGTACGCGGTAGTCGACGCCGCAGTTCACGACCGCCTTGCCCTCGGCGATCCACTGGAACTGGGGCAGCGCGCTCGGCGCGATGAAGCGGATGCGTCCGGCGTTGTAGGCGTCGATGATCTCCCGCCCGAGTTCCTGCGCGCTCGCGGTCACCGGGACGGTGACCGCGGCAGCCGTGATGGAGTCGGCGAGGTTCACCGGCCCGCTCGTCGCCGAGAAGGCGTCGTCGACGGTCTGCGAGTCGGTGCCGGTGACGAGGCCGAGCGACTGGTACTGCGCTTCGAGTGCCCGCTGCGACTCGACGTCGCGGCCGGTGACGGCGTAGGAGGGCAGGCTCACGGTCGCGCCGACGCCGACGAGGATGACGAGCGCGAGGGCCTTGAACCAGCCGCGGTTGAGGCTCGTCACGAGGGTGCGCTCGCGCACTGCCTTCGGGGTTGCCGCCTTCCGGGCGGCAGCGGGAACGGCCCGGGAGACCGCCCGAGGAGCTGAGGCGGGAACCGGGCGGCGGGGACTCACGCGGGGAGTTTCGACGGCGACGCTAGCCGAGCGTCGCTCATGTTCGTGCCGCTCCCGGCGAGACGTGAACACCGGCATGCCGGGCTCACGAGCTGCGTCGAGGACGTCTACGCTCACGCGTTCGAGCCTTTCCTGTGCGGTTCGGGTCCCGCATCCCTCAGAGGCTACCGGCGCGTTACCGGATTGTCACCTTCCGGAACACCCCCGAACGGGGCGCAGCGCGCATCACTCGGTGGCGAGAGCCCACGGGATGTCGGCGAGCTCGCCGACCGTCCCGATCCAGGCGAGCTTCTCCTCGCGACTCGCACCGTCGGCGTGGTACGAGAGCACCGGCTGGCGCCTCGCGCCGCGCACCGAGAACACGACCGATGCGCCGCCCGCGCCACCGGCGCCGAACACATTGCCGCCCGCCGAGGCGCGCGCGGTCGGCGTGCGCGCCCGTTCGCCCCGCAGATCGAGCACGTAGATCTGGTCAAAGTCTCGCTGGAAATGGTCGCGGCGCTGCGCGAACAGCTGTGAGCTCGTGACCGTGCGCGGCAGGATGAACGCGGTCAGGCCGCGTTCGCCGAGCTGCTCGCCCGCCCAGCTCAGCGTCCTGGCGAGCGAGCCGTGCCGCGGCGGGTTTCCCACGATGACGCGGATGCCCTCCCGGCGCGGCAAGTCGATGAGAGTGGCTTCGTCGGCGCGGAACTGCACCGGCATCCGCAGCCCTTTCGCGGCGAGAGCCGAGCCGATGATGAGCCGCGCGGCCTTCGCCGCCTCGGGATCCATCTCGAGGTTGAGGATGCGGCCGACGCCGTGCACCCGGATGAGGCGGTCGGCGAACACGCCGATGCCGGCGAAGGGGTCGACGAGATCGGCGTCGAACAGCGACGAGCCGAAGGCGTGGTCGAGGAGCTCCGCGGCGATGCGCCAGACGAAGTCGACGAGCGCCGTCGGCGCGAATCCGATGGTCTTCGAGTACGCGGTGACCGAGAGCACCTCTTCAAGCACGCGCTTCACGACGACCCGGCGGTGCTCGTCGTCGCGCGCTGCATCGAGCGCGTCGGAGACGTCGACGTGGAAGGGGCGCAGGTACTCGGGCGGCAGGCGGGGCGGCAGTGGCGGGAAGAGCAGCGGCGCGAGGCCGCCGATGACGTCGTGTCCGTCGGCGACGGCGCGCTCGATGGCAGGGAAGTGTCGGACGAACGCCGGTTTATCGCGCGTGCGGTCGTCGAGGGACAGGTGCGCGTCGCGACGGCTCACCCTGGCAGCCTAGAGCCGACGCGCCGATGGGCGGCGGTGGCGGCGCCCTCCGATAGCGTGGATTCCGATGTCGATGCCCCGCCGCGAACTGGTCGGCGCTCTCACGCAGTTCGTCGCGGAAGTGAGCGTCGCCTTCGGTTCGTCGCTCGCCGGGCGCGTGATTCCGGTGATCGGCGCGGTGCCGGTCGCGGCAGCTCGTCAGCTCGTCCTCATCGCCGTGCTCGGGCCGTTCTGGCGCCCGAGGCGCTCCGACTTCGCGTGGCGCAACCTCTGGCCGGCGCTCGCCCTCGGCATCGCGCTCGCGAGCATGAACCTGTTCTTCTACTTCGCGATCAGTCGCATGGACCTCGGGGTCACCGTGGCGATCGAGTACCTCGGCCCGTTCGCGGTGGCCATCGCCGGGTCGCGCCGGCTCATCGATGCGGTGTGCGCGCTGCTGGCCGCGGCGGGCGTCGTGCTCTGCAGCGGCATCGGCGGCCCGGTGGACGTTCTCGGCCTCGTGTTCGTGCTCTGCGCCGCGGCCGCGTGGGCGGCATACATTCTGCTCACCCGCCGCGTCGCGCACAGTCTCCCCCGCCTCGGAGGCGCGACGATGGCGGGCATCGTTTCGGCGATCATCCTCGTGCCGATCGCCTGCGTCGTCGCGCCGTGGGGCGCGTTCACCGGGCGCATCTGGGTGCTGCTCCTCGTGCTCGGGGTCATCTCGTCGGCCATCCCGTACAGCCTCGACTCGTTCGTCCTGCGCCGGCTGTCGGCCCGGCTGTACGGCATCCTTACCGCCCTGGCCCCTGCGATCGCGGCAGTGGCGGGGTTCCTGGTGCTGGGCCAGCGCCTCACCGTGCTCGAGGCGGTCGGCATCGCGCTCGTCAGCGTCGCCGCGATCGTGGCCGTCGCGAGTCAGCGCGGCTCCTCCACCTTCCCCGAACCCATCGACTGAGCCCCCCCCGCCCCCCCGGCCGCCCGCCGAGATCCCCCGAAACGACCCTTCCCTGCTGCGGAAAGGTCGATTCGGGGGACTTCGGTCCTAGATGAGGGCGGCGCGGAGTGCGCCGCGAACGCGGCGGGTGACGGAGCCGGGGTCGCCGAACAGGTCGTCGGCGTGCACTCGGATCACCCGCCAGCCGGCATCCTGGAGCAACTCGTAGCGCGTCAGGTCGCGTCGCCACTGGGTGCGGTCGCTGCGGTGCTGGTCGCCCTCGTACTCGATAGCGATCTTGAATTCCGGGTAGGAGAGGTCGGGATGCAGCACGAGCCCGCCGACGGATATCGGGTAGTGGATGACGGGCTCCGGCAGGCCTGCGTCGACGAGGAGTACGCGCAACAGCGACTCCGGCCTGGAGTCGGGGCCGCTCCTGACCAGCGGAAGCGCGGCGTCGAGGACGCGCCGCCCCCGCCGCGATCCGTGCGCCGCGACCGCCGAAACGAGCCCGGCGACGGTGCTGAGCGCCTCGCGATGCTTCGTCGTGGTGACCAGGAAATCGCCGGCTGCGACGAGCTCGGGTAGGCCCAGTGCGGTCGACAGCTGACACCACAACGTCGCGGGGGCGATGACCGGCAGGCCGTCGACGAAAATGATGGGAGGGAACGCGTCGCTGCGGTGTCCAAGGACCCCGGCGCGGTTCCGAGGTTTGCCACGATGGGTCAGGTGGAGCTCTGGAGTGCTCCCGATGGCGCCCGGCAGATGCCCGCCGAGCAGCAGGAACCCGGTGCTGTGGCTGAACGCCTCGCCGGGTCTGAGCAGCGGCTCGAAGGCGCGGCAGCGGTCGAGCACGGCATCCTCGTCGAGGCCGAGGGAGATCACCCCGTGAAAGAGATGCTGGAGACTCGCGCCTTGCGCCTGCTTCATCGATAGCCCGTGACGGGTGCGATCGCTGCTGAGCGCGGCGGCGTGGTCGAGGTGGTCGGGATGCTGGGCTCTTCGCGGCATCCCGGCATCAGACAGGGCCGTCTCGCCAGGGCCGACGGCTCCTCCTCAGTGCGCCGAGATCCCCCGAATCGACGCCTCTTGTGGAGGGAGAGATCGATTCGGGGGATCTGGGTGACGATGCGAGACGAGGCGATGTGCGCGACGACCCGCGCCGGGCAGAGGGCCCGCGTGCAACAGGCTCAGAGGTTCTGGTAGGCGGGGGCGACCGCGTTGTGGGCATCGCCCAGCCGGTAGACGCGCATGTCGTTGGTCGTGCCGGGAACGCCGGGGGGGGATCCGCTCACCACAACGACCTTCTCTCCCGAGGCGGCGAGGTCACGGCCGAGCAGCTCGTCGTCGACCTGGCGGAAGAACTCGTCCGTATAGGTGACCTCGCCCACGAGGTAGGACTGGATGCCCCAGATGAGTGCCATGCGACGGCAGGTCGCGGCATCCGTGGCGAACGCGCGCATCGGGATCTTGGAGCGCAGGCGCGCCATGCGGCGCGCGGTGTCGCCGGATTCGGTGAACACGCAGAGGAACTTCGCCCCGACGAACTTGGCGACCTCCTCCGCGGCGAGCGTCACCGCGCCGCCCTGCGTGCGCGGCTTCGTGCCGAGCGGCGGCACGCGCTCGAGGCCGTGCTCCTCGGTGGACTCGATGATGCGGGCCATCGTCTGCACGGTGAGGACGGGGTACTCCCCCACGCTCGTCTCGCCGGAGAGCATGACCGCGTCGGCGCCGTCGAGCACCGCGTTCGCGCAGTCGGATGCCTCGGCACGGGTCGGGCGCGGGTTCGAGATCATCGACTCGAGCACCTGGGTCGCGACGATGGCGGGCTTCGCGAGGCGGCGGGCGATCTCGATGGCGTGCTTCTGCACCACCGGAACGGCCTCGAGCGGCAGCTCGACGCCGAGGTCGCCGCGGGCGACCATGATGGCGTCGAAGGCCTCGATGATCTCCTCGAGTGCGTCGACGGCCTGCGGTTTCTCGATCTTGGCGATGACGGGGATCCGGCGCCCCTCCTCGGCCATGATCTCGTGCACGCGCACGATGTCGGAGGCCGAGCGCACGAAGGAGAGCGCGACGTAGTCGGCGCCGAGTCCCAGGCCCCAGCGCAGATCGGCCTCGTCCTTCTCGGAGAGGGCGGGCACATTGACGGCGACGCCGGGCAGGTTGATTCCCTTGTTGTTCGACACCGGGCCGCCGACGACGACCTCGGTCGTGACGCGCGGGCCGTCGACCGAGAGGACTTTGAGGGCGACCTTGCCGTCGTCGATGAGCAGCGGGTCGCCGGGCTTGACGTCGCCGGGCAGGCCCTTGAACGTCGTCGAGGAGATCGCCTTGGTGGCGATTACGTCCTCAGTGGTGAT
>JAJYBG010000047.1 GCA_021779075.1 Actinomycetes bacterium | reverse complement strand
TGAACGCCCTCGCCACGGCTGCCCTGTCCTCGTCCGAGAGCAGGCGCAACACCTCGCGGATCTCTCGTCGACGCCGCTGTGTCACGGCTTCGACCAGGCGGCGGCCATCATCGGTGAGCTCGATGAGCACCTCGCGCCGGTTCGCCGGATTCTCGGTGCGTGTGATCCAGCCACCCGCGACCATGCGGTCGACCGAGCGGGTGAAGGTCGACGGCACGGCGCCGACGCGTTCCGCGATCGAACCGACCCTGGTCGGCCCGTCGACCGAGAGCAGTACGAGCACCCGGAACTGCGGAAGCGTGACGACCTCGAGCGCGCTCGCGACCGAGCGGGCCACCACCCCCAGCAGCGCCCGCGATGCGGTCAGTGTCGCGTCCGCCGGGTCCGGCAGGGCCGTCAGCAGCTCATCAGCCATTGGACGCCTCCTGCCGCGCGGCGAGGACGGTCGAGTCGTTGAGGTGGGTGAGGTCGATGCTGAGCACCTGTTCGTCGTCGACAGCGCTGATGCATGCCGGGTCTGTCGCAGGCAACCGTGATGCGTTGCGTTCGGGGGTGTCTGGCATGATCGACCTCCAATGTGCATTTACGAAATAATTGCATATACGCAAATGATCCGACAAGACTGACGCGATGACGTTCAGCGAGTCGTCAGCAAGCCGGGAACACCTCCGCAGAACCGTTGCGTCTCACCCGGAGACACCCCGGGTCGACCCGCTTCCCAGCAGCTGATCACTGCGGTGGGCGCGGCCGGCGTGGAGCTGCAGGGCGCTGCTCACTAGGGGGAAGTGGCTGAAGGCCTGCGGGGTGTTGCCGAGCTGGCGCTTCGCCGCGGGATCCCATTCCTCGCTGAGCAGGCCTACGTCGTTGCGCAGCGTGAGAAGCCGCTCGAAGAGCGCAGTGGCCTGCCGTCGCTCGCCGGCACTGTGGAGGGCGTCGACCAGCCAGAACGAGCAGGCCAGGAACACTCCTTCGCCCCCGGTCAGCCCGTCGTCGGCATCCGCCGTCTGATAGCGCCGCACCAGGCCGTCCTCGGTGAGGCCGTTCTGGATCGCCGCGATCGTGCCCTTCACCCGCGGATCGGTTCCCGGCAGGAATCCGAGGCGGGGGATCATCAGCAGACTGGCGTCGAGGGCCTTGCTGCCGTAGGACTGCGTGAAGGTGTTGCTCTCGGCGTCGTAACCGTTGGCGAGCACATCGGCGTGGATCTCATCGCGGAGCCGCGCCCACCGTTGCCCTGGCCCCTTCAGATGGTGGACGGCCACAGCACGGCTCATCCGGTCGGCGGCGACCCAGGCCATCACCTTCGAGTGAGTGAAGTGGCGGCGGTCGCCGCGCATCTCCCAGAGCCCGTTGTCGGGCTCCTGCCAGTGCCCCTCGAGGTGGTTCATCAGCGCCACCTGGATGTCCCAGGCGTCGCCGGTCGAGCCGAGGCCCGCCTCCCGCGCCAGGTTGAGGCCGTCGAGGGTCTCGCCCCACACGTCGAGCTGCAACTGACCGGAGGCGGCGTTGCCGGTGCGCACCGGTACGGAGCCCTCGTAGCCGGCGAGCCAGGGCAGCTCGGCCTCGGGCAGGCGCCGGGTGCCGTCGACGCTGTACATGATCTGCAGCGTGCCGGGTTCCCCCGCGACCGAGCGCAGCAGCCACTCCCGCCAGGCCTTCGCCTCGGCGAGGTATCCGGCGGCGAGAAGCGCCTGCAGAGTGTAGGTCGAATCCCGCAGCCAGCAGTAGCGGTAGTCCCAGTTGCGGGAGCCGCCGATCTGCTCGGGCAGCGATGTCGTCGGCGCAGCGACGATCGCGCCGGTGGGCTGGTATGTCAAGGCCTTCAAGGTGAGCAGCGAGCGCTTGATTGGCTCGCGGTAGGGGCCGTCGACCCGGGCGCCCTGCCCGCTCCAGCGGGTCCAGAACGCGACCGTGTCGGCCAGCGCCTTCTTGGCGTCAACCGGGCGCGGGTCCGGCTCGTGGCTCGCGCTCCAGGTCAGGACGAAGGGCACCCGGTCGCCGGCGTGGACGGCGAAGTCCGCAACTGTCGCCCAATCCTCGCCGCGGCTCGCCACCGGGCTGCTGAGCCGGATCGCGTCGGGCCCGGCGACGGCCTGCATCCGATCCGGGTAGTGGCGAACCCAGGGCACCACGCGGCCGTAGTCGAATCTCAAGCGCAGCTCGGAGCGCATCTGCACGACCCCGCTCACGCCCACGACGATCCGGACTACATCTGGCGCCTCGTCGCGAATCGGCATGAAGTCGATCACGCGGACGGTCCCGCTCTCGCTCTCCCACTCGGTCTCCAGCACCAGCGTTTCCTCGACGTACGCGCGGCGAGAGCACCTGCCCCCGCCGGCGGGGGCCAGCAGCCAGTGGCCCGCATCGCGCGTATCGAGAAGCGCGGCGAAGCATGCGGGCGAATCGAAGCGCGGCAGGCACAGCCAGTCGATCGAGCCCTCGGTGCTGACCAAAGCAGCCGTCTGCAGATCGCCGATAAGCGCATAATCTTCGATTCGGCTCATGCCCGATCATCGCATCACACACCTTTGGTTCTGATGTCGGTTGAGTAGCGTGGCCGCGAACGCACCGAATGCGGGCGTCGGAAAGGCATCCCATGCTGCTCGAGGGCAAGACCATCATCGTGACCGGCGGAAACAGCGGAATCGGCGAGGCGATCGTCCTGGCCGCCGCGGCCGAGGGAGCCAACGTGGTCGTGGACTACGTCGCGCATCCCGCGGCTACGACGAGCGTCATCGATCAGGTGACGGCCGCCGGCGGCCATGCCATCGGGGTGGATGCCGACGTATCCAGACTTGGCGACCTGTACCGGATGATCGTCGCGGCCGTCAACACCTACGGATCTCTCGACGTCATGGTCAACAATGCCGGAGTCGAGACGCGCACCTCGATACTCGAGACCACCGAAGAGCAGTACGAGCACGTGCTCGACGTCAACCTCAAGAGTGCGTTCTTCGGCACGCAATTCGCTGCGCAGCAGTTCATGAAGCAAGGGACGCCGGGCCTTGTCATCAACATCTCATCAGTGCACGAGGACTGGCCGATGCCAGGCAACATCGCGTATTGCGTCTCGAAGGGCGGCACCCGCATGCTCGCCCGGACGGCGGGCGTCGAACTCGGCCGGCATGGCGTGCGCGTGGTGAACGTCGCGCCGGGCGCAGTGGCCACCCCCATCAACGCGGCGACGATCGACGACCCGGCGACGCTCAAGGAACTTGACGCCGGCATCCCGCTCAATCGTCTCGCGCACTCATCGGAGATCGCCGATGTGGTGGTGTTCCTGGCGTCAGGCAAGTCGAGCTACATGACGGCGACGACGGTCTTCGTCGACGGCGGGATCATGCAGGGCAGCGTCGGGCTCTGACCCCGGTGTAGCAGTCCGCCGGCCCCCGGCCCGGCCAGATTGGGTGCGCAGGACGGTGTGCCGGGAAGTCTGGTCGGCAGTGACTCGCTGACGTCGCGGAAGGGCGCGCCAATGGAGAACGAATCGTTCCCAGCGACCGTCCTCGTCTACGCCGCCGCGGTGGTCGCCGCGGTGTTCTCCAATCGGCTCACCCGTCTGCTGCGGCAGTGCAACCGCGACTATCCGGTCACCCGAAAGTAAAGCAGGGGGTTGATGAGGATCATCACGGCAAACGAGCCATCAAAGCCAGGTGCGACCAATGTGACGATGACCGCCTCCCGGGTCAGGCTCGAGGCGAGTTGGGGCCGGGTGTCCAACGCTTAGCGGGCGGATATACGTAGCGCGCGATGGTAGTGCTGACCCAGCCAATGAGGAAACCGGCAAACACGAGCAGCACATGAGGGGCGACAGCAGGTTTGATCGCGAAGAAAATCGTGAGAACGATCGTCCAGGCTATGGCGAGACCCACGCTGTAAATCCAGAAGTTCCGAAGCCTGGACAACGAGAGCCCTTCTTGATCAACGCGACCCCTGAAGCTTAATCCCGTGCCCCTATCGAGCGGGGCACGGTCGGCAGCCTTCAGGGGGAGCCGTGGCCGCTCGCGCACGGGCGGGAAGATCATTTTTTTTTGGGAGAGCACCCTGCGACAGCTACGCCACCGCTCTACGCAGCACCCCGTTCTCTTACTCAAGCAGCCCGAACTGCTTCTTCGCCTCATGCAGTTCGGCGTTCGCCGTCGCAGTCGTCCCCGGCTTCACACCGTCCTCGATCTCGGGACGTCCTCGGACATGGCGTCGGCGCGATGAACATCCCCCCGCGGTCAGCCCGATCACCACAGATCAGGAGTCATCCCAACCTTCAGTAGTCCCCTACTTAGTCCTTAGTCGCCAGGTGTTTTCGGCCGGTCGAGTCCCATCGAGGTCGAAGCGCTACGTTGCGGTCGTGGGTGGCTTCTTCTCTTGGGTGGCGGGTTCGGGCGTCGTGCAGGGCGTCATCATCGGCGGCGCGCTGGCCTACCTGACGACGGTGCTGATCCTGGATGCGGTGGCGAAGGCCGAAACAGCGACCGCCAACGGCTGGAAGGCGATCCGCAGGGCGGGCCAGCCCGGTAACGGATTCTTCGTGCGCGCGGCGCTGCAGAAGGCCCTGCCGGTCGTGAACGTGTTCGAGGAGGCCGCCTACTGGACGGCGGAGGTGGACGGTTCGGGGAAGCGGCTCACCGGCGAGCGCGCCTACCGCGTGCACTTCCCGCGAGGGCAGCTTCCGCCGAACGATGCCTTCTGGTCCCTCACCGCGACCGACACCGTGGGGTACATGGTCAGCACCTCGAGCGGTCGATCCAGTGTCGACGACCACTCCGGTCTGCTGGCGAACGCCGACGGCTCGGTCGACATCCTCCTGCAGGCGCAGGCACCGAACGGAGCGACGCAGAACTGGTTGCCGACGCCGACCGGGCGGTTCAAGCTCATGCTCCGGACCTATCTGCCCGGGGCGGCGATCGTGGACGGCGGCTACGAGGTGCCGCCGGTCGTCGAGGTGCGGCCGTGAACCGTGTGATCCTCAAATACGGCTACCCGATCACCGCCGTGATCCTGGCCATCTTCGTCTGGGTCGTCTACCGACGGATCGCCGACGGCGGGGTGCAGGCGATCGTCCCGCTCGCCGTGGTGGCCGTGGTCGTCTGGCTGCTCGGGGTGTTCGTCTTCATCTGGCTCTGGCCGCGGATCACGGTCGGTGGCTTCAAGCGCGCGATCCTCCGGCACGGATTCGGCGGCGGCCCCATCCCGGTCAACACGCTCTACGCCGTTCCTCATCGCTCGTCGCAGACCGCCTCGACCGGCAGCCTGATCGCGACCGGCGCCGACGACCTGCTCTACGTCGGCGGCTGGCTCGACCTGACGGCGGGACCGCGGGTGCTGCAGGTGCCCGAGATGGACGGGCGCTACTACAGCATCCAGTTCACCGACCCGAGCAGCGGTGCGAACGTCGCCTACGTCGGCACGCGGACCACCGGAACCGGCCCGGCTGACTTCCTCCTCTGCGCGCGTTCCCGGCGGGGCGAGGCGCCAGCGGAGATGCACCGCATCGACCTGCCGGGACGCTCGGCGCTGCTCATCGGTCGGGTCTTCGCCGCCGGCGAGGACGACCGAGTCGCCGCCTATGCGCTGGCGAAGCAGATCAGACTCACGGCGCCGGGCCACTCGGAATGATCGCACTGGCGTCGGCCGAGAGTCGACCCGGATCCCTCAGCGATTCGACACGCTCGGGATCGCGGGCACGACGATGACCGGCACGTCGGCGAACTCGAGAACACGAAGCGTCCTGGAGCCGATGCCGGGGATGGTGTGTCCCGGTCGGTCGACGCGCGCCATGACGATGTAGTCGGCACCGACTTCGGCCGCCGCATCGAGGAGCGACGGTGCGACCAGGCCTCGGCGGGCCTCGGACGTGAACGGGACGCCGGCCGCAGCAGCGACGCGCTCAAGGTGGCGGAGGACGCCGTCGCGGACGAGTGGCGCGGTGTCAGCGTCGGCGCGCGCGGTTCCCGGCGGGACGCCCGGCGCGGTTCGGGAGGCCGGTGCGGCCGGCGGCTCGACGACCTCGACCGCGTGGACCCGCGCGCCGAGGGCCTTGGCGAGGGCGATGCCGCGCTCCGCCGCCGCGAAGGCCGTCGCCGAGTCATGCACGGCGACGAGGACGATGCCGCTCATTCCTGCTCCTTCCCATCCCGCCGCTCGGCCGACCAGCGGACGCGGAGGTTCTCCTCGAGCTCGAGGTCGTCGATGCGGCGGCGCAGATCGGAGAGCGAGGCCTCGAGCCGCGGCACCCAGCGGTGCGTCACGGCGCGCTCCCGCTGCCGGGTCGTCAGAAGCTCCGCGGCGATGCGGCGCACCGCCTCCTCCGACGCCGCGTGCCGGATGGCCGCCTCGGCCGCGAGGCGGTGCGCGACCGTCGCGTACGCGAGCGCGCTGCTGCCGGACACCGGTGCCGCCTCGGGCAGCACGACCTCCGCCTCCGCGGGGAAGCGGACGCCCATCGTCACCGACCAGCTCAGCTCCGCCGCGGCGGTCGGCGGCGGCGCGGCCCGCGCGATGCCCTCTGCGCCGTCGATCGCCGCCGCCCGGGCGAGCCAGCGGTCAGCCTCGCGCGCGGCCGCCTCGAATTCATCCCGTTGCCGGTCGGCGGCGAGTCGCATCCGCTCGACCTCGTCCTCGAGGATGCGGCGCTTGCGGCCGAGCAGTTCCGCGCCGCGTTCTGCGACGGCGAGGCGGGCCTCGATGCGGACGCGGTCGGCGCGGCTGGCGGGGCTCATCCTTCGGCTCCGTCCGGGATGTCCGCCGCACCGTCGGTGGTGTCCGGCTTCGGAAGGTAGCGGTCGACGAATTCGCGCGGGATCATCGTGAGCTCCCGCTTCGGCAGCACGGCGAGCGCGCGCCAAGCCCGGCCGAGCGTGTCGTTCAGGTCGCGGCGCTCGTCGTCCCGCTGCGCGAACAGCCCCCGTTCCACCGCGTCGCGGAACTCGATGAACTCGCGGTCGGTCTCGCCGAGCGCCGATTCCCCGATCAGCTCGGACAGCTCGGCGGCGCTCCGCGCCCGTGCGAGCGCCGCGATGACCTGCGCCGCGACGTCCCGGTGGTCCTCGCGCGTCCGCCCCGCGCCGGTGCCGGATCGCATGAGGCGGGAGAGCGAGGAGAGCACGTCGACGGGCGGGTAGACGCCCCGCGCTTCGACCTCCGCGGAGAGTACGATCTGACCCTCGGTGATGTAGCCGGTGAGGTCCGGGACCGGGTGCGTGATGTCGCCGCCCGGCATCGTGAGCACGGGGAGAACCGTCACCGAGCCGTCCCGCCCGCGAACCCGGCCGCAGCGCTCGTAAAGCGTCGCGAGGTCGCTGTAGAGGTAGCCGGGGTAACCGCGCCGGGCGGGGATCTCCTTCCGCGCCGCCGACACCTCGCGGAGCGCCTCCGCGTAGCTCGTCATGTCGCTCATGATGACGAGCACGTCCTGGCCGCCTTCGTAGGCGAGGTCCTCCGCGATCGTCAGCGCGATCCGCGGAGTGAGGATGCGCTCGATGACCGGGTCGTCGGCGGCGTTCAGCAGCAGCACGAGCTCGCCTGCGGCGCTGCGGTCCTCGAGCCGGTCGCGGACGAAGGCGATGTCCGGGTGCGTGAGCCCCATCGCCGCGAACACGACGCGGAACGGCCTCCCCTGCGAGCTCGCCTGCGCCGCGATCTGCGTGGCGAGCTCGAGGTGCGGCAGTCCGGCCGCCGAGAAGATCGGGAGCTTCTGCCCGCGGACGAGCGTCATGAGCCCGTCGATGACCGACACCCCGGTGAGCACCGGCTCGTCCGGGGGCTCGCGGAACACCGGGTTGAGCGGCCAGCCGGCGACCGGGGCGAAGCGCTCGCCAGTCACCTCGGGGCCGCCGTCGAGCGGTGCACCCCGCCCGTTGCAGATGCGGCCGAGCCAGCCGTCACCGACCGGCACCTGGAGCGGCTGCCCGTCGAAGCGCACCTCGACACCGCCCGGCGTGAGTCCCGCGGTGCCCTCGAGCACCTGGACGGTCGCGAGGTCGCGGTTGACCTCGAGCACGAGGCCGTGCCGTTCCGCGCCGTCCCCGACGGAGATGCGAGCGAACTCGTCCCAGCCGACCCCGGCCGCGTCGCCGACAACGACGAGCGGGCCGCGGACGCTGCGGAGGTCGCGGTGGGCCACAGCGGCCCCGGTAAGGAGCGGGGCATCCTGGCTCGTCGCGGCAGCATCGGGTGCGGTGCCTGCGTCGGGCGTGTGCGTCTCCTCGCTCACGACGCCGTCCCCAACTCCGCGAGGAAGGCATCCCGTCGCCCCGCGATCCCCGCCGCGTCGTCCGGCCCGAACTCCTCGCGGGCTCGCAGCAGCGGTGAGAAGTCCCACTGCTCGAGCGTCGCCGCAGCGACCCCGGCGGCGACGAGCCGCTGGCATTCGTCGATCGTGTCGAGCGCGAAGCCGAGCAGGGCGGCGCTCTTCTCGGCTGAGCTCGAAGCATCGGCCGCTCCGAGCGCGTTCTGCGTCAGGACGCCCTCCTGCAGCAGCCTGCCGCCGAGCAGGATCATGCGCTCCCGGCCGGGCAGCGCGCTCGAGCCGATCACCTCGGCGAGGCCGGCGAGCCGGTCCGCCTCGGCGAGTGTGCCTATCGCCCGCGCGCGCCGGTCCGCCCAGTCCGGGTCATCGTTCGTCGCGTGCCATCGGGCGATCTCGTCGACGTCGCGCGCGAAGGAGCCGTGCCAGCTCACCGCGGGGTAGTGGCGGGCGTAGGCGAGATCGCGGTCGAGCAGCCAGAGCGCGCGGACGAAGCGCTCGGTGTTCGTCGTCACCGGTTCGGTCATGTCGCCGCCGGGCGGGGAAACGGCACCGATCACGGTCACGGCCGCCGTCTGCCCGCCGAGCGTGCGGACGCGCGCGGCGCGCTCGTAGAAGGCGGCGAGCGCCGACGCGAGCGAGGCCGGATAGCCCTCCTCGGCGGGGAGGTCGCCGTTCCGGTTCGCGAACTCGCGCAACGCCTCCGCCCAGCGGCTCGTCGAGTCGGCGATGACGACGGCGTCATGACCCATGTCGCGGTAGTACTCGGCGATCACGACGCCGGTGTAGATGCTCGCCTCGCGGGCCATCATCGGCATGTTCGAGGTGTTCGCCACGATGACGGTGCGGTCGATGAGCCGGCCGCCGTGCCGGTCGGTGAGCTCGGCGAGGCTTGTCAGGACGTCGGCCATCTCGTTGCCGCGCTCACCGCAGCCGACGTAGACGATGACGTCGGCATCGCTCCACTTCGCGATCTGCTGCAGCGTCATCGTCTTGCCTGTCCCGAACCCGCCCGGGATCGCCGCCGCCGTCCCCGCCGCAACCGGGTACAGCAGGTCGAGGACGCGCTGGCCGGTATGAAGCGGGAGGACGTCGGCGAGCCGTTCCGCGAACGGGCGCGGGCGCCGCAGCGGCCATGGCTCGGCCAATCGCACCTCGCGCCCGGCGATGCGGGCGATGGCGTCCCGCGCCGCCGTCTCGCCGTCGGCGGCGATCCATTCAAGTGCACCGGACACCCCGGGCGGGACGAGGACCCGGTGCTCCACCGCGCCTGAATCGGGAACGGTGCCGAGCACCTCGCCCGCCTCGACCTGGGTTCCCTGCGTCGCCGACGGCACGAAGCGCCAGCGTCGGTCGAGGATCGCCGGATCCTGCGTCGAGCCGGGGCGGTCCGGCCGGAGCCACTGCGGCGCACCCGAGAGTGGGCGGAGCAGACCGTCGAATGCGTTCCCGAGCAGCCCGGGACCGAGCAGTCCGCTGAGCTGCTCGCCCTCCGGTTCCGCGGCGTCTCCGGCGGCGAGTCCGCCGGTGTACTCGTAGGCCTGCAGCACGGCTGAGTCGCCGTCGATCGCGATCGTCTCCGCCGTGATGCGCGCGGGACCGAGGGTGACGATCTCGCCCATCGAGAGCCCTGGAAGCCGCTCGGCCTCGACGACCGGACCATTGACGCGTGCGATAACGCCGCTCATGACGGTCCTCGCCGCAACCAGTCGCTCGCTTCGGCGGCGAGCGCGGGAAGGCTCGCGTCGATGCGCCGGCTGCCGTCGGAGGCGACGATGCCGCCCTCCGGAGCCGTCTCGATCTTCGCAGCCGGCCCGAGCAGCGCGCGAGCCTCGGCGCGGAGGCGGCGCTCGAGCGCGGCATAGCCCTTGCCGCCGCGGAGCGAGGCGACGGCCTCCGCGACCGCGGCATCGGTCGCGGCGTCCGCCTCCGCCTGTGCTCGGAGCACGGTCTCGCGGGCGGTGCGACGCGTGCGCGCGGACCGGGCGGCTGCGACGCGGCGGCCGGCCGCGTCGCCGTCCGCACGTGCGGCGACGAGCAGTGCGTCGGCCT
>JAJYBG010000046.1 GCA_021779075.1 Actinomycetes bacterium | reverse complement strand
TGTAGTCGAAGCCGTCCGAGACGACCTCCCAGAGGGTCTTGTCGGGGTCGATGCCGCCGCGCGTCTGGTCGACGTACGAGATCTCGACGGTCTCGCCGATCCTGACCTCGCCGGCATCCGGCTGCTCGATGCCGACGATCGTTTTGAAAAGCGTCGTCTTGCCGACGCCGTTCGGGCCGATGATGCCGACGATGCCGTTGCGCGGCAGCGTGAAGCTGAGGTCGTCGATGAGGACCCGGTCGCCGAAGCCCTTCCTAAGGCCGTCCACCTCGATGACGAGCTGGCCGAGACGCGGCCCGGGCGGGATCTGGATCTCCTCGAAGTCGAGTTTGCGGGTGCGCTCGGCCTCGGCGGCCATCTCCTCATAGCGGGCGAGGCGCGCCTTCGACTTGGCCTGGCGCCCCTTGGCGTTGCTGCGCACCCACTCGAGCTCCTCGCCGAGGCGCTTCGCGAGCTTCATGTCCTTCTTGCCCTGCACCTGAAGACGCTCGGCCTTCTTCTCGAGGTAGGTCGAGTAGTTGCCCTCGTAAGGGTAGAGGCGGCCGCGGTCGACCTCGCAGATCCAGCCGGCGACGTGGTCGAGGAAGTATCGGTCGTGGGTGACGGCGAGCACGGCGCCGTGGTATTTGGCGAGGTGCTGCTCGAGCCAGAGGACGCTCTCCGCATCGAGGTGGTTGGTGGGCTCGTCGAGCAGCAGCAGGTCGGGCTTCTCGAGCAGCAGCTTGCACAGCGCGACGCGGCGCTTCTCGCCACCGGACAGCACGCTCACCTGGGCGTCCGGCGGCGGGCAGCGCAGCGCATCCATCGCCTGCTCGAGCTGCGAGTCGAGATCCCAGGCGTCGGCGGCGTCGATCTGCTCCTGCAGCACGCCCATCTCGGCGAGCAGCGCGTCGAAGTCGGCGTCGGGCTCGGCCATGAGCGCCGAGATCTCGGTGAAGCGGTCGACCTTCGCCTTGATGGGGCCGACGCCCTGCTGCACGTTCTCGAGGACCGTGAGGTGCTCGTCGAGCTCGGGCTCCTGCATGAGGATGCCGACCGAGTAGCCCGGGCTGAGGCGGGCCTCGCCGTTCGAGGGCGTGTCGCGGCCGGCCATGATCTTGAGGATCGTCGACTTGCCAGCGCCGTTCGGGCCGACGACGCCGATCTTCGCCCCGGGCAGGAAGGCCATCGTCACATCGTCGAGGATGACCTTGTCGCCCACCGCCTTGCGGGCCCGCACCATCGAGTAAATGTATTCCGCCACCCGTCGATCCTATTTGGGCGGGATGCCTCACCCCGCCGACGGGACGGCCCCGATGAGGCACTGCCCGGTCGAGATCGGCCGGGCCTGCGTCGAGTGGTAGCCGCCGACCTCGTCTCCGAACTGGCCGATGAGGCACGTGCCGTCGACGAGCGCCGAGAACAGGATCGACCCGGGCGTCAGATTCGCGCTCGTCCGGTCGGGCGTGACCTGCATCGGGCTCGCGCCGAAGCCCGCCGCGACCTCGGCGGCGACGAACTGGGCGCCGGTCGGATGGCCGTACCGCGCGATCGCGGCTCTCGCCGCGGCGTCGAATCGCTGCAGCCGGCTCGGCGACGTGCTCGGCGTCGCGGCGGACGAGGCCGCCGGACTTCCCGGCGATGCGACGCAGGCGTCGTTCCCGGTGCATTCCGCACCCCCCCTGCGGACTCCCCGCCGCGCAGCCCGCCAGCGCGAGCGCGATCGCGAGGGCGGCAGCGGCGGCGGGGGTTCGCACCTCGTCAGCCTAGAACGGCGTCTCCTGCAGCTCGGGCTGCGCCGACGGCACCGCGACGGTCGGCCAGTGCGCGACGATGGCCTGGTCTCCGTCCGGCTGCGGCGCGGCCGGGTCCGCCAGGAAGTCCGGCCCCGCCGAGTCGACCGTCGGGGCCGCCTTCGCCCGGCGGGTGTACGCCGAGGTGCCCCAGTTGAGGTCGTGGCCGAGGGATTCCGCCTCGATCTCGACGTCGGTGCCGCTCTTCTCGCCCGTCTCCCACTCGCGCACGCGGATGCGCCCGGCGACGACGACATGGTCGCCCTTGGCGAGCGACGCCTTCGCGTTGTCGGCGAGGTAGCGGTAGGTCGACACCGTGTAGAACGACGACGGCGTGTACTTCCAAGAACTCGCCTGGCGATCGAAGCGACGCTCCGACGAGGCGAGCCGGAAGCTCGTGATGGCCACGCCCGACGAGGTCGTGAAGTACTTCGGCTCGGTGACGACGATGCCGCTGACGGTGATGCTCGTGCTCAACTGCTCTTCTCCAATCCCGCGGGGCTCCCCGCGGCGCGAGCAGCATCGGCGAAGCCTGCGACGGGAATCCCGCCGCCGAACCAGACGGCCGGATGCCGGATGCCGCGCACCCCGCTGTGGAGGAACAGCCGCGCGAGTGCTACGCGGCTCGGATGTACTGCGAGAAGGCCTTGCGCACCTTCGACACCTTGGGTGCGGCGACCGCGAGGCAGTAGCCCTGCGTCGGGTTCTTCGCGAAGAAGTCCTGGTGATAGTCCTCGGCGCGGTAGAACGCGCCGAGCGGCGCGAGCTGCGTGACCGGCACGCCGTCCCAGATGTCGGCGGCGCGAGCGATCGCGGCCTCGAAGAGGGCCTTCTGGTCGGCATCCGCGTAGAACATCGCGCTGCGGTACTGGGTGCCGATGTCGTTGCCCTGACGGTTGAGCTGGCGCGGATCGTGCATCGTGAAGAAGGCGTCGAGGATGACGTCGGCGGGGATGACGCTCTCGTCGAACGTCACCTGCACCGCCTCGGCGTGACCGGTGCGCCCGGTGCAGACGAGCTCGTAGCTCGGGTCGGCGACGGTGCCGCCGACGTAGCCCGACACGACGTCGCTGACGCCGTCGAGAGCACGGTAGGCGGCGTCCAGGCACCAGAAGCAACCGCCGGCAAGAGTGAAAGTCGTCATGGGTAGATCCTCCGCCACGTTCAGCGTCGCGGCACCGGCAATTGTTCCCCGCCCGCCGTGTCTGCTCGACGCTCCGGCCGGGGCCGCTTACGCTCGCCGCATGAACTGGAACGACTTCGTGACGTGGCTCGCCTCGAACGCCGCCGAACCCACCGTCTTCCCCGCGATCGTGCTCTTCGTCGCCATCGTCGTCTCCGGCATCGTCGCCGGCGCCATCGGCCGCGGCTCGGTGAGCGGATTGCTCAAGCAGAACCAGCGCCAGCAGAGGTCGCAGGCCATCACCGCACTCGTCGACGCCGCGACCGAGGCCTCCGTGTGGAACTCGCTCACCCCCGGCGAGCAGGTGCTCTCCGACCGCGCCGTCGGCCAGGCCGACATCCTCGTGCGCCTGCTGCCGGTGAAGAGCTCGACGCTCGTCGCCGACTGGGCCGCCCACCAGCTCGCCGAGCTCAAGCGCAACTCCGCGACCTTCGGCTACAACCTCGACCCCGCCGTCGCCGAATTCCGCGACCGGCTCGTCGAATGGGACCACCGTCCCGGCCGCACCCGGCGCATCTTCCAGAACGACCTCGAGCGCTGGCAGTTCGACACCCCGACCGCCGAGCAGCAGATCATCCAGCAGCAGGACGCCTGGGTCGCGCAGCAGCATCACCAGCGGTTCAGCGCACCCGCCGCACCCGCCGCCGCGCCGGCGGCATCCGCCCCGCCCGCCGTCGAGCCGGTGACGCAGATCATCACCCCGGCCCCGAACTACGAGCCCAACTACCTCGTGCCGCCGAAGCTCGTCGTGCCGGCGGCCCCCGCCGCCGCCCCCGTCGAGCCCGGGGCCAATGCCCCCGCGGTGCCGAAGGTCCGCATCGAGGACACCCCCACGGTCGCCTTCACGCCCGGCATCGACGACTAGGCCCTACTCGCTCCAGATATTGTGGTCGCCGCGCCACCAGCCATCGAACGGCGTGGCAGGCGGGCGGCGTTTGTGCTCGGTGGCGAGGTAGCGCGCCTCGAGCGCCTCGGCGACACCCCGATCGATGTCCTTGCCTTCGAGGAAGTCGTCGATGTCCTGGTAGGTGATGCCGAGGTTCGCCTCGTCGCTCTGCCCCGGGTTCGTATCGAGCAGGTCGGCCGTCGGCGCCTTGACGTAGAGCTGCCGCGGTGCACCGAGGTACTCGAGCAGGGCGCGGCCCTGGCGCTTCGTCAGCCCCGTGATCGGGGTCACGTCGACGCCGCCGTCGCCGAACTTCGTGAAGAACCCGGTCACCGCCTCGGCCGCGTGGTCGGTGCCGACGACGAGCAGCCCGCGCTGGCCGGCGAGCGCGTACTGCGCCACCATGCGCTGGCGGGCCTTGACGTTGCCCTTGGTGAAGTCGCTGATGGGCTCGCCGAAGGCGTCGCCGTACTCGGCGACGATGCCATCAGTGCCGCGTGCGACGTTGAAGATCGCGGATGACGTCGGCGCGATGAACTGCAGCGCGAGCTGCGCGTCGGCCTCGTCGGCCTGGACCTGGTACGGAAGGCGCAGCGCCCAGAACTCGACCTCGTGGCCCTCGGCGGCGAGCCGGTCGACAGCGAGCTGGGTGAGCTTGCCGGTGAGGGAGGAATCCTGCCCGCCCGAGATGCCCAGGACGAATCCCTTCGCGCCGGTGCGCAGCAGGTAGTCGACGAGGAACTGAACGCGGGCCTCGATCTCGACCGCCGGGTCGATGACCGGCTTGACGTTGAGGGCCGCAATGATCTGCTGTTGCACATCGCGCATGCCGAAAGGCTAGTCCCGTGCTGTTTCGCGGGTGTTATGTGCGAGCGCCCCCGACTGGGGTCGAACCAGTAACCTGCGGATTAGAAGGCCGCTGCTCTATCCATTGAGCTACGGGGGCTCCCCTCCAGGGTACCGGCCGACCGGGTCAGAGCGCCTTCGCCGCGGCCACGAGCACTTGGGCCAGCGAGGGCTCGCCCTCGGCGCGGAACACCTCGCGGCCCGCGGAATCCGTCACCACGACGGTCGGGGCGACGCGGATTCCCGCCTCCCGCGCCGCCTCCTCGGAGCGCACGATGTCGTGCTCGACCAGGGTCGCGGCCGGGACGAGGCGCTCGGCCTCCTCCAGCACCGCACGGGTGCGGATGCACGGCTCGCAGAACGCCGAACTGTAGAAGGTCAACTGCACCATTCCAGGCTACGTCGGAACGCGCAACTACGATTGAGGCATGGCTGGCTCGACCGATCGTCTCGTCTGGATCGACTGCGAGATGACCGGTCTCGACCTCGCCGTCGACGAGCTCGTCGAGATCGCGGTCGTCATCACCGACTTCGAGCTCGCCCCTGTCCACCCGGGGCTGCAGCTCGTCATCACGCCGTCCAGCGCCGCCTTCGCGCACATGAACGAGTTCGTGACCACCATGCACACCACCTCGGGCCTCATCGAGGAGATCCCCAACGGGCTCGCGCTGGCGGATGCCGAAGCCGCCGTCATGGCGTACGTGACGAAGTTCGTGCCCGCCGCCAAGCAGGCGCCGCTGGCCGGCAATACCATCGGCACCGACCGGATGTTCCTCGCCAAGTACATGCCGAAGCTCGACGCCCACCTGCACTACCGCAGCGTCGACGTCTCCTCCATCAAGGAGCTGTCGCGCCGCTGGTTCCCGCGCGTCTACTTCCAGGCGCCGGAGAAGGCCGGCGGCCACCGCGCGCTCGCCGACATCCTGGAATCCATCCGCGAACTCGACTACTACCGCTCGGCGGGCTTCGTCGCGCAGCCCGGACCGACCAGCGACGAAGTGCAGGCGATCGCGAGCCGGGTGGTCGAGAAGTGGTCCCCGCTCATCGGCTAGACTCGTCTGGTTGTCCGGGGCGACCCGGGTCGGCGTGGTGGGTGTAGCTCAGTTGGTAGAGCACCTGGTTGTGGTCCAGGGGGTCGCGGGTTCAAGCCCCGTCACTCACCCGGTGTCTCTTCGGCCGGCGTCTCTTCGGTCGGCGTCCCTGCCGCCCGCGCGTCGCGATCGCTCGGGCTGAGATTCGGGCGCCGCGCCGCGACTGCGGCGCGACACACCGGAGATGACGCCGGAATTCAGCCCGACGGCGCGGTCAGTGGCCTGAGATGAGGTCGGCGAGGCGGGCCATCGGACTCGTCGTCCGGCGGTGGGTGAGTTCGGAACGGTCGGCGGCGTAGTACGCGGCGTAGAGCGCCTGCACGGCGATCCAGCGCAGCGGTTCGGGCTCCCACTTGCGCACCCGGTGGTTCACCCACGGCAGCGTCACGAGCTCGGTGTCGCGCTCGAGGATGAGATCGGTCAACGTCCGCCCGGCGAGGTTCGTCGAGGTGACGCCCGTTCCGACGTATCCGCCCGCCCAGGCGAGGCTCGACGCGCGATCGATGCCGACAGTGGCCGCCCAGTCGCGCGGCACGCCGAGAACGCCCGACCAGGCGTGGTCGAGCCGCACCCCCCGCAGCGTCGGCCAGAACCGCTCGATGAGCCCGCGCAGCAGCGCCACCGTCGAATCGGGCGTGTCGCCGTCGAGGTCGATCTTCGAGCCGAAGCGGTACGGCCTGCCGCGCCCGCCGAACGCGATGCGGTCGTCGGCAGTGCGCTGGGCGTACATGTACGCATGCGCGAAGTCGCCGACGGTGTCGTAGCCGGACCACCCGATCGCCTCCCAGACCGAGGCGGGAAGCGGCTCGGTGACGACCATCGACGAGTTGAGCGGCATCCAGTCGCGATGCATGCGCTTGAGATTCGCGGTGAAGCCCTCGGTGGCGCGGACGACCACGGATGCCGCCACGGTGTGCCCCGTCGCGGTGTACGCGGTCGACCCGGCGATCGCGGACACCGCAGTGCCCTCGTAGAGCTCGACGCCCAGCCGCAGCACGGCCTCGCGCAGGCCTGCGACGAGCTTCGCCGGGTGGATGCGGGCGGTGTGCGGGCTCCACGCGCCCGCGAGCGTGCCCTCGATGGCGACGTGGGCGTTCGCCTCGGCGGCGGTGAGGAAGCGCACGTCGGTGTGCTGCCAGGTCTGCTCGGCGTCGACCCAGGCGCGCAGCCGCTCGAGCTGGGGCCTGTCATAGGCGACCTGGTATTCGCCGCCCTTGACGATATCCGCGTCGATGCCCTCAGCCTTCGTCACACGGATGACCTCGTCGACCGCCTGGTTCGCGGCGAGCTGGAAGCGCGTCACCGCCTCGCGGCCGAATCTCTTGACGTACTGCTCGCGCCCGCCCGTGATGGAGTTGGCGAGCCAGCCGCCGTTGCGGCCCGACGCGCCGTAGCCGGCGAAGCGCTGCTCGAGGATGACCACACGCAGCGAAGGGTCGGCCTTCTTGAGGTAGTACGCGGTCCAGAGGCCGGTGTAGCCCGCGCCGACGATCGCGACATCGGCGGTGATGGATTCGCCGAGGGGCCGTTCCGCCTGGGGGAATGGCACCTGAGACCACCAGAATGACACCTCGCCATTGCGCATAAGGGCAGTGTACTGGGGCTCTCAGTGCGGATTCCGTCGCACGCGGGTGCCGGTACGGCGGAATCCGCATGGGTGCCGGGCGCACCGTCGGTTCCGCACGGGATGCAGCGGATGATCCGACCCGATCCGAGTTCATCCGGAATCACGCTCGCGCCAGCCGGGCCGCGAGCTCGGCGACGAGAGCCGCGGAGCGCTCGTCGGAGGTCGCCTCGAGATCGGCGTACTTCCGCGGATCGTCGGCCGCGAGATGGCGCTCATACTGCGCCTGCCACATGTCCCAGTAGTCGGCGTAGTCGTCGTCCTGACGGGCGATGGCGCGCGGCTTGCGGACGGCGTCCTCGGCCTCGACCCAGACCCGGAGGTCGGCGAGCGGCGCGGTCTCGGCGGTGAGAGCGCCCGTGCCCTCCACGATGAGCGGCCGGCTCGCGTCGACCTCGTGCCACTCGGAGAGCGCGCCGGCCTCCCAGTCGTAGCGCTGCCAGCGGCCTCGCCCCGTCTCGCGCAGCGGGCGCAGCAGGTGCCCGGCGAGGTGCGGGGCGGCGGAGGCAAGACCGTTCCAGCCGCGGTAGACGTCGTCGAGCCGGATGAGCACCGGCTCGACGCCCGCCGGGCTCGCGGCGACGACCGCACGCGCGAGTGTCGTCTTGCCCGCACCGCTCGGGCCGTCGATGAGGAGGATGAAGGGATTCCCCCGCTCAGGCGCCAACGAAGTGCCAGCTTCCCACGACGACCGCAAGGGTCAATGCCAGCGCCGCCACCCCGGCGCCGACGCCGATGAGCGCCAGTTCGCGCCCGCCGAAGCGGGCCGGACGCGCCCAGGTGCGCGCCCCGGTGCCGAAACCGCGCGCTTCCATCGCATCGGAGAGGTGGCCGCCGCGCCGCAGCGCCAGCACGAGCACTCCGAAGATCCGGCCGCGCCCGCCGAGTCCGCGCGCCCGCCTCGCCTGCGTGAGGGTGCGCCAGTCGTCGGCGAGGGATGCCGTGAGCCGCATCGCGGCGAGGGCGGCGAGCACGAACCGGGCGGGCAGCCGCCACGTCTGGGCGAGTCCGTCGGCGAGATCGGTGAGATCCGTCGTCGCGAAGAGAACGATCCCCGGCAGGGCGATGGCGAGCACGCGCAGCGCGATCGCGATGGCCTGGGTCACCGAGCCCTGGGTGATCGTCACCCCCGCGATCGACGCGTAGACCGCTCCGGAATCCCTCCCGTACAGCGCGAGCGCGACCCCGGCGGAGGGGGCGGCGACCCAGGCCGGGGCGGTCCGCACCCAGAACTGCCGCCAGCCGATGCCGGTGAGCGGCAGGAGCGCCGCCTCGCAGACCAGCGCGACCGTCGCCGACACCCAGTCGACGGTGAGGACGAGCGCCGCGGTGAGGACGAGCGCTGCGGCGAACTTGGCGACCGGGTTGACCGTCGGGCCGGCCGGCGCGCCGGCCACGGCGGCGGGAGTCGATGCCGCCGTCACCGCTCCCCCCCCAGCGGGGACTCGTCGTCGGCGAGGGCATCGACGAACGCGCGGTCGTGGGTGACCGCGACGACGCTCACGCCGTCATCGAGCAGCCCGGCGAGCAGTGCGACGAGCTCGCCCCAGGTTCGGCGGTCCTGCCCGAAGGTCGGCTCGTCGAGGATGAGGACCGGCGGCGCGGCCGCGAGCGCCGTCGCGACGGAGAGGCGCCGCTTCTCACCACCGGAGAGCGTGAACGGGTTCGCCTCGGCGAGGCGCGTCAGGCGCAGCCGCCCGAGCAGCTCGTCGGCGCGCCGCGGCGTCGCCCCGAGCAGCACCTCCTCGCGCACGGTGGCGCGCACGAACTGGTGCTCGGGATTCTGGAACACGGAGCCGATCCGCGGTGCGAGCTGCCGCGGACGCCATCGCGCCGGGTCGGCGCGAATCCCCTGAGCGAGCGCCGCCGCGGCGACGACCTCGCCGGCCACCGGCGTCAGCAGCCCGCCCAGGGTGAGCGCGAGCGTCGTCTTTCCCGACCCGTTCGGGCCGGTAATCGCCAGCGCCCGGCCGGAGCGCGCCTCGAGACCGATGCCGGACGCCGCGACGACGGGCTGCCTGCCGCCGAACGGCGTGCGCCCCACGCTGAGCGCGCCAGCCCGAAGGAGTGCGACTCCGCGCGGCACCACGGGCCGGGCGCGTCGTGGCACCCACCCGGGCAGCCACACCCCCGCCGCATCGAGTTCCGCCCTCGCGGCGCTGAGCACCGCATCGGGGGGGCCATCGGCGAGGAGGCCGCCCTCGGCGGTGAGGACGACGACCCGGTCGACCAGCGGCAGCCAGGTCTCGACCCGGTGCTCGATGACGACGAGGGTGATGCCGCGATCGGCGGTGGCCCGTGCGACGGCATTCCGCACCTCGATCACCCCGGCAGGATCGAGGTTCGCCGTCGGCTCGTCGAGAACGAGAAGACCCGGGCGCATCGCGAGCGCGCCCGCGAGGGCGAGGCGCTGCTGCTGGCCGCCCGAGAGCTCCGCCGTCGAGTGACCGAGCGGCACGGCGAGCCCGACCGCGTCGAGGGCGCTCCGCACCCGCGGCCAGATCTCGTCGGGCGGCACGGCGAGGTTCTCGCAGCCGAAGGCCACCTCGTCGCCGACGCGCGACAGCACGATCTGGGCCTCGGGGTCCTGCTGGACGAGACCCACCCGGCCGTCGACGCGCAGCGTGCCCGCCGTCTCGCCCTCGACGAGGATGCCGGCCAGCGCGGCCGCGAGCGTCGACTTGCCGGCCCCGCTCGGGCCGAGGACGAGCACCCGCTCGCCGGGCTCGAGATGCAGGTCGACGTCGCGCACCGCCCACCGCCTGCGCCGCGGATGCCGCCAGCCCCAGCCGCGGACGTCGACCCGGGCAGGGCCGGCGTTCACGAGCGTCGAGGCGGCACTAGGCCGCGTCGCCGTCACGTGCCACGTCGTCGATGATGCGGCCGCCGCGACCGGCCGGGAAGCGGTCGAGCGCGCCGGTGGCCGCCAGCGCCCTCACGACGAACCAGAAGACAGCGGCGGCCACGGCCCCCGAGACGACGGTCGTCACGAAGTACGTCGCCGAGAAGCCGCTGCCGCTGCCCGCGTAGTAGAGGCTGAGATCGAGGATCGCGTCGAGCACGCCCGCACCGGCACCCGCGAGAGCGACCGCGGCGATGTTCCAGTAGCGGTACACGAGCAGGGCGAAGACCAGCTCCGCCCCCAGCCCCTG
>JAJYBG010000045.1 GCA_021779075.1 Actinomycetes bacterium | reverse complement strand
CCCCGCTGCCGGTCGCCGCGCGGCCGGCGGCGAACGCGGCGATGGCCACGAGCGCCAGAACGAGGCCGATCGCAACATAGAGCAGGATGCGCAATCCGCCACCGCCGGAGGGGACCCGCCGCGCGCCGCGCGCGGTCGCAACCAGGCTCGCACCGGCGGCGGAGCCCGCCGCACGACGGTAGACCTGCGTCGCCGCCGTCGCCACGGGCGCGAAGACGTGCTCGGCGGAGTCCCCCACGTCGACCGGCTGCGCGCCGCCGAGCAGGTTCGAGATCTCGTCCCACTCGCTCTGCTCGGCCATGTCGACCGGCGTGAACGCCTGCGTCGGCAGGTCGTAGGAGGCCACGGGCTGGGTGGGCACCTCATGGATCTCCGGCTCCGGCACCGGCCGGAACGCCTTGGTCGGAGCGGAAGGCATGACCGGCACCGCAACCGGAGGAACGACCGGCGGGACGACCGGAGGAACGACCGGTGGGACGATGGGGGGAACGATGGGCGGCACCGCCACCGGCGCCAGTCGGGGGGCGGCAGGAGCGGGCGTCTCGGTCTCGGCGAGCAGCTCGTCGAAGGACTGGGCAGGCGGCTGCACCTGCCGGGGCCTGATGCCCCAGGTGAAGCCGGCCTTCGATTCCTCCGGCTGCTCTCCGTCGCGCTCGTCAGCCACTACGCGAGCCCCAGGTCCGCGAGGCCGATGGCGGCGAAGTACGGGTAGCCCTCGGCCTCGATGGCCTCCTTCGCGCCGGTAGCGCGGTCGACGACGACCGCAACACCCGCGATCTCGGCGCCGACCTTCTTCAGCGCCTCGATGGCTTTCAGGGGCGATCCGCCGGTCGTCGAGGTGTCTTCGAGCACGATGACACGCTTGCCCCCGACCTCGGGGCCTTCCACCTGCCGGCCGCGGCCGTGGTCCTTGGGCTCCTTGCGCACGACGAAAGCGTCGTAGGCGCGGCCGCGCGCCGCGCCCTGGTGCAGGATGGCCGCCGCAATGGGGTCGGCCCCCATCGTCATCCCGCCGACGGCGACGACGCCGGGGACATCAGCGATGAGGTCGAGCATGACCTGGCCGATGAGCGGCGCGACGCGGTGGTCGAGGCTCACCTTGCGCAGGTCGACGTAGTACGACGCCTGCGCGCCGCTGGTGAGCGTGAAGTCGCCGTGGAAGACCGCGAGGTCCTTGATGTACCCGATGAGCTCGTCGCGCGCCGACATAAGAACGAGTCTATTTGGCAGGATTCCTTCGCCCGAGATCCCCCGAATCGACCTCTCAGGACGAGGAAGGGTCGATTCGGGGGATGTCGACGCGGTCAGAGCGCCGCCAGCACCTCGTCGTAGGCGACGAACGCCTCGGCGATGTCCGACGGCGTGGCGACGAGCGGCGGTACGACGTGGATGCGGTTGTTCTGCACGAAGGGCAGGATGCCCCGCTCCAGCAGCCCCGCCCTGATGCCCGCCATCGTGGCGTCGGGCA
This sequence comes from Actinomycetes bacterium, assembly GCA_021779075.1. Taxonomy (GTDB): domain Bacteria; phylum Actinomycetota; class Actinomycetes; order Actinomycetales; family Microbacteriaceae; genus Gryllotalpicola. Next base: position 9,135 of record JAJYBG010000045.1, on the reverse strand, counting down.
GCGGCTCGCGCGTCGCGGCGTCCGCCACGAGCTCCATGGCCCAGAACGCCCCGAGGCCGCGCACCTCGCCGATGAGCGTCGGATGCTTCGCCTGGAGGGCCTCGAGGGCCGGCCCGATCGCAGTCTCGCCGAGGCTCCTGGCGTTCTCGACGATGCCCTCGTCGGTCATGGCCTCGATCGTCGCGACAGCCGACGCGGTGGCGAGCGGATGGCCGCTGTAGGTGAGGCCGCCGGGGAACACCCGGGTGTCGAATGCCGCCGCGATCTCAGGAGAGATGAGGACGCCGCCGAGCGGCACGTAGCCCGAGTTGACGCCCTTGGCGAAGGTCACGAGGTCGGGGGTGATGCCGTGGCCGTGGAACGAGAACCATTCGCCGGTGCGGCCGAAGCCCGACATGACCTCGTCGATGATGAGCACGATGCCGTACTTCGTCGCGAGCTCGCGCACCCCGTGCAGGTATCCCTCCGGCGGCACGAGGATGCCGGCCGTGCCCGGCACGCCCTCGAGCAGCAGCGCCGCGATCGTGTCGGGGCCTTCGGCCTGGATGACGCGCTCGAGGTGGTGCAGGGCGCGCTCGGCCTCCTCGGCCGGGGTCTCCGCCCAGAACTCGCTGCGGTAGAGGTAGGGGCCGAAGAAGTGGGCGTGGCCGCGCGCGTACTGGTTCGGGCCGCGGCGCCAGTCGCCGGTCGCGACGATCGCGGCGCCGGTGTTGCCGTGGTACGAGCGGTAGGTCGACAGCACGGTGTCGCGGCCGGTGTGCAGGCGCGCGAGGCGGATCGCGTTCTCGTTGGCGTCCGCGCCGCCGTTGGTGAAGAAGACCTTGCTGAAGCCGGCGCCCTTGAGGTTGGCCTTCTCCTTGATGAGCTCGGCCGCCCTGCCGCGCGCGAGGTTCGCATGCTTGGGGTCGATCGTCGTGAGGATGTCGGCCTGCGCCTTGATCGCTGCGACGACCTTGGGGTGCTGGTAGCCGATGTTGACGTTGACGAGCTGGCTGGACATGTCGAGGTACTGCCTGCCGACATAGTCCCAGAGACGGACGCCGGAGCCGCCCGCGAAGACGATGGGGTTCAGCTCGCCCTGGGCGCTCCAGGAATGGAAGACGTTGGCGCGGTCGAGGTCGTAGGTCAGCTGCTGGTCGGCGGGGTTGAGCTCAGGCACGGGAGGACGGCTTTCTGGCGGTGCTGGTTTCGATGGATGCAACGGATTTCGCATCATCGGCTGGAATTCTCTCGCGTTTCCGGTCAGGGAACCACGTTGGGGCGACGGATCCCGCAGAAAGTCGCCTCTCTGCGGAATCCGTCGCCGAATCGCCTACTTGCCGCCCGCGTTGAGCGTGACGGTGATGGGCTGATAGGCCGCTCCGGTGACGTCGAGGCCCTTGGCCTTGAGGTCGGCGAGCGCCTTGTCGACGTAGGTGTTCGTGTACGCGTCGGCATCGGGAGTGTTCTTGATGACCGTGTCGCCCGAGCCGTTCTTGGTGCTCTTGGCGATCTGGACCGTCTTGTCCCACTGCGCTTTGACGATGACCCCGAGGCCGTCCGGCGAGGGCCAGATCAGCTTGTTGACCTCGTTGGTCTGCCACTCCTGGTGGCTGAGGCCGAGCTGCGAACCGGCGGCGACGACATCGGCCGCGGTCTGGGCGACATGGTCACGGGCGTAGATCCAGCCCTCGGCCGTCGCCTCGACGACCTTGGTGGTGGTGTCCTGGTATGCCGTGTCGCCGGCCAGCTTGGCGGTGTCGGCCCAGAGGGCGTCCTGGTACATGCCGTAGCCGAGGTTCGACCAGTCCAGGACGTTGAGGTCGGCGAGCGTGTAGAGCTTGCCGGTCTTCGGGTTCGTCGACTCGAGCACCTGGGCGAGCTCGTTGTACGTCATCGCCTGTGCCGCATCGATGTCGCCGGAGAGGAATCCGTTCATGTCGAACGCCTGGGTGACGACCTTGACGTCGGTGGCCGGGTCGAGGCCGGCGCCGGTCATGCCCGCGTAGAGCTCGAATTCGTTGCCATAGCCCCAGCTGCCGACATTCTTGCCCTTGAGGCCGGCGATCGTCGTGATGCCCTTGTCCTTGAACGAGATCTGTGTCGTGCCCGAGCGCTGGAAGAACTGCGCGACGTCGGTGATCTTCGCGCCGGCCTCGCGGGAGGCGAGCGCCTTGGGAACCCAGGCGACCGCGTAGTCCACCAGGCCCTTGGCGAGCTGGTCCTGCGGAACGGTGTCGCTGCCGGCCGGGACGAGCGTCACGTCGAGTCCGAGATCCTTGTAGTACCCCTGCTTCACGGCCTCGACGTAGCCCGCGAACTGGGCCTGAACGGCCCACTGCAGCTGGATCTTGACCGGGGTGAGGGCGGCGGCGCTGGATGACGTGGTGTCGGTGCTGGCGGACGACGAGCTGCTCGGTGACGGGCTGCTCGAACATCCGGCCAGCACGAGCGCCGTCACGGCGGCCGCGCCGACGATGGCGGCGCGGCGGGTGCTGTGCTTCATGCCGTACTCCTTGTTTTGGTGGTGCGTTGATGGGGGATTCAGGCTCGCCGGGAGGCGAACCACTCCAGTGCAAGCGTCACCAGGTAGAACACGAGGCCCAGGACGATTGCGCCGAAGACGTACGCCCATGCCGTCGCGTAGTTGCTCGTGGCAGCCGCGGACGTGATGAGCGAGCCGAGTCCATCCCTGGGGCCGCCGAAGTACTCGGTCACCAGGGCGGAGATCACCGCGAGGGAGGATGCGACGTTGAGCCCTGAGAAGAGATAGGGCAGCGCGCCCGGCAGGGTGACCGTTCGGGTCGCCTGCCAGCCGGACGCCGCATACGCGGTCATGAGGTCGCGGTGCACCGGGCGCACCTGGCGCAGACCGCGAAGCGTGGTGAGGAAGACGGGGGCGAAGGCCGCGACGGCGGCGATGTACTGCCGGGGCTGCTGGGATGCCGCACCGAACATCGTGTAGCAGACCGGTGCGAGCGAGACGATGGGCACGACGGCGACGGCCGCGACGATCGGCGCGCTCATGCGGTCGAAGAAGCGCACCGCGGCGGCGACCGCGGCGAGCACGACGGCGACGACGGCCCCGACGACGAGGCCGACGAGGCCGTTCAGGCCCGTCACGAGCGTCGCGCTCCCGATGAGGCCGGGGTGCGCGAGGAGGTCGCCGAGGATGGCGCCGGGGGCCGGCAGGAGGAACTCCGGGACCTTGCCGAGCACCACGACGCCTTGCCAGATCGCGACGGCGACGACGGCGAGCGCCACCGGCGGCCAGGCGACGGCGAGGGGCGAGGCGATCCTGGCCCTCATCGGTTCTCCACCCCCACCGGGACGGCCCCATCGCCGTGCAGCGCCTCGCGCACGGCGGTCACGGCCGCGTAGAAGGCCGGATTCTCACGCAGCGCCTCGCCGCGTTCCCGACCCGGGCCGAGACCGATCGGCACTATTTCGCGGATGCGTCCCGGGCGCGGGCTCATGACGACGACGCGGTCGGAGAGGAACACCGCCTCGGGAATCGAGTGCGTGACGAACACGACGGCCGCGCCGGTCTCGGCCGACAGGCGGACCAGCTCGGTCTGCATCCGCTCGCGGGTCATCTCGTCGAGTGCGCCGAAGGGCTCGTCCATGAGAAGCAGGCTGGGCTTCTCGGCGAATGCACGAGCGATGGCGACGCGCTGCTGCATCCCGCCGGAGAGCTGGTCGGGGTAGCTGCCGGCGAAGTCGGCAAGGCCCACGAAGTCGAGCAGCTCGGCGACGCGCGCCCTGCGCTCGGCCGCCGGCACCCGGTGCAGGTCGAGCGGCAGCTCGACGTTCGCCGCGACCGTGCGCCACGGCAGCAGGCCCGCCTGCTGGAAGGCGATGCCGTAGTCCTGGTCGAGCCGCGCCTGCCGGGCGCTCTTGCCGAACACCGAGACGATGCCGGAAGTGGGCTGGTCGAGGTCGGCGATGAGTCGTAGCAGGGTGCTCTTGCCACAACCGCTGGGGCCGATGAGGGAGACGAACTCGCCGGGCGCGACCGTGAGCGAGACATCCTGCAGCGCCGTCACCGCCGGCCCCCGGCCGGTGGCGAAGGTACGGGTCACACCGGCGATCGCGACCGCATCGCTCACGCGGCGACCTCCCATCTCCGGAAGCGTCTCAGCGCGATGCCGAGAAGGGCGACGACGCCCACGGCGACCAATCCGATGGCGACGGCGCCGAGGATCGCCGCCCACGGCTTCGCCGGATCGCCGCCGGAAGCCTGGGCGTATTCGACGATCGCGCGCCCGATGCCGCCCTCGGTGCCCGTCGACACCTCGCCCACGACCGCGCCGACGACGGCGCTCGAGGCGCCGAGCCGGAGCGCGGGGAGCAGGTAGGCGACGCTCGCCGGCAGCCGCAGCCGGGTGAGCGTGCTCCACCAGCCAGCGGCATAGCTGTGCAGCAGCTCGAGCTGCGTCGCCTCCGCGGATTTCAGCCCGCGCAGCACGCCGACCGCGATGGGGCAGAAGGCGAGGTAGGCGGCGATGAGCGAGACGGACATCCACTCCTGCCAGGCGGGCAGCTGAGCGCCCCAGCCGACGACGAGCGGGGCGAGGGCGATGACGGGCACCGTCTGGCTGAGGATGACGAAGGGCAGCACGGCCCGCTCGGCGAGCGATACCGCCTGCATGAGCAGCGCGAGGAGGAATCCGAAGACCACGCCGAGTCCCCAGCCGGCACCCGCGATGCCGAGGGTGACGAGGCACGCCTGGAGGACCGCGACGACGAGCGGCAGCGAGCCGGGCAGCGACGACACCGGCTGTCCGAGGCGGTCGAGGATGGTCCAGAGGTGCGGCATCGCGAGATCGGTCGTGCGCGGCAGGATCGCGAGCTCGCCGACCTTGACGCCGGTCGCGGGGCCGAGGTCCTTGTAGAGCTCCCAGACCGCGCCGAGCAGCAGCACCCCGGCGAAGGCGAGCAGCACGCGACGGGTCATCTCAGACCTTCGCAGCCTGACGGGCGGATACCGCGGGGATGACGGTCTCGCCGTAGACCCGCAGCGTTTCCTCCTTGTTGTCGTGCTGGAGGTAGCCGGCGAACTGGTCGACGCCGAGGGCCTTGAGAGCCAGGAGCTTCTCGACGTGCTGCTCGGCGGTGCCGAGCACGCAGAACCTGTCGACGATCTCATCGGGCACGAACGCCGCATGCGCGTTGCCGGCGCGGCCGTGCTGGTTGTAGTCGTAGCCTTCCCGGCCGGCGATGTAGTCGGTGAGGGCGCGCGGCACGGCACCGCCCTGGTCGCCGTAGCGGGTGGCGATGTCGGCGACATGGTTGCCGACCATCCCGCCGAACCAGCGGGTCTGGTCGCGCATGTGCTCGACGTCGGTGCCGATGTACATCGGCGCCGCGACGCAGATCTTCACCGCTGCAGGGTCGCGCCCGGCGTCGGCCGCCGCCTGGCGCACCGCGCCGATCATCCACTCGGCGACATCGAGGTCGGCGAGCTGCAGGATGAACCCGTCGCCGACCTCGCCGGCGAGCTTGAGCGCCTGCGGCCCGTACGCCGCGACCCACACCTCGAGCTCGGAGCCCTCGCTCCACGGGAAGCGCAGCGTCGAGCCGTTGTACTCGACGGAGCGGCTGTTGGCGAGCTCGCGGATGACGTGGATGGACTCGCGCAGCGTTGCGAGCGACGCGGGCCGGCCGTTCGTGACCCGGACGGCCGAGTCGCCGCGGCCGATGCCGCAGATGGTGCGGTTGCCGTACATCTCGTTGAGCGTCGCGAAGACGGATGCCGTGAGCGTCCAGTCGCGGGTGGCCGGATTCGTCACGAACGGGCCGACCTTGATGCGGTGGGTCGTCGCGAGGATCTGGCTGTGGATGACGTACGGCTCCTCCCAGAGCAGGTGGGAGTCGAAGGTCCACGCCGTGGAGAACCCGTACTGCTCGGCGAGCTGCGCGAGATGGACGACGCGGCTGGCGGGCGGGTCGGTCTGAAGAACGATGCCGAAGTCCATCGGTTACACCAGGTACTGACTGAGGCCGCGCTTGAGGAACACGCCGTCGCCCTTGCGGCCCAGGTACTGGCCGCCGTCGACGATGACCTTGCCGCGCGAGAGCACGGTGGCGACGGCCCCGTCGATCTCGAAGCCCTCCCACGCCGAGTAGTCCAGGTTCATGTGGTGGGTCGCCGCGGAGATCGTGGTGTGGCCGGCCGGGTCGTAGACGACGATGTCGGCATCCGCGCCGGGCTGGATGACGCCCTTGCGGCCGTAGAGGCCGAACATGCGCGCCGGGGTCGTGGAGGTGATCTCGACGAAGCGCTCAAGGCTGATCCTGCCGGTGGCGACCGCCTGGTAGAGCAGGTCGACGCGGTGCTCGACCGTGCCGATGCCGTTGGGGATCTTCGCGAAGTTGCCGAGGCCGAGCTCCTTCTGATCCTTCATGCAGAACGGGCAGTGATCGGTCGAGACGAGCTGCAGGTCGTTGCTGCGCAGCGCCTGCCACATCGCCTCGAGGTGGCCCTCGTGCTTGGAGCGCAGCGGCGGCGACGCCACCCACTTCGCGCCCTCGAAGCCGGGCGCCCCGAGCTGATCCTCGAGGTTGAGGTAGAGGTACTGCGGGCAGGTCTCGCCGAAGACGTTCTGGCCGCGGTCGCGCGCGGCGGCGATCTGCTCGACCGCCTGCTTGGCACTGACGTGCACGAAGTACAGCGGGGCGCCCGCGACGTTCGCGATCATGATGGCGCGGTGGGTCGCCTCCTCCTCCATCTGCCAGGGCCGGGTGAGGCCGTGGTAGAGGGGATCGGTGTGGCCGGCGGCGAGCGCCTGCTGGACGAGCACGTCGATGACGGAGCCGTTCTCGGCGTGCATCATCATGAGCGCGCCGTTCTCGGCGCCCTTCTGGAAGGCGCGGAAGATCTGACCGTCGTCGCTGAGGAACACGCCCTTGTAGGCCATGAAGAGCTTGAAGCTCGTCACGCCCTCCGCGACGAGCTCGTCCATGGCGGTGAGGGAGGAATCCTGCACGTCGGAGAGGATCTGGTGGAAGCCGTAGTCGATCGCGCAGTTGCCCGCGGCCTTCTCGTGCCAGAGGTGGTACTGGTCGAGCACGTTCTGGTCGGGATACTGGGTGACGAAGTCGATGATCGTCGTCGTGCCGCCGAACGCCGCAGCCCGGGTGCCCGTCTCGAAGGTGTCGGAGGCGAAACTGCCGCCGAAGGGCATCTCCATGTGGGTGTGCGCGTCGATGCCGCCGGGGAAGAGGTACTTGCCGGTGGCGTCGATGACGGTGTCGGCGCCCGAAGCGAGGTCGGCGCCGAGCAGTTCGGAGCCCGGCTGGAGCACGGCGACGACGGTCTCGCCGTCGATGAGGACGTCGGCGGCGGCGCGGCCGGTCGTCGAGACGACGGTGCCGCCGGTGATGAGGGTGGTGGGCAACTGGGCCTCCGGGGGTGAGGTGTCGGGGAAAGGATCTCGGCGGTGCGGCGCCGGCTACGGCGCGACGAGGTCGCCGTAGGTGTCGGGGCGCCGGTCGCGGTAGAACTGCCAGTCGTCGCGCATCTCGCGCACGAGGTCGAGGTCGAGGTCGCGCACGAGCAGCTCCTCGTGCTCGCTCGAGCCGAGCGCGCCGACGTGATTGCCGCGGGGGTCGACGACCTGGCTGGTGCCGTAGAAGAACACCGCCTCCTCGCCGTACTCGTTGTCCTCGAGGCCGACCCGGTTCGGCGCGAGCACGAAGTAGCCGTTGGCGACGGCCGCCGCCGGCTGCTCGATCTCCCAGAGGCGATTGGAGAGGCCCGGCTTGGTGGCATTGGGGTTGAAGACCATGTCGGCCCCGTTCAGGCCGAGGGCACGCCACCCTTCGGGGAAGTGGCGGTCGTAGCAGATGTACATGCCGACCTTGCCGACGGCGGTCTCGAACACCGGGTAGCCGAGGTTGCCGGGCCGGAAGTAGAACTTCTCCCAGAACTTCGGGGTGTGCGGGATGTGGTTCTTGCGGTACTTGCCGAGGATGGTTCCGTCGGCGTCGACGAGCACGGAGGTGTTGTAGTAGACGCCGGTCTGCGCCTCCTCGTAGATGGGCAGCACGGCGACGAGCCCGAGCTCCTTCGCGAGGGCGGCGAAGCGCTGCACGATGGGGCCGTCGGCGGATTCCGCGTAGCGGTAGTACTTCTGGTCCTGGGTGATGCCGAAGTAGGGCCCGTAGAAGAGCTCCTGGAAGCAGACCACCTGGGCGCCCTGCCCCGCGGCATCCCGCGCGAAGCCCTCGTGCTTGTCGAGCATGGACGCCGTGTCGCCCGTCCACGTGGTCTGGCTGATGGCTGCTCTGACGATGGTCATAGGCGGGACCTCTTTTCCTCTCGGTTTTGTTATCATTTGCCGTAAACATTTCTCGATCGTTTCCGCGGATTGCGCAGTGGTTACAGGTGGCATGACCGATCTCGCCGAGATCATCGACGATGCGACGCCGCAGGGCATCGCGGCCGAGATCGCGCGCCAGATCACGGCCGGCACCCTCGAACCCGGCGAACGCCTGCCGACGGTGCGCGCGCTCGCCGCCGCGCTCGGCGTCTCGCCCGCGACGGTGAGCCATGCCTGGCAGGCGCTCTCCGGCGCCGGCATGATCGTCTCGCGCGGGCGCGCCGGCAGCTTCGTCAGGCAGCAGTCCTCGAACTGGCTGCCGCGCAGCATGCAGCAGCTCGCCGGCTACGGAGGGCCCTCCGCCATCGACCTCTCGCGCGGCACTCCCGATCCCGCGCTGCTGCCCTCGCTCGATGCGACGATCGCCCGGATGCCGCAGCACGCCGACACCGACAGCTATCAGCTGCCGCCGGTCATCCCCGAGCTCGACGCGCTGCTGCGGGAATCCTGGCCGGTCGCGCCCGAGGCGCTGACGGTCGTCGACGGCGCGCTCGACGCACTGTCGCGCCTGCTCGACGAGATCGCGCGCTTCGGCGACCGCATCGCCGTCGAGAGCCCGGGGTTCCCTCCGCTGTTCGACCTCCTCGACGTCCACGGCATCGAGCGCGTCCCGCTCGAGCTCGACGAGAACGGCGTCCTGCCCGCCTCCCTCTCGGCGGCACTGAGCCGCGGGCTCTCCGCCATCGTCATCCAGCCCCGCGCGCACAACCCGACCGGCGCCTCGCTCACCGCGGAGCGCGCGGAGGCGCTCGCCGCCGTCATCCGCGCGCAC
>JAJYBG010000044.1 GCA_021779075.1 Actinomycetes bacterium | reverse complement strand
GACCTCGCGGTTCGCCTCGGTGCGCTTGCGGTAGTTGGCGTACTCGGCAGTGATGCGCTTGAGGTCCGCGAGGTGCTCCGACGACGGGTCGTCGGCCTCCTGCTCCGCGGCGGCGAGGATGTCGTCGACGAAGAGCTCCTCGTCGCCCTCGGGGGCGGATTCCGTGGAACCCGCCCCCTCGGGGTGACGTGCCTCACCCGTCTCCGGGTCGATGCGGCGCTTGTCGCGGACGACCGGCTCTTCGTGCTCTTCGTCCTTGTCGTTCATGCTTACTTGTTGCCCTCGTCGTCGATGACCTCGGCGTCCACGACGTCCTCATCGGACGCGGTCGGCTCGGATGCCGACGCGGCGGACGCCTGCTGCGATGCGGCGTAGATCGCCTCGCCGAGCTTCTGCTGGGTCGCCGAGAGCTTGTCGAAGGCGACCGACACGGCGGCGTCGTCCTCGCCGGCGAGCGCGCTCTTCAGCGCGTCGACGTCGGACTGGACCTCGTTCTTGACGTCCTCGGGCAGGTTGTCCCCGTTGTCGGCGATGACCTTCTCCGTCGAGTAGACGAGCTGCTCGGCGGTGTTGCGCGTCTCGGCGCTCTCGCGGCGGCGCTTGTCCTCGGCGGCATGCTCCTCGGCCTCGCGGACCATGCGCTCGATGTCCTCCTTCGGCAGCGACGAGCCGCCGGTGATGGTCATCGACTGCTCCTTGCCGGTGCCCTTGTCCTTCGCCGAGACGTGGACGATGCCGTTCGCGTCGATGTCGAAGGTGACCTCGACCTGCGGCACGCCGCGCGGGGCGGGTGCGATGCCGGTGAGCTCGAAGGTGCCGAGCGCCTTGTTGTCGCGCGTGAAGTCGCGCTCGCCCTGGAATACCTGGATCGCGACCGACGGCTGGTTGTCGTCCGCGGTCGTGAAGGTCTCCGAGCGCTTCGTCGGGATGGCCGTGTTGCGCTCGATGAGCTTGGTCATGATGCCGCCCTTGGTCTCGATTCCGAGGCTCAGCGGGGTGACGTCGATGAGCAGCACGTCCTTGCGCTCGCCCTTGAGGACGCCCGCCTGCAGGGCGGCGCCGACGGCGACGACCTCATCGGGGTTGACCCCCTTGTTGGGGTCCTTGCCCGTCTCGCTCTTGACGAGCTCGCTCACGGCGGGCATGCGGGTCGAGCCGCCGACGAGGACGACGTGCGCGATGTCGCCGACCTTGATGCCGGCCTCGCGGATGACATCCTGGAACGGCTTCTTCGTGCGGTCGAGCAGGTCGCTCGTCATCGACTCGAACTGGGCGCGGGTGAGCGTTTCGTCGAGGTTGGCGGGGCCGTTCTGCGTGAGGGAGAGGTACGGCAGCTGGATGCTCGTGGACATGCCCGACGACAACTCCTTCTTCGCCTGCTCGGCGGCCTCCTTGAGGCGCTGCAGGGCGATCTTGTCGCCGGCGACGTCGACGCCCGTCGACTCCTTGAAGCGCTTGACGAGCCAGTCGACGACGCGCTGGTCCCAGTCGTCGCCGCCGAGGCGGTTGTCGCCGGCGGTGGCGCGCACCTGGATGGTGGAGAAGTCCTCGTCCTTGCCGACCTCGAGCAGCGAAACGTCGAAGGTGCCGCCGCCCAGGTCGAAGACGAGGATGAGCTCGTCCTCCTTGCCCTTGTCGAGGCCGTACGCGAGCGCGGCCGCGGTGGGCTCGTTGATGATGCGGAGCACGTTGAGGCCGGCGATCTCGCCCGCCTCCTTGGTGGCCTGGCGCTCGGCGTCGTTGAAGTACGCCGGCACCGTGATGACCGCGTCGGTGACGGTGTCGCCGAGGTACTGCTCGGCATCGCGCTTGAGCTTGGCGAGGATGCGCGCCGAGATCTCCTGCGGCGTGTACTTCTTGCCATCGATGTCGGCCTTCCAGTCGGTGCCCATGTGGCGCTTGACGCTGGAGATGGTGCGCTCGACGTTGGTGACGGCCTGCCGCTTGGCGGTCTCGCCGACGAGGACCTCGCCGTCCTTCGTGTACGCGACGACCGACGGGGTCGTGCGGAATCCTTCGGCATTGGCGATGACCGTGGGCTCGCCGCCTTCGAGGACGGCGACGACGGAGTTGGTCGTACCGAGGTCAATACCTACTGCACGTGACATAGTGTGATTGGTTCCTTCCTGAGCCGTGTCGACTCAACTCTTACCCCTGGTCCGGGGCCTGTCAAGTCGCTCACGGCAAAACTTGAGCCTGCATATGTCAAGTTTGAGGCGGGGATGCCTATTCCTCGCCGCCGCACAATTCTGCGAGAAGCGCCCGATGCCTGTTCCCCCGCCGGTGTAGGGACTTACCGCACTTTTCCGCATTTTTCGCGACGGCTAGCGTGGGGAACGTGGCATCGAGTCCGGTCTTCGAGGCCATCGCGTCGGATTCCTCCGACGCGGTGCGCCTGCTGAACGACTACTTCGAGAGCCGCGAACTCGGTTTTGCGACTCTCGTCCGCGACTACCGACGGGTGCAACCCGATCCGTCGTGGTTCACGCCGCCGGCCGGGGTGTTCGTCGTGGTGCGCGACGACAACCCCAACGCCACCGCTCGGTTTTGCAAGCGAGTGGGCTAATTACCGTTGTTCTTGCGCGGTCGGGACTTCAGGCCGGGGACGTTGAGGGCGGGAATGGCCCTCAACACGAACTTGTCGAACTGAGGAACAGTGAATGCGGCGTAGCCGTGCTCCGGCGTGTAGAGCAGACCCATATTGATCAGTTCCGCTCGTGTGGGCCCGAGGTTTTGGGAGGTCCTCCCCATGACGTCCGCAACATCGCTTGCCTTTTGTGGTGCGGAGCCAAGCGCGGCCATTGCCCGAAGATAGGCGCGCTGGAGCTCGGTCGCCCGGTCAAACCGGACGCGGAAAAAAGACTCGTCGAGTTTCGACTCATAGCCAGGGATCGCTTCGGCGATGTCCTCGGCGCGGATGGGGGAATTCGCGGCCACCGTCCACACGGCGTAGCCGAGTTCTTGGAGGAAGTACGGGTATCCCTCAGTCACGTCAATCGCCATCTTGATTGCGTCCGGCATGAACTCCACGCCTTCTTCGAGCGCCGGAGTCGAGAGCGCGGCTCGCGCGTCCGTGGGGCTGAGGTTACCGATCGCAGGAAACTTGAAGAGTCGCTCGGCATAGGACTTGGCGTCTCCCGCGAGCTCCGCGATCTGAGGGAGTCCGGCACCGACCATTGTGACCGGGAGCTTGCGCTGAACCATCTTGTGGAGCGCCTGTATCACTGCCTCAAGTTGCGCTTTGCTGAGGAACTGCACTTCGTCCAATAGCAGCACGACCCCGCGTGCGCGTTCCTGCGCAGCCTCCCCGATCGCAATCAGTACGTCGGTGAGATCCATCGCCAAATCGGAGTGGTCGGCGAATCCTGCTGCCGCCTCTACGCCGAGACCAGCAGTCCAAGTTCCGCCTGGGTCGACTGAGACGTTGAAGGAACGAAGCACCCCGGCGGCATGCTTGAACCGGTCGGTCCACTTTGCCTTCGGCGACAGTTCGAACAGCGCAGTTCGCAGTTTGGAGCCGATGTCCCTGCGGAAGTTGTTGTCGTCGTTCTTGCTCACCTCGAGCTCGACGACAACCCAGTCTTTCGCGAGCGCCTTAGTGCGAAACTGCCCAAGTAGAACAGTCTTGCCGACTCCACGAAGCCCGGTGATGATCATCGACTGCTCGGTTCGTCCGCGTTCGATCCGAGCCAGGAGCAGATCGAACGACGCAAGCTGGTCGTCGCGACCGACGATTGCCTGCGGTTCGGCACCAGCGTTCGGCGTGTACGGATTCGTGAGCGCGTCCATGCAACACAATCTTAGCTTTGTTATTGGGCTTTATAAGATTCACATAAAACGACGAATCACTATAACGCTGGCCCATGCGGAACGGTTCAGCTACACCGCGGTGCCAAAAGACCTGGGTATTCAGAAGCCAGTCGGCTAACGCCACGCTCATCTCGCACAGCAGCCCTGCGAAGCCGCACGCCCCTCTGAATGAGGCACCCGCTCGAGTCGTGCGCGCGGCCGTAGCCGCGGCACGGGCGGACGATCGGGAGCGCGCACGACTCGAGCGGGAAGCGAAGGCGGCCTACGTGGAGGCGCGGGTCGCGGAAGCGGCCGCAATGAACGAGGAGCTCGAAGCTGTCTATACAGATATCGGCGGGTTGCTGGCGGCCACGCTTGATGTTGATGGCTACATAGAACTCGCGTCGCTGAAACAACCGGAGCAGCATCCGCCACTCGGTCGCCCGGACCTCGAGACTCCGCTTGCGCCCCCGCGCCGATCCCGCTCCCACCCCAGCCGGTGCTCCGCTCGATCGAACCACCGAAGGGCCTGCTCGGGAAGAAGCGAAAGGCCGCCGAGGCGGAAGCCACCGCCCGGGCGGAATTCGAGGCGGCCGAAGTTGCGTCCAATAGCGTGGTGTATCGGATCCTGGTGAGTGTGTTGTCGTAGATGAGAACGGCCACCGCGTGATTCTTGGAAAGACCTATCAAAACCGTTTCCGAAGGAAGACACGCGATGACCGCACCCCATTTTATTGACCCTGCCCGTTTCCTGTCCGAACAGCTCAACCAGCGCATCCGGGCACTCCGTGTTGCAGAGGGCACCGTGGACGACGACCTGACCCTGACCGGCATGGACGGGCTCCTCATCGGGAAGGGCGATGTCATCCAGACCCGCCGCAACGACAGCGAACTCCAGGGCGCGAACCGGCAGACGTGGACCGTCCGGCACGTCGACCGCGGCGGCGTCTGGGTCCGCGAACTCGGCGCAGGAGCGAACGCCCGCACCGTCGCTTTGCCGGCGGAGTACGTCGCCGCGTCCGCGCACCTCGCGTACGCAGTCACCACCTACGGCGTCCAGGGCGCGACCGTCGACCGCTCCCACACTGTCCTTTCCGACGCGACGAGCGCGGCAGGGGTCTACGTCGGCATGACCCGCGGCCGGCAGGCCAACCAGCCCCACATCGTCGCGGCCAACCTTGACGACGCCCGCGAGCAGTTCACCGCCGCCCTCGAGCGCGACAGGGCCGACCGCGGCCTCGCCCACGCCACCGGCCGCGCCGCCGAGCAAGTCCGTGGCCTCACCGCGGATGGGCCGGTGAAGCTCGTCAACGCGGCGCGCGCTCTGCTCGCCTCCCGTGTAGCCGAGGAGAGGCAGGAGGAGGCGAGGTTGCGGCGTGAAGCCGCCCGCGGCCGGGAGCCGGGCCACGTCCGCCTGCACGAAGCCCACGCCGAGGCGTGAAGGCTCGCGCCGAGCAGACGCAGCGCGTCCTCGACCACTTCACCGCCCTGCCCATCGAGGAGGCGGCCGGCATCATCGCCGAGCAGGTTCAGGCGCGCAGCGAGCGCCTGGCCCGCAACGCCGCCCGTGACGCCCTCGCCGAGCAGTCCGTGACCCCGAGCGTCGAGCGCGACATCGGCCCGAGGCTTGGGATGTAGGGGAGGGTCAGAGGCGGTCGTCCAGCCGGGCAGGGTCTTGCCGTTCGTGCAGCACGGCGATGATCTGGACGATCTCGGCGTCCTCGTGGACCCGATACAGGAGCCGGTACGGGAAGACCTTCAAGTTCACCTGGCGCACGCCGCGGCGCACGACCGGGGCGGAGCGGGGGAAGTCCTCAAGACGGCGGGCAGCCGCGTAGAACTCGACGATGAACCGCTCCGACTGCTCCGGCGCCTCCGCGTCGTACCAGGCCAGCGCGAGGTCGCGGTCCCGTCGGGCGTTCGGGCCGAGAAGAACGTGATAGCTCACGCGATACGGCGGCGCTCGCGCAGCTCGCGCTCATCCTCGTCAAGCGACACGAACGTTTCCGGGTTCGCGTCCGCCTCGGCGATGCGCCGGTCGATCAATGCCGCAACCTCGGGCGATATCTCGCCGGCGTCGAGAGAGTCCTGCAACGCCGCGATCAACTCGCGGCGCGAGGACTCGTCAAGCTGAAGCGCCCGCTCATAGAGGGCCTGATCGACCATGCGCCTATGGTAACCGCGCCGGGCGACAGCCGACAGGATTCCTCGCTCACGACGCATCATCCGACGGCCGCAGACCACTTGCCCCGAAAACCGGCCCGGATGGCCGCCAGGTGACGCAAGACTCTGCGGAATCAAGCGAACCGGCCTCATCCGCACGTGCAATAGAACTCGCTCGTGCGCCGCGATAGCGTCGCGTTGTGCCCCGCTTCGTGCCGACTCGTTCCGACGACCCAGTCGCCGCGAAGCTGCTCGATGACTATTTCATGTCGCGGGCACTCAGTTTCACCACGCATCCCGGCGGGTATCGCGTCACGCTGCCCGACCCGGCGTGGTTCACTCCCCCGCGCGGCGAATTCCTGCTCGTCCTCGACGACGCAGATCAGCCAATCGGCTGCGGCGGCGTTCGTCGAGTCGACGATCTCAATGGACTCACCACATACGAGGTCAAGCACGTGTGGATCGAGGGCCCCGCGCGCGGCCGCGGATGGTCCCGACTGCTCATGAACGAACTCGAATCACGGGCGCAGGCGTTCGGGGCGCAGCAACTCGTCCTGGACACGAACGAGTCTTTGACTGCCGCGCAGCATCTCTACCGAACCTCGGGCTACGAGGAGATCCCCGCCTACAACCTCAACAAAAACGCCACCAACTGGTTCCGGAAGCGCCTCGAGTGAGTGCCGGAAAAGACCTGGTATTTAGGGATTGACCCCAACGCGACGCACTGGTTCGCGAAGCGCCTCGGCTGAGGGCTCATCCCCGTTCCGACGGCGCCGAGAGCTGCACCGCGTAGCGCGCCCGGCCCGCGGATGTAAAAGATGTGTTTCATCCTTGATAGGGGCTTCTCACGCCTTGCAAAACGCGCTTAGGTAGGGGCAGCGGTTATTGCGTGTAGCGAGAATCATTTCGCACTACGTAATAAGAATCGCGCCACAGCAAGGGGAAGCAGAACTATGACGTCACGGCATGCCGAGATCTCCGGCGCAGGATTCGCCGGTCTCACCGCGGCGATCGCGCTCGCGCAGCGCGGCTGGTCCGTCCGCGTGCACGAGAAGGGCGAGAGCCTGCGCGAGCAGGGCGCCGGCATCGTGCTCTGGCAGAACACGCTCTCCGTGCTCGACGCCTTCGGCCTGTCCGACGAGATCGCCGAGCGCTCCATGGTCCCGCCGTTCTACGAGACCCGGATGCAGAACACGATCGTCTCCGACGAGGATCCGCTTGCGCTCGGCATCCCCTGGCGCACGATGACCCGGCCGTTCCTCCACTCCGTCCTCTCGAAGGCCGCGAAGGCCGCCGGCGTCGAAATCGCCACCGGCTCCGAGGTCGTCGGCGCCACGGAAGCAGGCGCCCTCAAACTCGCCGACGGCTCCGAGGTCGAGGCCGACCTCATCGTCGGCGCCGACGGGGTGGCATCCCCCACCCGCGACTCGCTCGGCATCGGCTACGACCGCTGGCACGCGAAGGACGGCATCACCCGCTTCCTCGTGCCACGCCGCAAGGAGGATCTGCAGAAGATCGAGCCCGACACCGAGTGGGACAACGTCATCGACTTCTGGAACCTCGAGCCCCGCGTGCTGCGGGTGCTCTACACGCCGGCGAACGCGGAGGAGCTCTACATCGCCCTCATGGCGCCGGCGGACGACGCCGAGGGCTCCGCGGTTCCCACCATCAACCTCGAGGTGTGGACGTCGATCCACCCGCAGCTCACCCCCGTGCTGGAAGAGGCGGCGAAGATCGAGGGCAAGTACTTCCGGTACCAGACCAACCGCCTCGAGACGTGGACGAAGGGCCGCGTCGCCCTCATCGGCGACGCTGCCCACGCCATGGCGCCCGCCCTCGCCCAGGGCGGAGGCTGCGCCATGATGAACGCCTACACGCTCGCCGAGGCGGTCTCGGCGGCCGAGGTCGGCGACCTGCCCGACGCCCTCACCGAGTGGGAGCGCATCGAGCGCCCATACACCGACCGCTGCCAGGACCGCTCGCAGAACTTCGCGGATACCCGCGGGATGGCGCAGGGCGGCCAGTTCGTCGGCGAGAGCAACGAGACCGCGCTCTACGACCCGACGGATCCGCACCGCCACGACCATGCGATCGCCTGAACCGTACCAAGGAGACACCGGAACATGTCCTTCCCCGAACCCGATCCGTACTACGAGGTCCGCCAGTACTTCGGCGTCGTGCAGGAGATCCGGCACGAGGGCGGCCCCGTCGCCGGTGCGCCGCTCCTCAAGGCCGCGGCGGGCGTCGTCATCAGGAATCCGTTCGCGGGCGGATATGCCGCCGACCTCTCGCCGCTGACGAAAGCCAGCGCGAGCCTCGGCACCGCCCTCGGCGCCCGTGCCGCGGCCCTGCTCGACGGACGGCCCGTCGAGGGCTACGGCAAGGGCGGCATCGCCGGCATCAACGGGGAGCAGGACCACGTCGTCGCCTGCATCACGACCGTGTTCGGGGATGCCTTCCGCGAGGCCGTCGGCGGCGGCAGGGCGTGGATCTCGTCGGCGACCAAGACGGCGTCGGCGGGCGCGCAGCTCGACATCCCGCTCGCGTTCAAGGACGAGCTGTACGTACGCTCCCACTACGACGCCGTAACGATCGCCGTCCCCGACGCGCCTCGCCCCGACGAGCTCCTCATCGTCGTCGCCGTCTCGAGCCGCGGCCGCATCCACCACCGCGTCGGCGGGCTCAGCCGCGACGAGGCCATCGCGAAGCTCGCCGGCTGAACACCCGCACCCGCCCCGCCCCCCCCCCCCCCCCCCCCCCCCCCCCCGAAAGGCTCGACATGACCTACACCTCCGGCCGGTACCACCAGGACGAGTCGATCGCGAACATCCTCGACGACGTCGCGCGAGCCCACCGCATCCTCGAGCTCGAGGGCCACGGCGACATGTCGATGGGCCACCTCTCGTTCCGCGACCCGTTCGGCCGCGGCCTGTGGCTCAAGCGGGGCAACCTCGCGCTCTCCGAGGTGGTCGGCGACGACTTCATCCTCATCGACTTCGACGGCACCGTGCTCGAGGGCACCGGATTGCGCCACCTCGAGTGGCCCCTGCACGCCGAGATCATGCGCGCCCGCCCCGACGTCAACGTCGTCGGGCACACCCACGCCCACCACGCCACGGTGTTCGGGGCGACCGATGCCGAGCTCGGCCCGTACAACAACCACGGCGTCTGGTTCGCCGAGCACGGCGTGCCGCGCTTCACCGACACGAGCCACATCGTCACCACCGTCGAGCTCGGCAAGGCCGTCGCGCAGCGGCTCGGCGAGGCCGAGGCGATCCTGCTGCGCAACCACGGCGTCGCCTTCGTCGGCGACGACGTCATCGAGGCCACCCTCGCCGGCGTGTTCCTCGAGTGGGCCAGCCGCTTCCAGCTCGACCTCATGAAGTCGGGCGCCACCTACCCGGCACCGGATCACGCCGAGACCGTCGAGAAGAAGAACCGCATCTACCCGCCGAAAGCCCAGCGCAACTACTGGATGTACTTCAACCGCAAGCTCGAGCGCGTCGAGGCCCTGCAGGGCATCGGCATCGCCCAGCTCTGAACCGCACCGACCAACTGCACCCAGCACCCAACCCCATCGAGAAAGAGAACGATCATGAGCAGCCTTCCCGCCGTTGCCACCGTCGTCGGCTCGGGCACCATGGGCCCCGGCATCGCCGCGACCCTCGCCCGCGCAGGCGCGCAGGTGCGCGTCTACGACATCAGCGCCGACGCCCTCGAGCGCGCCAAGCAGACCTACAATTTCGCGTCCGGCGTGCTCGACCAGGTCGGTGGCCCGAAGGTCGAAGGCGGCTCGGCCGTCTTCACCACCGACATCTCCGAGGCGCTCACCGGCTCGCTCTTCGTCATCGAGGCGGTTCCCGAGACGCTCGAGCTCAAGAACAGCGTGCTCGCGCAGATCGAGGGCCTCGTCGGCGACGACGTCATCATCGGCACCAACACCTCGGGCATCCCGATCTCGGCGATGGCCCCCGCGCTCACGCATCCGGAGCGCTTCATCGGCATGCACTGGTCGAACCCGCCGCACCTCATCCCGATGATCGAGGTCATCCCCGGCCCCGACACCGCACCGGCGGTCACCGACCAGCTCCTCGACATCGTCAAAGCGTTCGGCTATCACCCCGTCATCGAGAAGGAGATCGCAGGCTTCGTCGAGAACCGCGTGCTCTACGCGATCCTCCGCGAGTGCGTCGCGCTGCTGAAAGCGGGCATCGTCACCCCCGAAGACCTCGACACCTGCGTGAAGTGGGGCATCGGCTACAAGCTCTCGGTCATCGGCCCGACCCGCCTGCTCGACATGGCAGGCCTCGACATCTACGCCGCGGTCTCCGGCTACCTCAACAAGGAGCTCGACGCCGCCACCGAGACGCCGCAGGTCATCAAGGACAAGATCGCCGCGGGCGAGCTCGGCTTCAAGAGCGACAAGGGCATGTACGTGTACGGCCCCGGCGACGTCGACGCCAAGCGCAAGGACATCACCGCCGGGCTCGTCGCCGCGCTCAAGACGCTCTCCAGCATCACGCCGGTCTGATGGCCGTCACCGTCGAGGAGGGACCCGACGGGATGCTGCGGACGCGGGGCGCTGAGGTAAACCTCGCGCTCCGCGTCGGCGGGGAAGGGCCCGCCATCGTGCTGCTCCACGGCACGTCGGCCAACCACGCCGTCTGGGAGCCCATC
>JAJYBG010000043.1 GCA_021779075.1 Actinomycetes bacterium | reverse complement strand
CCGGTTCCGCGACGGCAGCCAGCTCAACGGCGTGCCCGTCGACGAGGCGATCGCGCGCATCCTCAAGGCCATCCGCGAGCACGAGCTGGTCGACACGGCATGGCTGAGCTGAGCGACGCGGCGCACTTCGCCGGGGTTCCCGACGAGTTCCAGCGGCTGTGGACGCCGCACCGCATGGTCTACGTCGGGCAGGGCCAGACGCAGCCCGGTGAGACCGACTGCCCGTTCTGCGCAGCGCCGGGGCGCAGCGACGAGGAGTCCCTCATCGTCCACCGCGGCCGCACCGCGTACGCGCTGCTCAACCTCTACCCCTACAACAGCGGCCATCTGCTCGTCTGCCCCTACCGGCACGTGTCGCTCTACGACGAGGCGACCGAGGCCGAGACGGCCGAGATCGCCGCGATCACCCAGCAGGCCATGCGCGCGGTGCGCGTCGCCGCGAACTGCGACGGCTTCAACATCGGGATGAACCAGGGTGCCGTCGCCGGGGCGGGCATCGCTTCGCACCTGCACCAGCACGTCGTGCCGCGCTGGGCGGGCGACGCGAATTTCCTTCCGATCGTCGCGAGGACGAAGGCGCTGCCGCAGCTGCTGGGGGAGATGCGCGAGGCGATCGCCGCCGCCTGGCCCGCTTAAGATGTTCTGAAGCCATCCCCAGTACAGGAGATTCATGTCCGGGCATTCCAAGTGGGCGACGACCAAGCACAAGAAGGCCGTCATCGACCAGCGCCGCGCCAAGTCGTTCGCGAAGCTCATCAAGAACATCGAGGTCGCGGCCAAGCTCGGCGGCGCCGACCTCGCCGGCAACCCGACTCTCTACGACGCGGTCCAGAAGGCGAAGAAGACCTCCGTCCCGAACGACAACATCGATCGCGCCATCAAGCGCGGCGCCGGCATCTCGGGTGAATCCGTCGACTACGCCTCGATCGTGTACGAGGGCTACGCCCACGGCGGCGTCGCCCTCCTCATCGAGTGCCTCACCGACAACAAGAATCGGGCGGCGGCCGAGGTGCGCACCGCGCTGAGCCGCAGCGGCGGCACGCTCGCCGACCCGGGCTCGGTGGCCTACAACTTCACGCGCAAGGGCGTCATCGTCGTCAGCGAAGGCCCCAGCGAGGACGACATCCTCGCCGCGGTCCTCGACACCGGGGCCGAAGAGGTCGAGGCGATCCCCGACGGATTCCAGGTCATCACCGAGCCGAGCGACCTCGTCGCCACCCGCAGCGCCCTCCAGAGCGCCGGCTTCGACTACGAGTCGGCCGACGTCGAGTTCGTGGCCGCGGTGAAGGTCGACGCCGACGCCGAGACGGCGCGCAAGGTCTTCCGGCTCATCGACGCCCTCGAGGACAGCGACGACGTGCAGAACGTCTACACCAATCTCGACCTCAGCCCCGAGGTCCAGGCCGAGCTCGAAGAGGACGAGTAGGCCGATGGCCGTGCGCGTGCTGGGGATCGACCCCGGCCTCACGCGCTGCGGCATCGGCGTCGTCGAACTCGGAACGCCGAACTTCGTGCGCTTCGGCGTCGCCCGCACCACGGCCCGCACGCCGCACGGCGACCGGCTGGTGAGCATCGCGCGCACGGTCTTCGATGCGATCGACGAGTACCGGCCCGATGTCATCGGCCTCGAGCGCCTCTTCGCCCAGCACAATGTCAACACCGTCATGGGCGTGGCCCAGATCTCCGGACTCGTCATCCACGAGGCGGCGAAGCGGGGGATTCCGCTTGAGCTCGTCACCCCGACGGAGGTCAAGGCCGCGGTCACGGGCTACGGCGCCGCCGACAAGCGGCAGGTCACCACGATGGTCACCCGGCTGCTCGCGCTCGAGGTGGCGCCCACCCCGGCGGATGCGGCCGACGCGCTCGCCATCGCCATCGCGGTCGGGCGTCGGCAGGGTCGCCGCGTCGCCGTGGCCGACGAGGAGGCGCTCACTCCGGCGCAGCGGGCATGGCTGGCCGCCGAGCGCTCCGCGCGCACCAAGTAGAACTTCTGTTCGAACATCGCATGTCGCTGCCGTTTCGCCCGCCCCATCGCACCTAGCGTGAGGTCATGATCTCCTCGCTGCGCGGCACCGTGCTCCGCGTCGCCGGCTCGATGCTCGTGATCGAGGTCGCGGGCGTCGGCTATGCCGTCGCGGTCACGCCGGCGCACGCCCTCTCACTGCGCGTCGGCGACGAGGCGCTCGTGCACACTTCGCTCATCGTCCGCGAGGACTCGCTGAGCCTCTTCGGCTTCGCCGACATCGATCGGCTCGAGGTGTTCGAGCTGCTGCTCGGCGTCAACGGCGTCGGCCCGAAGTCGGCGCTCGGCGTGCTCGCCGAGCTCACCCCCGACCAGATCGCCCTGGCGGTGCAGGCCGACGACGACAGCGCGTTCCGCAAGGTGAGCGGCATCGGGCCCAAGACGGCCAAGCTCATCGTCGTGTCGCTCGCCGGTAGGCTCCGATCCGTCGCGCCGACCGGCGCAGGGGCTCCGACAGGCGCAGCCGGCGGGACGCGGGGTTCCGTGGCGGACGACGTCCGCATCGCCCTCGTCGGCCTCGGCTGGCCGGAGAAGACCGCTGCGGACGCCGTCGCCGAGGTCCTAGCCGAGCTCGGCGACGCTGCAGCCGAGGCATCCGGCGCGAGCGTTCCCGCGCTGCTCCGCCGCGCCCTCGCCATCCTCGGCCCTGCCGCTTCGGCCCCGGCGGCGGCGCGATGAGCGACGAGCTCGACACGGGGCTCGCGGAGCCGAGCGGGCGCGATGAGGCGGAACTCGCCTTCGAGGGCGCCCTCCGGCCGAGGTCGCTCGCCGAGTTCGTGGGCCAGCAGAAGGTGCGCGGTCAGCTCCAGCTTCTGCTCACCGCCGCACGGATCCAGGAGCGCACCGCCGACCACATCCTGCTCGCGGGGCCGCCGGGTCTGGGCAAGACGACTCTCGCGATGATCGTCGCCAACGAGAGCGGGCGGCCGCTGCGCCTCTCGAGCGGCCCCGCGATCCAGCACGCCGGCGACCTCGCCGCCGTTCTCTCGTCACTGCAGCCCGGCGAGGTGCTCTTCATCGACGAGATCCACCGCATGGCCCGCTCCGCCGAGGAGATGCTCTACCTCGCCATGGAGGATTTCCGCATCGACATCATGGTCGGCAAGGGAGCAGGGGCTGCCAGTATCCCCCTCGACCTCGCACCGTTCACCCTCGTCGGCGCGACGACCCGCTCCGGACTGCTGCCGAACCCGCTGCGCGACCGCTTCGGTTTCACCGCCCACCTCGAGTTCTACTCCGACGGCGAGCTCGAGGAGGTCATCCGCCGCGCCGCCGAGCTGCTCGGCCTCGACGTGGCGTCAGAAGCCCTCGCCGAGATCGCGAGCCGCAGTCGCGGCACGCCGCGCATCGCCAATCGCCTGCTGCGCCGGGTGCGCGACTACGCGCTCGTCCACGGCTCGACGGGCTCGGCGATCGGTGTCGTCGGCGTGGATGCCGTGCGCGCCGCGCTCGAGCTCTACGACGTCGACCCCCTCGGCCTCGACCGGCTCGACCGCGCGGTGATGCAGATCATCCTCGAGCGCTTCGACGGCGGTCCGGTGGGTCTCAGCACGCTCGCAGTATCCGTCGGCGAAGAGGCCGAGACGATCGAGTCCGTCGTCGAGCCGTTCCTCGTGCGCATCGGGTTGATCTCGCGCACGCCCCGCGGGCGGGTGGCGACCCCTGCGGCCTGGCGCCACTTCGGCCTGCGGCCGGGCAGCGCGTCCCAGGAGCGGCTCGTCACCGAGTAACCTATACTCGCTGCCGGGGCTTCAGTCCCGCTTCCCGAGCCGTGAGGTGCCCACCCCCTCACCCCCGAAAGGACCGAAACCCCCATGGGCCTTGCCCTGCTCTCGCATCTGCTGCTCGACACCCCGTCTCCGACATCGACGCCGACGACGGCCGGCAGCAGCAGCGTCCCCTGGCTCAACTACGTGATGATCGCGGTCATCATCGTCATCGTCCTCTTCATGTGGCGCAACAGCCGCCGCCGCCGTAATCAGGTGGCCGAGCAGCAGTCGCAGTTCCTTCCCGGTGCCGAGGTGATGACCAACTTCGGCCTCTTCGGCACGATCCGGTCGATCGACGAGGAGACGAACAAGGTCGTCCTGGAGACCGGCCCGGGCACGACCGTCACGGTACACCGCCAGGTCATCACGCGCCTCGTCGAACAGCCCGCCGCGAACGAGCACCACGAGGAGCTCCCGCCGACGGAGACCCCGGAGGGCCAGCCGCTCTATGGCGAGCGGATCGAAGACGAGCCCAAGACCGACACCAAGTAGGCAACCGCGTGGCAAAGACGCCAACGCCGACCCGTCAGGCGTCGCGTTCCCTGATCTGGCTGGCGGTGCTCGTCGCCGTCCTCGTCGCCGCCCTCGGCGGCGGTGTCCTCTGGGGTGGTGCGAGCTGGATGCCGAAGCTCGGCCTCGACCTGCAGGGCGGCACCGAGGTCATCCTCACCCCGCAGCTCCAGACCGGGCAGCAGATCACCTCGAACGAACTCGCACAGGCCGTGACGATCATCCGCAACCGCGTCGACGCGTCCGGCGTCTCGGAAGCGCAGGTGTCGACGCAGGGCTCGCAGAACATCGTCATCGACATCCCCGGCCCCCTCGACGACGCGACCAAGCAGCGCATCCAGGCTTCGTCCAAGATGGAGATCAGACCGGTGCTGCTCGAGACGGCCGCCGCCGCCGAGTACGTCGGCGCCGACGGCAAGGCCACACCGTGCCCAACCCCGGCCGGACAGCCGTACGCCGCCTGCCCGACGCCGACCTCGCCGCTCAACAGCATCCCGTCGACGAGTCCGACGAACAATTCGGACCTCTCCTACGTCACGGCGGCGCTCGGCAACGCGTACGAGAACTTCGACTGCAACTCGCTCGCCGCCGGCACGACGAACGTAGCTCCCGCCGACAAGCCGCTCATCACCTGTGACGACACGCTCACCCAGAAGTACCTGCTCGGCCCTGTCGAGGTCGACGGAACGGCCATCACCGATGCATCAGCCCAGCTCGGCACGAGTTCGCAGGGCGTCAGCACCGGCGCCTGGGTCGTCAGCGTCACCCTCAACGATGCGGGCGCCACAAAATTCAACGCGATGAGCACCCGGCTCTACGGCTACTACGCGGCGAGCTCGACCGACCCTCGCGCGCAGTTCGCCTTCGTCCTCGACGGCAAGGTGCTCGAGGCGCCGGCGATGATCGGACAGATCACCGGCAACACGTCGCAGATCACCGGCAACTTCACCCAGTCGAGCGCGCAGACGCTCGCCAACCAGCTCAAGTTCGGCGCGCTGCCGGTGAGCTTCAAGGTGCAGACCTCGGCAACCATCTCGGCGACGCTCGGCTCGCAGCAACTCCTCTCCGGTCTCATCGCCGGCGCCATCGGCCTGCTGCTCGTCTTCATCTACACGCTCATCCAGTACCGGGTGCTCGGCTTCGTCACGATCGCCTCGCTCATCATCTCGGCGGCACTGACCTGGGAGGCGATCTCGCTGCTGTCGTGGCAGATCGACTACCGGCTCTCGCTCGCCGGCGTCACGGGCCTCATCGTCGCCATCGGCTTCACCGCCGACTCGTTCATCGTCTACTTCGAGCGCATCAGGGATGAATTGCGCGACGGACGCCCGCTGAGTTCGGCCGTCGAAGCAGGCTGGAAGCGCGCGCAGCGAACCATCTACGCCGCGAAGACGACCAACCTGCTCGCCGCGATCGTGCTCTACTTCCTCGCCGTGGGCAACGTGCAGGGCTTCGCGTTCACGCTCGGACTCACCACGATCATCGACATCATCATCGTCATCCTCTTCACGCACCCGATGCTGCAGCTCGCCGCCCGAACCTCCTTCTTCGCCGACGGGCACCCGCTCTCCGGGCTCGACCCCGAGGGCCTCGGCGCGCTGTACCGCGGCGCCGGACAGTTCCGGCCAGCACCGACTGTTCCCGTCGCGAAGACGGCGTCGAGCGCACGCGAGGCGGCGCGCCGCCAGACGATCGCCGAGCGCAAGGCCGCCCAGGCGCACCAGACCGATTCGAACGACGGAGGCGACGACTGATGGCCCAGACCCGCTTCCAGCGCTTCGGCAACGACCTCTACAGCGGCAAGCGCACGATCAACTTCGTCGGCGGGCGCAAGGTCTACCTGACGATCTCGGCAGTGCTGATGATCCTCTGCATCCTCGTCCTCGTCTTCAAGGGCGTGAACTGGGGCATCGATTTCCGGGGAGGCACCCAGTTCCAGGTGCCGAACAGCGCGACGACGAACCAGTCGATCGCGCTGGATGCGGTGCGCAGTGTCGACGCGAACGCTGTCGTTCAGGTCACCATCGTCAACGGCAACGGAGTACGCGTCACGACGGACGCCCTCCCCGACGCCGAGCTCAAGACCGTCACCGACAAGCTCGCCGCGGGCTACCAGGTCGACTCGACGACGATCACGTCCTCCCTCATCGGCCCGAGCTGGGGCGCAGACATCAGCCGCCAGGCGCTCACCGGCCTCGGCGTCTTCCTCGCCTTGGCCTTCGTGGGTATGGCGCTGTATTTCCGCACCTGGAAGATGTCGATCTCGGCGATCGTGACGCTCTTCCATGACCTGCTCTTCACCGCGGGCGTCTACGCGCTCGTCGGTTTCGAGGTGACCCCGGCCACCGTCATCGGCTTCCTCACGATCCTCGCCTACTCGCTGTACGACACCGTCGTGGTGTTCGACAAGATCCGCGAGAACACCCGCGAGGACCAGGGCGGTCAGAAACGCATCTTCGGGGAGTCCGTCAACCTCGCCGTCAACCAGACTCTGGTGCGCTCGATCAACACGGCCGTCGTCGCGGCGCTGCCCGTCGGAGGCATCCTCTTCATCGGCGCGCTCGTGCTCGGAGCCTCGACGCTGCAGGACATCTCGCTGTCGCTCTTCATCGGCATCCTCATCGGCACGTACTCGACGATTTTCGTCGCCGCGCCGCTCTACTCGTGGATGCGCGAGGGCGAACCCAAGATCGTCAAGCACGACAAGCGCGTCCTGGGGCTGCGCGCGAAGGCACCGCTCGAGACCGACGGCGCCGCGGCCGCGCGATAATCGGTACAGGAGGCGGCCATGGTTGATCTTGCATCGAACCAGACCGCTTCGCTGCGCCGCCTCGTGCCGCGCCTGTTCTCCAGGGCGCAGGGCAGCGGTGCCCTCGACCGCCTGCTGAAGACGGTCCGCCAGAACCACCCCCGGGCGGATGTCCCGCTCGTCGAGCGTGCGTACCGGGTCGCCGAGCGCGCGCACAATGGGCAGACCCGCCGCAGCGGCGAGCCGTACATCACCCATCCGCTCGCGGTCGCGCAGATCCTCGCCGATCTCGGCATCGGCTCGAAGACGGTGGCCGCGGCGCTGCTCCACGACACCGTCGAGGACACCGAGTACACCCTCGAACAGCTCCGCAACGACTTCGGCGATGAGATCGCGATGCTCGTTGACGGCGTCACCAAGCTCGACAAGGTCAAGTACGGCGACAGCGCTCAAGCCGAGACGGTGCGCAAGATGATCGTCGCGATGTCGAAGGACATCCGGGTGCTCGTCATCAAGCTCGCCGACCGGCTGCACAACGCGCGCACCTGGGGCTTCGTGCCGAGCGCCAACGCGGAGCGCAAGGCCAAGGAGACCCTCGAGATCTACGCGCCGCTGGCGCACCGCCTCGGCATGCAGATGATCAAGGCCGAGCTCGAGGACCTCTCCTTCGCCGTGCTGCAGCCGAAGCTGTACGTCGAGATCGAGAACCTCGTCAGGCAGCGCTCGCCCGAGCGCGAGCGCATCGTGACCCAGGTCATCTCGGTCATCCAGGACGACCTGCACAGCGCGAAGATCCGCGGCTCTGTCGTCGGCCGGCCCAAGCAGTACTACTCGATCTACCAGAAGATGGTCGTGCGAGGCCGAGAGTTCGACGAGATCTACGACCTCGTCGGCATCCGCGTGCTCGTTACGACGGTGCGCGACTGCTACGCCGTCCTCGGCCAGATCCATGCGCGCTGGACGCCGATGCCGGGACGCTTCAAGGACTACATCGCGACCCCGAAGTACAACCTCTACCAGTCGCTGCACACCACGGTGATCGGGCCGGAGGGCCGGCCGGTCGAGATCCAGATCCGCACCGACGAGATGCACCAGCGCGCCGAGTTCGGCGTCGCCGCGCACTGGAAGTACAAGGAGCGCGTCGCGCGCGGCGCGGACGACAACGCGAAGCCCGTCGATACCGACCTCGCCTGGCTCGCGCACATCAGCGACTGGCAGTCCGAGACCGACGACCCGAGCGAGTTCCTCGACAACCTGCGATTCGAGATCGGCGCGAAAGAGGTCTACGTCTTCACGCCCAAGGGCAAGGTCATCGGCCTGCCCGAGGGCTCGACACCGGTGGATTTCGCCTATGCAGTGCACACCGAGGTCGGCCACCACACGATGGGCGCCAAGATCAACGGGCGGCTCGTGCCCTTGGAATCCACCCTCGCGACCGGCGACGTCGTCGAGGTCTTCACGTCGAAGAACCCCGACGCCGGCCCGAGCCAGGACTGGCTCAACTTCGTCAAGAGCCCTCGCGCGCGCAACAAGATCCGCCAGTGGTTCACCAAGGAGCGCCGCGACGAGGCGATCGAGCAGGGCAAGGATGCGATCGCCCGCGCGATGCGCAAGCAGAACCTGCCGCTCACCAAGCTCATGACGCAGGACTCGCTGCAGGACGTCGCGGCGGTTCTCAAGCTCGACGATGTCTCGTCGCTCTACGCCGCCGTGGGCGAAGGGCGGGTCTCGACGCAGTCCGTGCTGGAGAAGGTCGTCGCCCGCATGCAGGCCGACACCGAGGAACCGGTCACCGAGATCCCTGCCCGGGTCAAGGGCCGACAGGTCACCCGGGGGAGCGAGTCCGGGGTCCTCGTGCGCGGCGCGCCCGACATCCTCGTCAAACTCGCGAAGTGCTGCACGCCGGTTCCCGGCGACGAGATCGTGGGATTCATCACCCGCGGCTCCGGCGTCTCGGTGCACCAGGCGTCGTGCGTCAACGTGAAGTCGCTGATGACCGGCGAACCCGAGCGGATGATCGACGTCGAGTGGGCCGACACGTCGAAGGCGGTGTTCCTCGTGCAGATCCAGGTCGAGGCGCTCGACCGCTCCGGCCTGCTCAGCGACATCACCCGCGTGCTCTCGGAGCACCACGTCAACATCCTCTCGGCGACCGTGACGACCTCGAACGATCGGATCGCCTACAGCAGGTACCTCTTCGAGATGGGCGATGCCACGCACCTCGACCGTGTGCTCAACGCCGTCCGCCGCATCGATGCGGTGTACGACGTGTACCGGGTGTCTGCCAACTGACCGCGCCGCCGCTGCTGCGGCGCCGGCCTTCGGCGGCGGCTCTCGCGCGACGATCCACTGGATCGTCGCCGTTCAGCGATAGCCGTTCCGCGAACCGGCCAGCACGTCGCCGCGTCGCGGCAGGCTGGTCAGGTGCATGCCTCACGTTCAAGCGCGCGGAGGCGGGCTGCCGCGGTGCGGCTGCCGGGGTTGCGGGCGTCGAGGGCGACCCGACCGAGGGCTGCGGCCAGGGCCCGCGGACGCGCGTGCGCGGCATCCCGCATCGCGTCGTCGATCAATCCGGAAATCGGTTCCGGCTGGAAGGCGAGGTCGTAGAGCGTGCGCCAGAGGCTCGCGACGAGGATTCCGCCGAGTTCGGCGCATTCCTCGGGCAGGAGGCTCGTTTCGCGCACGGCGAGGCCCTGCATGTTCATGGCATAGGTCCGGTCGGTGCGGGTCATCGCCACCGTCGGCACGGACGGTTCGACGGCGAGGAAGCCGTGCACCCACAGCGCGCTGTCGCGCTCGGGGACGAGCTTCCCGGGCAGGCGCAGGCCCAGCGCCGCGGCACGGTGGTGCGCGGTCACCGGTTCGTCGGCACCGACGACGCCGGCACCGAGCGCGAACACCTCGCCGTCGAGGCGCAGGGCGCTGAGCTCGGCGATGGGCATGTCGCGGTGCGACAGGACGGGCGGGATGACGGACGACACGGGCTCATGATGCCGCGACGGCGCGGCGCGCCACGCAACCCTGTGGAGAAGGCAGGTCGGGCTACTTCAGCGCGTTGAGCCACGCCTTGCGGGCGTCGATCGCTTCCTGGGCGTCGGCCGCGGCCTTCGCGTCACCCGCCGACTTCGCCTCGGCGAGCTCGGTCTCGAGGCGCGCGATGGCGTCCTCGAGCTGCGCCGCGAGACCGGCGGAGCGCGCCTGCTTCTCGGGGTTGTTGCGCCGCCAGTGGTCTTCGTCGAGCTTGCGCACGGCGGCTTCGATCGTGCGCAGCCGGTCCTCGACGACGCGCACCTGATCGCGGGGCACCCTGCCGATGGCGTCCCAGCGGCGCTGGATGTCGGAGAGCCTGCTCTTGGCGTGGGCGAGATCGGTGGCCGTGGCCAGCGGCTCGGCTTCGGCGAGCAGTGCGAGCTTCGCCTCGAGGTTCGCGCCGTACTCGACGCTCTCGGCAGCGGCGACGTCGGCCTTGGCGGCGTAGATCTGGTCGCCGATCGCCTTGAAGCGCGCCCAGAGGGTGTCGTCGTCACGCTTGCCGGCGCGGCCGGCAAGCTTCCACTCGTCGAGCAGGGTGCGGTAGGCGGGGATG